>CAUPEV010000062.1:0-22694 GCA_963510335.1 uncultured Roseateles sp.
AGCGCATCAGGTGCTGGGCTTCACGCCCGACAGCAAGGTGATGTTTGTCGTCGCCAACAAGGGCGACCTGGCGGCGATGAACCTGTTTCGCGTCAACTTGGCCAATGGCGCGATGCAGGCACTGGGTGCCGCGAATGACTATCACCGCAACGCGGTGGTCTCGCATGACGGCCAATGGGTGGCGGCGAATGCCGGCAATTGGGCGGCGCGTCCTGAGCTCAAGCTGATCGAGTCGGGTAAGCGCTCAAGCAAGGTCTTGACCGACAGCCACGACAAAGCCTGGGCCGAAGTTGATGCGCTGCGCCCCGAGCGCTTTTCGTTCAAGAATCGCCATGGTGATGCCATCTCCGCCTATGTGTTCAAGCCACAGGGCTGGAAGGCCGCCGAGAAGCGCCCGGCCGTCGTCTACATCTATGGTGGCCCCCTGAACGACCGCCATTCCGTCGAGGCCGACAGCTTCCAGCCCAGCGCCTATGTGTTCGCCATGTATATGGCGGCCAAGCATGGCTATGTGATGGTGACGATTGATTCACGCGGGCACTCGAATTACGGCCGCCGCTTCTCCGATGCCAACTGGGAGCAGCCGGGCCTGCCGCAGACCGAGGATCTGGAAGATTTGTTCAAGCATATGAGCGCCAACTTCGGTATCGACCCGGCGCGTGTGGGCCTCAACGGCTGGAGCTTTGGTGGCTTCCAGACTCAGTACACGATGTACAGCCAACCCGATCTGTTCGCTGCCGGAATCGCCGGGGCGGGACCTACCGAATGGGAGAACTACAACAGCTGGTACAGCGGCCGTACCATCGGCCGGGTCGATCGCAGCAAACCGAATCTGCGCAAGTATTCGCTGCTGCCAATGGCCAAAGGGCTCAAAAAACCGTTGCTGCTAGTGCACGGCATGATGGACCCTAACGTCCTGTATCAAGACACCGTGAATGTCTATCGCGCGCTTCTGGAGTCGGGCAAAGAAGGCTTGGTTGACCTCTTCTTAGACCCGGACGGCGAGCACGGCATGGGCGGTGCGGTCAAGACAGTGGGCTGGCATCGCAAGTACGAGGCCTTTTGGTTGCAGCACTTGGGGCGCGTGACGCCTTAAAGCTCCATCTACGCAGTGATTCGCATCGCAGGCCCGGTCTTTGACCGGGCCTTTTTTCTGCTTGACCGCCGCCATGCTCAGCAACGAAGATCGGCCTTGGTCGAAAAGCGGGTATTTCGGCCAGTAGTGACTTCAGCCCGCGAATTGAGCTGCCTTGTGGCAACGCAGCAAGGGGATTCACCATGAGAACCATAAGTGGATTGGCGGGCGCTGTCTTGGCGTTGCTTGCGTTTGCTGACGCACAGGCGTTCAGTTATCAATTGACCGAATTGGGCACATTGGGCCAGGCGGGCGCGGCCCATGCCAGCAGTCAGGCCTTTGGCATCAATGCGGCCGGTCAGGTGGTCGGCGTCAGCAATACGGGCGGCCCCACACCGCATGAATATGGGTTTGTTTGGGCGGGTGGCAGCATGACGGCCTTGCCCTCCTTGGATGCCAATGGCGTCTATGGCAGCATTGCCTATGGCATCAATGCCGCCGGCACCGTCGTCGGGTCGGGTTACACCACCGGAGCCCTTTCTTACCATGGCATCCAATGGCAAGGAGGCAGCCCCACCGATCTGGGTGCCGGTAGCAATAACTTCAGCATTGCGGTCGCGATCAATAGCGGCGGCACCGTGGCCGGGCAGAGTGCCAATCGGGCCGTGCAATGGGCCGGCGGTGTGATGAGCACGCTGCCCGGCCTGGGTGGCAGCAGCGGCGGCGCGTGGGCCATCAACGATGCCGGGCTGATCGTCGGTGACGCGACTCTGGCGGGTGATGCGACTTCACATGCCACGCTTTGGAGCCAGGGCTTGGTCAGCGATCTGGGTACCCTGGCTGGCGGCAGCTACAGCTCGGCCTGGGGCATCAATGCCCAAGGCGATGTCATTGGCTATGGTGACAAGGACAACAACCCGAATTTTGCCTATGGCTTGTTGTGGCGCAAGGGCCAGCTGATGGACCTTGGCACGCTGGGCGGCGATGGCAGTGAAGCGCGCGGTATCAACGCCAGTGGCTTGGTCGTTGGCGGTGCCTGGATCAGCGGCAATGTGGCCGAACACGCGAGCCTGTGGGGCGGCAATGCTTGGCTGGATTTGAATACCTTGGTCAGCGGGGGCTTGGGTAGTTTTTCATACCTGGAAGTGGCGACCGCTGTGAACGATGGCGGGCAGATTGTGGGTTATGGCAAGACTCTCAATGGGGACACCAGAGCCTTCCTGCTCACGCCTGTGCCCGAGCCGGCGAGCTTGGTCTTGATGATCGCGGGCCTGGGCTTCTTGCTGCGTACCAGAGCTAAATCTACCTGCCACTAGCCCTGCGAGATGATCTTGACCTTCTGGCCTGGTTTCGGATCGCGGTCCAGCGCACCGTTCAACAAGCGCAGTTGCGCTTCGGCGCGTTCACCCAGCGGCGAGGTCTTGGCCAATTGGGCGAAGCCGCCGGCAGGCATGGTGGTCGTGCGCAATTGCCAAGGTTTGGCGGCGGCACGGTCGGCCGGTGTCATGGCGCGAAAGCTGGCTTCGGTTTCTTGCATCCGGCGGGCGGCGCGTGCCATCGCATTGGCATCGCGAGCGCGATAGAGCAGCAAGTAGTTGGCTTTGTTGGGCCCGCTGATGAGAGTGGACTGGATCGGCTGCCGCTGACCATTGGCATTGCGTTGGACGGCGTTGATATGGCTGGCGGGCAAGCCGCTCAGCGAAAGTTTGTCGATTTGCACCTGCTCGGCTTGAGGCAATAATTGGCGCAGGATTTGTTCGTGGCTGCCGCTGAACTTGGCCGGTACGGGGCGCAGCACCAAGCCGGCGTCTTGCTCCGGGTTGCTCAGCAGCAAGGCCTCACTGCTGTTCTGGATCTTCCAGCCAGCCGGCACGGTCATGGCAAAACCCAGGCCTGCATGATAGAAATTTCGGCCGCGACTGAGGCCCTCATCGGCACTCTCGCCGTAAGTGATGCCCTCAATGGCGGCGAGGTAGCGGGCACGACCTTCATCTTGGTAGCTTGTGTTGCCAGCGCTGGCCGCGTAGTTCTCGGCGGTCTGGCTGATCTGGCTCAGGCGCTGCTCATTGCTGGGGTGCGAGGCGAGCCAACTGCTGCCGCTGGGCGCGGCGCGGCCTTCCAGTCGGGCCTGCTCGGCGGCGAAACGCTCCTGATTCTTCAGCACATGAATCACGTCGACCATGTTCTTGGGGTCGTAGTGGCTGCGCGATAGGTATTCGGCACCGAGGCCATCGGCTTGCAGTTCTTGTTCGCGCCCGTAGGAGGCAACATAGCCTGCGGCGGCGCCTTGCGAGGCCTGACCGAGCAACTGTCCTGCGCCGCCCAAGCCTTGCGACTCCAGCACCGCGCCGAGCACGCTGGCCGCCAGCACGCCGATGCCGGCTGTTTGTTGGCGGGTGGCGCGCTGTGCGCCGTGGCGAGCCGTGACATGGCCGATCTCATGGCCGATCACGCCGGCCAGATCGGCCTCGCTCTCCAGGTAGGCCATGATGCCGCGCGTGATGTAGAGATAGCCGCCCGGCAGCGCAAAGGCGTTGACTTCGGGGCTGTCGAGCACAGTGAAATGCCACTCAAGATGGCTGCGGTGCGAGGCCTTGGCCAAGCGTTGGCCGAGCTCGTTCACATAGGCTTGCAGCTTGGGGTCGGCCAGCGCGCGGTATTCCTGCAGCACTTGTGCATGGGCCTTGCGGCCCTCGGCAATCTCGCTGGCCTCGTCCATGACCGTGCGCTCGGTCTTGCCGGTGACTGGGTTGACCGAGGTCGTGCCGCAAGCACTCAGTGCGGCCAAGGCGATCAGCAGGGCGCTAGCTGCCGCCCGGCGAAGTAACACCTTAGGCAAGGCGCTACTCAATGCTTGGCGCGTGCGGCCCAGAGCTGCAGCACATTGTCCAGCACCGCGCGGCTGATCGCATCGCGCTCCTTGGGGTCGGCCAGTCGAGCGCGATCAGCATCGCTGAGTTGCGCTTCGTCACCACCCAACAAGGCGATAGGAGCCAGCAGTGGACCGGTGACTGCGTCGTCAAACATTGGCTCCCAGGCGGCGGGAGCCAAGTCCACGGCGGTCAGGAAACCGATTGCCCATTCTTCGGCATCGGTCAGGTCGCCTTCGCCTTCAACATCGCTTTCGGCGACGCTGAAGATCGGCTCCCACAGTTCCGGCTTGGCCGCCCATTGCCAAGCGATCGAGCGCAGATGGCGCAGCACCAGCAGAGTCACACGCTTGCGCTGTTTGCCGCTGGCAAAGGGGTAGTTCTCGGGCTTGGTCGAGGCTTCGAGGTCGTCGCCATCGCCGCCCCAGGCCACCGGCAACCAGTCGGCGCCGGGCAAGTCGGCCAAAGCCACTGGGCTCAAGAGCAGGCCCGCAAGATAGCCGTCAAGCGCTTCGATATTCATCGCGTGCTCGCTGGGTAGCTTGGTCAGCATGTCATCCAGCGTAGACAACTCCTCATCGGAGAGCGGCAGGTTGTCGGATTGGGGATCGTATTGGGGATATTCCATGGCGTGATTGTCGCAGCCTGTAGCTTCAGAACCGGCTGCGTGCTTTTTTGCCGTCGAATTCCTGCAATTGCGCCTTGAGCAAGGCCATCAGAACCCGAGCATTTGTCTCGGTCAGCGCAATGATGGTGCTAGGTTCTATGCCTTCGACTTCGGCCTTGGGCGAGACCAAGGCATCCACCTTGAACAAGACCTGACCATGGATATTGTTCGAGGCGGCCTTGAACTTCTGGACTTCAATTTGATAAATCTTCATGCCGGCATCCTACTCTGGACTGTCATATTTGCGCCAGTGCTGGCGCCGACAGACGGGTCAGCCCTGACCCTTGACGGTACGCCAAAGCCGTTGACCCAGGGTAAACACGGCCACCGCGAGCGCGCCGGCAACCAAGCCGACCAAGCCATCTACGAGCAAGCCCGCTATTGCCGCAGCCGGTCCCATCACGCTCGCAAGCGTTGGCGCCAAGCCGTGCAATTGAGGCAGGCCATGACTGAGAATGCCGCCACCCACCAAAAACATCGCGATCGTGCCCACGACGGTCAAGGTGCGCATCAAGCCCGGCGCCACGCCAACCAGACCCAGGCCTAAGCCGCGCACCATGGGCTGCTTGCTGCGACTCAAATAGAGGCCGGCATCGTCCAGCTTGACGATGGCCGCGACCAGGCCGTAAACGCCAATCGTCATCACCACCGCAATGCCGCTCAATACCAGGACTTGTTTGGTGAAGGAGGCTGCGGCCACAGTGCCCAGGGTGATGGCGATGATTTCGGCCGAGAGCACAAAGTCGGTGCGGATAGCACCCTTGATTTTGTCGCGCTCAAAGTTGAGCAAGTCTTGTTCAGAGCTTTGGGCGGCTGCCCTCAGGGCCAGTTGCTCGTCGGCGCTTTCGTCCGCGCTGTGCAAGAACTTGTGGGCGATCTTCTCGAAACCTTCGAAACAGAGATAGGTGCCTCCAACCATCAGCAGGGGCGTGACCGCCCAAGGCGCCCAAACGCTGATTGCCAGCGCACCGGGCACCAAAATCGCCTTGTTGCGCGCCGAGCCTTTGGCCACGGCCCACACAACCGGCAACTCCCGCTCGGCGGCAACCCCGCTGACCTGCTGCGCGTTCAGGGCCAAGTCATCCCCGAGCACGCCGGTGGTCTGCTTGGCAGCAGCCTTGCTGAGCAAGGCCACGTCGTCCAGCAGGGTGGCGATATCGTCGATCAGGGCAAACAGGCTGGAGGCCGCCATGGGGGTGCTTTCAAAGGTAGAGGTGGAGGTGCCGCTTTGTACCGCATCTCGCATGGCACACTCTGCCTTCTCCTAAAAATAGCTGCCTGCCATGAAGAAATTTACTAGCGCTATCTTGTTGATTGCTTTGTCCGTGACGCAGTCCGTACAGGCTCAGAGTCAGGCCGCGAGTGGTGCCGGTTCTACTGCCGGTCCTGCTGCTGTGACTGGCTCTGCCTCGCCAAGACAGGTTTACAACGAAGCGGCCGATGCGCGCGCCGAGTTGAATCAAGCTTTGGCCAAGGCACAAGCCCAGCAGAAAAATGTGCTGGTGGTGTTTGGCGCCAATTGGTGTGGTGATTGTCTGGCGCTTGATAAAAAAATGAGCGCAGGCGCTTTGGCCGAGCATGTCAACAAGCGCCTGGTGGTATTGAAAGTCAATGTGGGCCGCTTTGACCGCAATACCGATCTGGCGGCGCAGATGGGTGTGCCTTTGAAGAAGGGTATTCCAGCTGTCGCGGTGCTGAAGCGCGACGGCGATGTGCTGCGAGCCACCGGCGGCGGAGAGTTGGCGGATGCTCGCAATATGGGGGACGCAGCCGTACAGGCGGTGCTTGAGGGGCTGCATACAAAACCCTGAGCGGGGTTTGATTGACCTGACCCCAGCTGCATTTGGGGAGTTCGCTCGTAGCGCCGATCGCAGGGGGTCAGGCCTTGCCTTTTCGTTTGGGGTGAACTATGTTTGGGCATGGCACGTCCTCCTCGCATTGAGTTCCCAGGCGCGGTCTACCACGTCAGTGCTTGGTCAGAAGCCGGCAAACCTGCCTTTGCACAGGGTGATGACCGGGATGCTTTTCTCGGGCTGCTTGCGCAAACGATGCAGCGCTTTGACGCGCAGCTATTGGCCTATTGCCTGCTGCCCGATCATTACCATCTGGTGCTCTACACAAGGCAGGGGAACCTGTCTCGCTTGATGCGCCATTTGGGCGGGGTCTACACCCAGTACCTCAATCGAAAGTTGCGCAGCGATGGCGCTGTGTTCCATGGCCGATTCAAGGCTGTGGTGGTTGACCGGGAGGCCCATCTGCTGGATGTTTGCCGCTATGTGGAGCTCAATCCGCTGCGCTCGGGGCTGGTGGCTAAGCTGGAACAATGGCCGTGGTCGAGTTTTCGAGTTCATGCCGGCTTGGACAGCCCACCGCCTTGGTTAGATGCCATAGGCCTATGGAGTTATGTCATCGGACGCGAGGCGCGAAGCGCTGCAGATCAGCGACGAGCGGCTGAGCGTTACACGAAGCTGATTGCCAAGGAGCCAGCCTTGCAACTGTGGCCGGGGCGTTTGAGGCAGCAGATATTCTTGGGAGATGAAGCCTTTGTAGCGTCTATATTGGAGCGATCCAGGGGCAATTCAGAGTCTGGCGGTGACGCGTCAAGCGGCCCAAATTCCGGCGCAAGAATTCAAACTCACAAAAAGCTGGCAAATGGATTTGATTGGCCCCAATGCCTGCGGGCAAGCCAATCCCGCGAACATGCACTTTATCGGGCTCATACCGAAGCGGGCCAGACCATGAGCTCGCTCGCCAGCGTCTTGGGACTTTCGGTATCACGCGTGAGTCGTTTGATTGCGGGGCATGAGCAGGGCTTGAAGGCGAGAGTTCAAGCCTGAAAGAAGCCTAAATAGAGCCTGAATAAAGCCCAATCAGGCTTGCGCCTTCAACCAGTGAAGCAGATGCTGGAGTGCGCGGTTCGATTGGCTGGCCCGGCGGGTACAAAGGGTATAGCCCTGCGTGAACGCGACCTTGTCATCAAATGGCATGGCGATGCGCCCAGAGCTGAGTTCGTCGTCGATCAAGCAGCGCTGCACCACGGCCACGCCGAGGCCGGCGACCACTGCTTGCACCAGCATTGAAACCTGTTCAAAGTCGGCGCTAGGTTTGATCTCCTGGCTGCTCAAACCGACCGCATCCAGCCAGAGGCGCCAATTGTGTTGATAGTTGGTATTGCACAGCAGCGGCCGGCTCAATAGATCGATAGGCTGAATCAAGGCGTTGCGGCCGCGCAGTTCCTTGGGGTGGCAAATCGCGACGAGTTCTCGTCCGACGATGTACTCGGCAGCAATGCCGTTTGGGAACGCGCCGCTGGTCGGTCGCAGCCAAGCATCAACGTCGGGATCGCTGAAGTCCTCCTCATGCTGAGAAGGGGCCAAAGAAAGCGAAATCTGGGGATGCAAAGCTTGCCAGTCGGCCAATTTGGGGATCAGCCATTTGGTCGCCAAGGTTGGCGGCACCGACAGCCGCAGCCGCGTCGGCTCGTCCGGCGAACGCTGCGCAATGGCGGCAGACTCCAGCGTTTGCAAGGCAGGGGCGATCAAGCTGAGGTAGTCGCGGCCGCGAGTTGTCAATTCGATACCGCGGGCCTTGCGCACAAAGAATGTTTGACCCAGTTGTTCTTCAAGGTGAGCAATGGCCCGGCTGATGGCACCTTGAGTCACACACAAATCTTCGGCTGCTTTGGAAAAGCTGCCGAGCCGGGCTGCAGCAGCAAAGGCGTGCAACTCATGCAGGGAAGGGGAACGGATACGCATGGCCTCATTTTCCTTGATCGCCAGCGCCGAAACCGTCCCTATCTATCCCCGCTGCCTGTGGACAAGTCCGTGGGCAAAGCGCCGACAGCACTTATAAGTCATTGATATGACAGGTATTAGATCGGTCTGCTGCTTAATGAGGCAGAAAGCCTTCAAGGGGCTTTCTCGGCGACTGCTTTCAAATTGGCCAAGCCGGCTTCGAAGTCTTTGCCCACCATGCCATCCGCAAACAAGGCGATCCAATGGAATAGAGGGTTCTTGCCCATATCGCCATTCATCAGCCAGGTGACCTGCGTGCCGCCGCTCGGCTGTGGCTCGAAGCGGAACTCACCGCGGGAGGTGGTGCCGAAGTCGGGGAAGTAGAGATCGTAGGCGACTCGCTTTGGCGGCTCAGCGGCCGTGAAACTCATCTTGCCGTCGCCCTCGCTGGCGCTCTTCCAGGCCCAGACTGCGCCGCTGCCGGCCTCCGGGCCGCTGTACTCGATCGCCATGGCCGGATCGCGGCGATTCCAGACACTCCACTGCCGCCATTCTTTGGGCGCGGCCACGAGCGGATAGATTTTGTCGGCGCTGGCGGCAATCAGCACGCTGCGGGAGACGCTGAAGGTGGAGGGCAGCAGCCAGCCAACTATCAGCAAGATAGCGAACAAGCCGAGCAGGCTGAAGCCAAGAAATTTCAGGATTTTCATGAGCAGCTCCGTTTGAACTGCCCTTCAGCATGCGGCCAAGTGGCGAATTTTGCAATTCGCGCAAACCTGCAGCAAGCCAGACTCAGTGTGTCAGTGTCTGAGTGGGGGCGGCCAGATCGGCTTCAACCCAGGCTTCTTGGCTGGCTTCGCGCGCGGCAGCGAGTTGCTGGCAGAGCTCGAAGACGCCGAGCTTGTCAGCGCCAATCTGTTCCGGCATGGGTGCGTTGCCAATTTCGGCGGGCAGGTCGGCCAGGGCGCCGAGCAGCTCGAACAGCAGCTCCAGCGTCGGCTCGCCGCCGGCTTCCATTTGACGAGCGAGCCCTAGGCTGCGACACAGATACCAGCATGCACTGGCTGCGTCGTCGCACTGAGCGTGGTACTGGGCTTGGGTTTCCAGCGCAGCGCTGCGAGCGGCTTGCTCTTGGCGCGTTTGCGCTTCATCCAAGCTCGTCGGCCAAGTGCTGTCGATCAAAATGCTGTCGTCCTGCTGGGTTTGCGGGATCGGGGGAAGCCTGGAATGTCGCGCCATGATGTGCTTTCACTGCTATCGGCCCAATACTAGGCGGAGGCCTTTGCCAGCGCTTCCCTCAAGTCGGGGGGAGCGCGCAGTGAAGACGACCGTTGGCGTGAATTATCGCGCACCCGGTCGGCATTCGTCAGCGTTTCTTGAGGGGTCTTGTCCATCCCGCAATAGCGACCTGTTTGCCGCGCGCAACACTCAGCTCGCCGGCAGCCACGTTTTTGCTGATGGTGGAGCCGCCGCCTATGGTTGCACCAGCCCCAATCACGACCGGCGCGATCAACACACAGTTGGAGCCTACATGCACGTCGGCGCCGATTTCGGTGCGGTGCTTGTTGGCGCCGTCATAGTTGGCGGTGATGGAGCCGGCGCCATAGTTGACGCGCTCGCCGATGGTGGCGTCACCCAGATAAGCGAGGTGGTTGGCCTTGGCGCCCTTGGCCATGGTTGAGTTTTTCACTTCGACGAAGTTGCCGATGTGGACTTCGTCGCCCAAATCGGCGCCAGGCCGCAGCCGGGCAAAAGGACCGACCAAAGCGCCCGCGCCGACCTTGACGCCCGCCGCCTCGCCGTCGATATGGGTGAATTCATGAATACGGGCGCCGGTGCCGATCGTGGCATTGCGGATCACGCAGTTGGCACCGATGCGCACACCGTCGCCCAGGCTGACCTGGCCTTCGAAGACGCAATTGACGTCGATCTCGACATCTTGGCCGCAGCTTAAAGTGCCGCGCAGATCGAAGCGCGCCGGGTCGGCCAGGCGCACGCCGGCTTCCAGCAGCTCATTGGCTTGTTCGCGCTGGAAGCGACGTTCTAGATCGGCCAGCTGCACCGGGCTGTTGACGCCCAAGACTTCGGTTTCGTTCGGCGCCGCAATGCCCAGCACCGGCACGCCCTCGGCCACCGCCATCGCAACGATGTCGGTCAGGTAGTACTCGCCCTGCACATTGTTATTGTTCAGCTGGCTGACCCAGCGCTTCAGCGCCGCCGTCGGGGCGGCCATCATGCCGGTGTAGCCTTCGTTGATTGAACGCTGCGCGGGGCTGGCGTCCTTGTGCTCGACGATAGCCAGCACATTGCCGTCCGCCGTGCCGCCTTGGCGCAAGATGCGGCCATAGCCGCTCGGGTCGCTCAAATGGATGGTCAGCAGCACCAGCGCTTTGCCGTCGCAGGCTTCGACCAGCCGGCGCGCCGTGGCCTGCTTGATCAAGGGCACATCGCCGTTCAAGATCAGCGTCGTGCCGTCGCCTTCGATTGCGGGCACTGCTTGCTGGATCGCATGGCCGGTGCCGAGTTGCGGCATCTGGCGCACGAACTGAACGCCGGGCCCGGCAACCGCTGCCTCAACCGCGTCGGCACCATGACCGGTGATCACCACATTGCGCGCACCACCCAGACCCTCGGTCATGTTCAGCACATGTTGCAAGAGAGAGCGGCCGGCCAGCTTGTGCAGCACCTTGGGCAGGGCCGACTTCATGCGGGTGCCTTTGCCCGCGGCCATGATGACAATATTCAGCGACATAGGGATTGTGGGATGGGTCTGAGAAGGCGCAATTATGGCCGGCGCGCGTGGCGCTCAAATGACGTCGGCCAAGTTACCATTCCTGGCATGACCGACCGAGTAGCCTTGAATCCATGAGCAATATCACGACGATCCGCGACGTCCCTGACAGCACTTGGGCCGATGACGGTCCAACCCGTGGCGTTGAGGCAGTGCTCGAGGCCGGTGAAGTGCTGCAGTTCCCGCATCTGCCCTTCGTGCTGAGCGAGGCCGAAAAGCAGTTTCTCGACCCGCGCTGGGCGGATGCCAAGGCGAAGAATATTTCGGTGCGTTGGCCCGCCAATGAGCTGCGCGGCGCCGTCGGCAGCGCTGCGGACATGGCGGCCTTGCAGGCCATGATTGGCCGCTATGCCGAGCAAAGCGAAGCCTTGGCCCTGCGCCTGTTTCCACATTACCGCGGCCATCTGCGGCGCGGCAACAGTTCGTTCCGGCCGGTCAATGTGGCCGGGCGTGAGACCAGTTGGCGCAAGGATGACACGCGTTTGCATGTCGACGCCTTCCCGTCGAATCCGATGCAGGGCACGCGCTTGCTGCGGATTTTTTGCAATATCAACCCGAACGGTCTGCCGCGTCAGTGGCGCGTCGGGGAACCCTTCGAAGCGCATGCCAAGCGTTTTTTGCCGCAGATCGGTCGGCCGTTGCTTGGCTCGGCGGCGTTGTTGGAGATGCTGCACATCACCAAGCGCAGGCGTACAGAGTGCGATCACCTGATGCTCAAGCTGCACGACCTGGCCAAGGCTGACGCCGAGTTCCAGCGGACCAGCCCGCAGAGCCGGGTTGACTTCGCGCCCGGCACGACCTGGGTGGTGTTCAGCGACCAAGTTCTGCACGCCGCCATGGGCGGGCAGTACATGATGGAGCAAACCTTTTATCTCGACGCCGCCCACCAACTGCGCCCCGAGACCTCACCGCGCGGCACGCTGGAGCGGCTGCTGGGGCGAGAACTCAGGTAGCCGTTCTTCAACCCAGTTTTACCGGCACAAAGATCTTGCTGTCACCGCGTTGGATCAGCAAGGCCACCATATTGCCGGCCTTGGCGACAAGCTCACGCACCTGCTCCGTCGATTGCACCGGTCTGCCGTTGATGGCCAAGAGCACGTCACCGGCATTGACACCGGCGCGTGCGGCCGGGCCGCCCGCGTCTTCGATCAGCATGCCGGGTACACCGCCTAAGGCCCGCGCTTCGTCCTTGTTCAGGGGCCGTAGCGCCAGGCCCAGGCGGCCTTGCTGAGCGCTGGGTTCGGCGGCGCTGGCCAACTTGGCGTCGGCCTCGGCGCCGCCCAAGACGACGTCCAGCGTTTGTGCCGCATGGTCGCGCCAGATCTTCAGCTTGACCTTGTCACCAGGCGCCGACAGGCCAATCAGGCTGGACAGGGCGCCTGAGCGCACCACTGGCTCGCCGTCGACTTCGGTCACCACATCGCCGGGCTTGAGCCCGGCTTTGGCGGCCGCGCTGTTCGGGCTGATTTGCGCAATCAAGGCGCCATCGGGCCGCGCCATGCCGAAGGAGTCGGCCAGCGACTGGTTCAGGTCTTGCACCGCGACACCGAGCTTGGCATGTTGGGCGCGGCCGGTCGCAACGATCTGGTCCTTGACCTTCAAGGCCACATTGATCGGGATCGCAAAGCTCAGGCCCTGGTAGCCGCCAGACTGCGAATAGATCTGCGAGTTGATGCCGATCACGCCGCCCGAACCATCAAACAGCGGGCCGCCTGAATTGCCGGGGTTGACGGCGGCGTCGGTCTGGATGAAAGGCACGACCGCGTCATTGGGCAGCGAGCGGCCCTTGGCGCTGACAATGCCTTGCGTGGCAGTCTGTTCCAAGCCGAAGGGCGCGCCGATCGCCAACACCGGGTCACCGACCTCCAACTGGCGCGGGTCGCCCAGACGCACGGTTGGCAATTCTTTGCCTTCGATACGCAAAACTGCAATGTCGGTGGCCTTGTCCAGACCCAAGACCTTGGCCGAGAACTCGCGCCGGTCGCTCAGCTTGATGGTGACTTCCTTGGCATCATTGACCACATGGGCATTGGTCAGGATCAGACCGTCGCTGCTGATGATGAAGCCCGAGCCTTGGCCCCGGAAGGGCTGTGCGCCTTGCTCACGACCGCGTTGGCCGGGCTGACCGCGGAAGAATTGCGAGAACGGCGACTGCGGATCGCTGAACGCTTCGGGCATGCCTTGCTCCTCGCGGCTGGCATGGCGCATGCCTTCGACGGTCACGCCGACCACCGCCGGCCCGGCCTGTTTGACGATGGCGCGGAAGTCAGGCACGCCGCTGGCGTTCAGATAGGGAATGGGCGCAATCTGCGTGCTTGGCAGCGGCTGAGCAATCGTTTCGTTTGCACTGGCGCTTGCAAGTGCATTCACAGCGGTTGTTTGAGGCTGTGCAGGGTCAGACTTCAGCCATTGCGGCGCGAGCAGTGCGGTGGCCACACCGCCTGCGGCCAGGCCCGCAGCCAGCAAGGCTGCATTCAGAGGTTTGATGTTCATGGCGCGTTCCTGTCGTCAAAGCCGCGGAAGATTCCGCATGAACTGAACGATAGGCTTGGCCGATTAGGGTCTGATTAGGCCAAGATTAGGCGAACGTTAAGCTGACCCGCAGGCCGCCCAGAGGCGAGTCGCCCAAGCTGAGTTTGGCGCCATGCTGCTCGGCCAGGTTTCGCGCGATGGCCAAGCCCAAGCCGGAGCCGACCGTGCTTTGACCATCGCCTCCGGGATTGCGCCTGTAGAAGCGGTCAAACACCCGCTCGCGTTCGTCCGCCGGAATTCCCGGCCCATCATCATCAACCCATAGCGTTGGCCGGCCCGCGATTTCGCTAACGCTCAATTCAACATGACCGCCGGCTTTGCCATGGCGCAAGGCGTTGTCGAGCAGGTTGCGCACCAGCATGGCCAGCGCCGCCGGCTCCGCTTGCACCTGGACTGCAGCTTCGGCCTGCAAGCTCAGCTCGGTGCCGTGCGCCAAGGCAAGCGGCAGACTGTCGGCCATCACGCCGCGCACCAACTCGCTCAAATCCAGTGTCTGCAGGGCCAGCGCCGGCCCGCCTGGCTCGGCGCGCGCCAAGGCCAGCAATTGCTCAACCAAGCGAGCGGCGCGCTCGATGCCGGCGCTTAAGGCGGCCATCGCTGCGGCTCGGCCGGCTTCGTCAGGTGCGCGCTGCAGCAGCTGTGCCTGCAATTTCAAAGCGGTCAGCGGTGAGCGCAGCTCATGGGCGGCGTCGGCCACAAAGGCACGCTGTTGATCCAGCGTGGCACCTAGCCGCTGCAGCAAGGCATTCAAGGCGCCCACCAGCGGCGCGACCTCGTCGGGCAAGCCGGCGGTGGGTAGCGCCGTGAGTGCTTGTGCATCACGCTGACTGACTTCGGCCGCCACGGCGCGCAGCGGCGCCACGGTCATCGCACTCAACCACCAGCCCAGCAGCGCCAGCAGCGGCGCCAGCCAGAGCAGCGGTTGCACGCTTCGCAGGGCGGCCGCAGCCGCGAGCTTCTGGCGAATCTGCACCGGCTGCGCGACCTGGATCACGCGGCCCGGAGTGGCCACGCTATAGGTGCGCCAGCGCTGGCCTTCGACGTCGATCTCGGCCAGACCCAACAAGGCTCGTGCTGGCAGCTTGGCATGTTGGCGCGAGGCATAGATGCTGCGGCCGTCTGCCGTCCAGATCTGCACCACAAAGTCGAGCTGCTCATCGCTCAAGGTGCGCGCCTGGCTGGGCGCGATTTCACCCTGATCCCGCAAGGCCAGCGCCATCTGGCGCAGCTGATAGTCAAACAAGGCCTCGGTTTCGGCCAGCACCGTGCGGTAGCTGCTGGCCCCCATCACCAATGCGGCCGCCGCCAGCAGGGCCAAAAGACTCAGCAGCAGGCGGGCGCGCATCGAATTCAGACTCATGGTTTGTCGCTGCTGCTACCCGACGGCGAGCCCACGTAGTAGCCGACGCCGCGCATATTCTGGATGAAGTCGGCGCCGAGCTTGCGACGCAGTTGGTGGATATAGACCGTCACCGCATTGCTCTCGATTTCTTCGCCCCAGCCATAGAGCCTGTCTTCGAGCTGCGCACGGGACAGCAGGGCGCCGGGTCGCTGCAACAAAGCCTCCAACAAGGCCAGCTCGCGCGCCGACAGCAGCACTGGGTGGCCGTTCAGCGTCACCTGGCGGGTCGCAGGATCCAAGGTGACGGCGCCATAGCTCAGCAGCGGTTGGCTGCGCCCGCTTTGCCGACGCAGCACCGCGCGAATGCGTGCATTGAGCTCATCCAGCTCGAAGGGTTTGACCAGATAGTCGTCGGCGCCGCTGTCCAGACCCAACACGCGCTCACCCGGCCCGTCGCGTGCGGTCAAGACGATCACCGGCGTGTTGTCTTGGCGAGCGCGCAGCGCCTGCAAAACGTTGAGGCCGCTGGGAGTGGGGCCGCCGCTGGCTCTTGCCTGTGGCCCGCCCTCGGGTAGGCCCAGATCCAAGAGCACCAAATCAAAACGCTCGCTGGCCAAGGTGGTGTTGGCGGCGCTGATGTCGCGCACCCAGTCCACCGCGTAGCCCTCCTGGCGCAGCGCCAGGCGTAGGCTTTCGCCAATCATCAAATCGTCTTCGACCAGCAGCAGGCGCATTCAGCGTGGGCGCAGGGTGATGACAGAACTCTGCGGCTGTGGCGCGCAGCTCTCGTCTTCGTCAAAGGCGATGTCGCCATTGGCATCCGGTACGCCGGTGGCCTTGAGGGTCTGGAAAGGGAAAAGCTCGCGGTCCATCATGTGCGAAGGCACGACCTTGCTCATCGCGGTGAACATATTCTCGACCCGCCCGGGGTATTTCGTCTCCCATTCATTGATCATGGCCTTGACCTGCACACGCTGCAGATTCTCTTGGCTGCCGCACAAATTGCACGGGATGATGGGGAACTCGCGGTGCGCGGCCCAGCGCACCAGATCGGGCTCGGCCACATAGGCGAGCGGGCGAATCACCACATGGCGGCCGGTGTCGCTGACCAGCTTCGGAGGCATGCCCTTCATGCGGGCGCCGAAGAACATATTCAGCAGCAGGGTGACGATGATGTCATCGCGGTGATGGCCCAAAGCGATCTTGGTTGCCCCTAACTCCTCGGCCACGCGGTACAGGTTGCCGCGGCGCAGGCGCGAGCACAGCGAGCAGGTGGTCTTGCCTTCGGGCACCAGGCGCTTGACGATCGAGTACGTGTCTTGCTCCTCGATATGGAAGGGCACGCCGCGGCCCTTCAGGTACTCGGGCAGGATGTGCTCGGGGAAGCCGGGCTGCTTCTGGTCCAGATTGACGGCGACGATCTCGAAATTGATCGGCGCGCGCTGCTGCATATTGAGCAGGATGTCCAGCATGGCATAACTGTCTTTGCCGCCGGATAGGCAGACCATCACCTTGTCGCCCTCTTCGATCATGTTGTAGTCGACGATGGCCTGGCCGACCTGGCGGTGCAGGCGCTTGGAGAGCTTTTTCAATTCGACCGACAGCTTGGTGTCGTCTTTGGCATCGACGTCATCCAATTCGGGGCGGGCGAGGGTTTCGGTATTCATGGCGGTCATAAGACTTCAGGGGTTTACCAAGCGCCGCATTCGGCGCTGAGGGCGACGTGGCCGTCGGGGAAAATTTCTAGTTTGGTCACCTTGATGCGCACGCCGGCCACGCCGGGCAGCTTCATCAAGCGCGTGCATAGTTTGCCCAGCAGCGCTTCCAGGAGATCGGTATGTTCGGCCGTGCATTCGTCGATGATGATGGCGCGCACGCGGCGGTAGTCCAGCACATGGCCGATGTCGGCGTCGCGCGAGACGATGGCCTGCGCGCCCAGATTGACCTCGGCATCGACCTGAATCGGTTGTGGTCCTTCGCGCTCGAAGTCCAAAACGCCCAGATTGGCGCCGAAGCGCAGGCCGGTGATGTGGATGATCTGGCGGTTGTTGCGGCGCATCGCCAGCGTGGGCTGGCCTTCGCTCAAGGGGCGCAGAAATGCCTCCACCGCTTTGGCCGCCACGACGCCGTCGCCCAGCGCCGTTTGCACGCTGGGATGTTGGCGGCCGCTGGCGTCGCCGGCGACGAACAGGCCCAGCGGCGCGAAGCGCGGTTCGTCGCGGAAGGGGTGCGAAGGCGCGGTGACACCGGCGCGCTGCAGCGCGTCGCCGACCAAGAGCCAAGCACTCGGTTCGGCCTCGAAGCCCAAAAGCACCGCCACATGGTCAAAGCGCTCGTCGCCGAATTGCTGTGACTGCACGCTGACGCCTGCGGTGTCGGCGCTCAAGCGCGTTGGCATTGCGCTGCGTGGCCGCACTTTGATGACCTCGGCCTGAGCCTTGAGCCGCTCGACCAGGCTTTGTTGGGCGCGCCAATCGCTGCGTGACCACAGCGTTACTTGGTGGCCTCGTGCTTGCAGGAACAAGGCGTTTTCGACCGCGTTGTCACCGCCGCCCAGCAGCAGCATGCGGCCGGGCGCCAAATGATCGCGGCAAGCGGTCAGGCCCAAGGCGTCCATCAGGCGCGGGCTGTTGGCGGTACTCGGCGGGAAGAATACTTCGGGGCGCAGCGGCTTCAGGCCGCTGGCCAGCAGCAGCGCACGTGCATTCAGGCTGCGGCCATCCTGCAGCTGCAAGCGCCAGCCTTCGCCGGCGGCCCAGTCCAGATGGGCGACGCTGTGGCCGAGCAAGACTTGCACCGCGCTCAGACTCTCGATATGCCGCGCGTATTGCTGGCCCAAGGTCGCCAGGTTCTGGCCCGGCGCACCCAGGACCCAATCCTGACCAAATTGCAGCGACTGCAAGCTGGCGCAGAGCTGGGGCTCGCGCTCGATCAGCGCGACGTTCAAGCCCAACTGGTGCAGCCAGGAGGCCGCGCTGCAGCCGGCCGGCCCGCCGCCAATGATGGCTACGTCGTATGGGGTTGGCGGCTGGGAGTTGGGCATGTCTGGGGGCGAGGGCGGGTAGGGGAGGTGGCGATTATCCCCGGCTGCGCCATGCCCGCTGAATTCGCCAGCCCATCAGCGCGGCCAGGATCGCGCCATAAATCAACGGTTCACCAAAATTCTGCTTGCCCGCGCGCATCCAGATGAAGTGCAGCATCGCGATCAGCGCAATGGCGTAGACCGCCTTGTGCAAGCTCTGCCAGCGTTTGGCGCCCAGCGCCTTGATTGCGCGATTGAAGGATGTGGCGGCCAGCGGCAGCAACAAGGCCCAGGCGGTGAAGCCCATCAGGATGAAGGGTCGTTTGGCGATGTCTTTGGCGATGTCGGCCGGCACCAGCCCCATGTCCAACCACGCGTAAGACAGCAGATGCAGCGAGGCATAGAAGAAGGTGAACAAGCCCAGCATGCGGCGAAAGCGCGCCAGTGCCGGCAGGTTCAGACCCTGGCGCAGCGGTGTGATGGCCAGAGTCAGGCACAGCGCGCGCAAGCTCCAGTCGCCCAGGCTTCGGATCAGTGCTTCTGCCGGATTGGCGCCTAGGCTGTTGCTGATCGCTGCCCAGACCAGATAGGCCAAGGGCAGCAGGCAGAGCAGGAAGAACAGGGGCTTGGCGGCGGGATGCAGCCAGAGCGAGCGACGCGCCATCTCAGAAGTTACGCTTCAAATCCATGCCGGCATAGAGCTGGCCCACCTGATCGGCATAGCCATTGAACATCAGCGTAGGCCGCTTCTTGGCGAACAGCCCGTCTTCGCCGATGCGGCGCTCCGAGGCCTGACTCCAGCGCGGGTGATCGACCTGCGGGTTGACGTTGGAATAAAAGCCATATTCCTGCTGCGCGGCCTTGGTCCAGCTGCTCGTGGGCTGCTTCTCCACAAAGCGGATCTTGACGATGGACTTGGCCGACTTGAAGCCGTACTTCCAGGGCACGACCAGGCGCAGTGGCGCGCCGTTCTGGTTCGGCAAGACCTCGCCATACATGCCGAAGGCCAGCAATGTCAGCGGGTGCATGGCCTCGTCGATACGCAGGCCCTCGACATAGGGCCAGTCCAGCGAGCCGCCGCGCAGGCCGGGCATCTGCGCCTTGTCGGCCAGCGTCGTGAACTCGACGAACTTGGCCTTGGATGTGGGCTCGACCTTTTTGATCAGCTCGGCCAGCGAGTAGCCGACCCAGGGGATCACCATAGACCAGCCCTCGACGCAGCGCAGTCGGTAGACGCGCTCTTCCATGGGGCTGAGCTTGAGCAGGCTGTCCAGATCGAAGACGCCGGGCTTGCCGACTTCGCCTTCGACGGTGACGGTCCAGGGTCGCGTCTTGAGTGTGCCGGCCGTGCGTGCCGGGTCGGCCTTGTCGGTGCCGAACTCGTAAAAGTTGTTGTAGCTGCTGGCGTCTTGGTAGCTGGTCGGCTTGTCCATCACCAAACTGCCAGCCACGGCGCTGCGTGCGCCGGGCAACTTGGCCAACTTGCCGCCGCCCTGAGCCTGAGCAAAGGCTTCGCGGCCCGCCCAGCTCGCGAGCGCCGTGCCGGCGGCGCCACTGGCCATCAGGCGCAGCCATTGGCGGCGTTCCTCGTAGGCGGCTTGTGGGGTGATTTCTGCGGCTGAAATGAGCGGAACCTTGCGAGTCATGGTTTACCTTGTGTGCTGTTGATTGCGGGCCTTGGCTATATGTCGGCCGAACCCGCAAAAGCTTACGCGCTCCGGCAAATTCTCGTCAGCGTAGGGGCAGGGCGCTGTTGGCCCAAGACGGTGGGCACTGGACGGTCTGCAAGAGACGGGCATGTTCGCCGCTATCACGCAAAGCCTTCAGGCCACGGTTGAAGTCGCTCAACAAGCCGGCGCTGCGCGACTGCTGAGGCGGCAGGATCAGGTGGGTGGTGAAGCTGTCGGTCAGCAAGCGCGGGTGGGCGGCGAACTCGTCAGCTTCTTTGGCGGTGAAATTGTGTTTGAGCAGATCGCAGGTGACATTGCGTTCCATGGGCATCGCGTCAATCCGGCCTCGAATCATTTTGCGCAGGCCGGCGAGGTCATTCGGGGTGTTGTCGCCGCGCAATTCCTTGCTGCCGATCAGAGCCCAAAACTCGGGCGTGTAGGTGTAGTCGCGGACATAGCCTATGGTGTAGGGGCGCAGGTCACTCAGCTGCGCCCATTGCAAGGCGATGCTCCTGCGGTGCACGACCAGCCATTGCTCGGTCAGGATGTTGTCGCTGAGCAAAAAGTCGCGGCGTCGCTCGGCCGACGCGCCCCAATGCGCAGAGGCGTCCCACAAACCGGCCTTGGTTTCCATTTGCGCACGCGACCAGGGTTGAAAGTGAAACTCAACCTTGTGCCCGACCAACTCGAAGGCGCGCCGCACGATGCTGAGGGCGACGCCTTTGTCCGCCCGTGTTTCGGTCGCATAGGGCGCAAATTCGCCGGTGGCAATGCGCACCGTTTCGGCCAAGGCCTGCCCCTCTGCCAAGCAGAGCAACAGGCCAAGTGCACGCAGCGGTTTCAGCACACTACAGCGTGCCGTAAGAATGCAGGCCCGACAAGAACATATTGACGCCAAGGAAGGCAAAGGTCGTCACGACCAAGCCTCCGAGCGCCCACCAAGCCGACACGGTGCCGCGCAGGCCCTTCATCAGGCGCATATGCAGCCAGGCTGCATAGTTGAGCCAGACGATCAGTGCCCAGGTTTCCTTCGGGTCCCAGCTCCAATAGCCGCCCCAGGCCTCGGCGGCCCAGAAGGCGCCCAGAATGGTGGCGATGGTGAAGAAGGCAAAACCCAAGGCAATCGACTTGTACATCAAGTCTTCAAGCGTGGGCAGCGAAGGCAGACGTGCGGTCAGCGGCTTGCGCAATGCCACGCAGATGGCAAAGAAGATCAAGATACCGCCCATCTTGCGCGCCCAGCCGTCCAAGCCTTGTATCGTCTCGGGTGTCAGCCCGGAGGCGAAGAATCGTGCCGCCAAGATGGCCGCGATCAAACCAATCGGCATGCCTATCATCCCGATCAGCAGTGCACGCTGCGTCGCAGTTTTGAGCAAATAGGCCATGGCCACCATCGCGGCTAGCGCAAAAGTGCCATAGCCGACAAAGTTGGCGGGCACATGGATCTTCATCCACCAACTTTGCAGCGCCGGCACCAAAGGCTGAATTTCATGCGCTTCGCGCGCCACCGAGTACCAGAGCAAGAAGCTGACCGCGGCGCTGATCACCAGCATTACATAGGCGCCCAGCGCGCGGGTCTTGAAACGGGCTTCGTAATAGAGATAGAACAGCGCCGTCATCCAGCAAAACAGCACGAACACTTCATACAGATTGCTGACCGGGATATGGCCGATGTCGGGGGCAATTTGGTGGCTTTCGAACCAGCGCACCATGGTGCCGACCAGGGCCATAAAAACGCCGCCCCAAGCCAGCTTGGAGCCGATCGCCTCGGCAGCACTAGATTCGCCTGACTTGGCAAAAAAGCCGCCCCAGTAGAACAAGGTACTCATGAAAAACAGCAGGCTCATCCACAGCACAGCGCTTTGGCTGGCGAGTGCGTACTTGAGCCAAAAGACCTTGTCCGCGGCTGCCAGGTCGGCGCCAAAAGCATCGCTGTGCTGGCCATAGAGATTGATGGCCAAGAGGCTGGCCGCGCCGGCCAAGACCACCAGCAGACGCAAGGGCCGCCAGAACCAGCCCAGCGCGATCAGGGATGGCATGGCGAAAACGAGGATGCCTTTTTCGTAGCCATCCATCGAAGCGCCGTAGCGCATGAAGGCAAACAATCCCCCGGCCATGATCAGCGCCGCAAACAGCCAGTCGAAAGCGTCGCGGCCATTCAATGGCCCGCGCGCGCCGGGTGGCGTGATGTTGATGCCTGGGCCAGGGCTGGCCACTTGGGTCGCGCTATTCATACGCTGTCCTTCAAAATATCGTGCTTGAGCTGTGCGAATTCGGTCGCTGTATCGGGTGTTTCCCGGCTGCTGGACAGGGCCATGCGAATTCGCGTCGCTTCACCTTGCCCGGGCGCCGGCTCGAGCCAGACCCATAGTCTGCGCTCTTTGATGTAGAGCATAGCGAATACCCCGATGATCAGCAGGATGGCACCCAAATAGACCAGTTTTTGCCCGGGCGCGCGGGTCACCTGAAAGACGCTGGCTTGCACCTGCTTGAAGTCTTCCAGCTGCAACAGCACCGGTGCGGGGTAGAACATGCTGTCAGACAAGGCCAGCACCGACTGTGTCATGAAGGCCTGCGTGGCGGTGTCACCGCTTGGCGCGGCCAAGCCGGCTTGTGCGCGGCTTTGCTTGTAAAGCTCGAACAAACTGCCATTGAGTATGCGCAGCAGAACCTCCGACACACGCTGCCGCTCGGCTTCAGGCACTTCGGTTTCGATAAATTGCGACAAAGCGGGCAAGCCGCCAGGCGACGCTGTGGCCGACTTGTCTTCTGGTTTGACGCCCTCGGCGCCCGCGAACAAGGCGAGTGCGCGGCGCGCCGTCGCCTGCAGTTGCGGCGTCATCTGCGGTTTGTCTATGGGCGTGGCGGCCTCGGCGTAGCGCCTAGCGGCGCGTTCGCGCTCGGCGGGGTCCAGCAAGGCTTGACGCAGCTGTAGCCAGCCGTCCATGCTCATCTGTTCATCGGCGGGGATGCGCAGATAGCGGAAGGCCT
>CAUPEV010000063.1:0-22512 GCA_963510335.1 uncultured Roseateles sp.
CGCGTACGCATGGCCATTTGTCGGCCGACACCGATTTGTCCGGCCCGCAAAAGTTCCATGCAACACCTGTTCCGCGAGTTGGTGGACTTGGCATGTATCTGGCGCTGCTGAGCCTGGCATTGCTGGTCTGGTTCAAGGGCGGCTCGGACGCTCGACTTGGTTTTTTGTTGCTTTTATGCGGATTTCCGGCCTTCGCCGCCGGCTTGATCGAGGACTTGACCAAGACCGTGTCGCCAGCCAAACGCTTGCTGGCGACGGCGGTGTCCGGCGCCTTGGCGTTTTGGCTGCTGGAGGCCCAAATCACCCGCACCGATATTCCAGGACTTGACTGGATTGTTGCGACAACGGCGGGGTCGCTTGTTGCGACGGTGTTTACCGTCGCCGGTGTAGCTAACTCGGTCAACATCATTGACGGCTTCAATGGCTTGTCGTCGATGTGCGTCAGCTTGATGTTGATGACTTTTGGTTTCATTGCATTTCAAGTCGGCGACATTGAGTTGGCGCTGTGGGCGCTGGCCGGCGTTGGGGCGATCTTGGGTTTTTTCGTATGGAACTTTCCGGCTGGTTTGATTTTCCTTGGTGACGGCGGCGCCTATTTTTTGGGCTTCTTCATGGCCGAAATCGGCATCTTGCTGATTGCGCGTCATCCGCAGGTTTCGCCGCTTTTCCCGCTGATGGTTTGCATCTATCCGGTATTTGAGACTTTGTTTTCTGTCTACCGCCGGCGCTTCATCCGCGCCGCGCCGTCAGGTGAGCCTGATGGCATTCATTTGCATTCGCTGATTTATCGGCGCTTGATGCGTTGGGCGGTTGGCGCGCGGGATGCCCGTGCGATGACCCGGCGCAATTCCATGACGGCGCCCTATCTGTGGACCTTATGTGTCTCGTCCTTGGCGCCGGCTCTGTTGTTTTGGGATTCGACGCCGCTGTTGCTGGCCTGTATGTTGCTATTTGGCGTCACCTATGTGGCACTTTACTGGCGCATCGTGCGCTTCAGGACACCTCGGTGGATGGTGTTTCGTGGGGATGTGATGGGGGCAAAATCCGGGGCTGTTGCTGCCAAGGCTTCGGATAAACCCGAGTGAATTCCGCGTATAGCGGATAATCGAGGGATGACCGACACCCAAATCACGCAAGCTGCTCCTGAACCAACGCCGGCGCGCTTCGACACGCTGCCCCTCGACGCCAAGCTTTTGCGCGCCGTTGCCGACTCAGGCTATGCCCTGATGACACCAATTCAGGCCAAGGCGATTCCTATCGTTTTGGAAGGGCGCGATGTCATGGGTGCGGCGCAGACCGGTACCGGAAAGACGGCCGCATTCTCGATCCCGCTGCTGCAGCGCATGCTCAAGCACGAGAACGCCAGCGCCTCACCGGCGCGTCATCCGGTGCGAGCGCTTGTGCTGGCACCTACGCGTGAGCTGGCCGACCAGGTTGCGAATAATATCAAGGCCTATGCCAAGCACACCAATCTGCGCGTGACCGTGGTGTTTGGCGGCATCGACATGAAGCCGCAGACCGCCATTCTTAAGGGCGGTGTTGAGGTGCTGATCGCCACGCCCGGCCGCTTGCTTGATCACATCGAGGCCAAGAACTGCGTCTTGAATCAGGTCGAATATGTGGTGCTGGACGAGGCCGACCGCATGCTGGACATCGGCTTTTTGCCCGATCTGCAGCGCATCCTCAGCTTTTTGCCCAAGGCGCGCCAGACCTTGTTGTTCTCGGCCACGTTTTCGCCCGAGATCAAGCGTTTGGCGCAGAGCTATCTGCAGGATCCTTTGCTGGTGGAAGTGGCGCGTCCGAATGCGACGGCCACCAATGTCGAGCAAGTTTTCTATAGCGTTACCGACGACGAGAAGCGTTTGGCTGTCACCCAGACCCTGCGTCAGCGCGGCATCAAGCAGGCGATTGTGTTTGTCAATTCGAAGCTGGGCGCGGCAAGGTTGGCGCGCTCGTTCGAGCGTGATGGCTTGCGCACTTCGGCGCTCCATGGCGACAAGTCGCAGGACGAGCGCTTGAAGTCATTGGAAGCCTTCAAGGCGGGCGAGGTTGATATCCTGGTGGCTACAGACGTGGCTGCACGCGGCCTGGATATTGCCGACTTGCCGGCGGTGTTCAATTTCGATGTGCCCTTCAACGCTGAGGACTATGTCCACCGCATTGGCCGCACCGGTCGTGCTGGCGCCTCGGGTGTGGCCGTGACCTTGGTGACGCGCTCGGACGCGCGTTTGATGGCCGATCTAGAAAAGCTGCTCAAGCGCACTATCGAGCTCGCGCCAATCGAGTTGGAAGACACGCGGCCTGGCGCCCGCCCCGAGCGCTCCGAGCGGCCTCAGCGCGCGCCGCGGGAATGGGACGCTCGCCCTGCTGATTCGATGTCGGCTGCGCCTGCAGCTACTCAGCGCCCCGCTTATCGGGCGCCTAGTCAGCCGCGGGATGCGTTTTTTGACAAGCCCTATGAAGCCAGCGCCGGCGCCGAGTTACCTGCCTGGGACAAGGGTGCCAGCAACGCGTCTGCCGCGCCACGTGGTTTGTCGGCCAATATTCGCCCCAAGCGAAAAGTAGCCGCCTTGTTTGGCGCCAAGCCTGCTGCGAGTGCTTTGGAGTCCTGATTCCTGATGTGGGGAAGCGGGCTTCGGGACTTTGGGGTCCTTGGTGCTTTAGCCCAGCAGCACGAACACCGCCGGGATCTTGTCCGGCAGTGATTCGCCCGAGCTTCGCCACTGCTCCACCGTCGCGCTGCGTGTCCAGCCTTGTTCAAGGCTGAGTCCGCAGCTGATGGATAGTCTGGTGTGTGGTTTGAGCGTGCTCAGCAAAGCGTGCAGCAAAGCTGAATTGCGATAAGGCGTCTCGATCATGATCTGGGTTTGCTGCTGGCGTACTGACAGCGCCTCCAGCTCGCGAATCCGTGCCGCTCGGGCGGGGGCTTCGACCGGCAAATAGCCAACGAAGGCGAAACTTTGCCCGTTCAGGCCGCTGGCGCAGAGTGCCATCAGCAAGGCACTGGGACCGCTCAAAGGGATCACTTCGATGTCGGCTTCGTGGGCGGCCGCAACGAGAAGGGCGCCTGGGTCTGCTACGGCAGGCAAACCCGCTTCGGAGTTGAGGCCCATATCATGTCCAGCCAGAGCTGGAGCGAGCAGCGCATTCCAGGCTTGATTCTGGCTGGCAGCGTCCGCCGAGCGGCCCTTGGGTGGGCGCGGTAGCTCGGTGATCTGCAAGCTCTGCAGTGGCTTGACCAGAGGCGCCACCAAATCGACGCGCTTCAAAAACGAGCGTGTCGTCTTGGCGCTTTCGGCGGCCCAAAACTCGAGTCTGGCCGCTGTTTGAATAATGTGCAGCGGCAAAACTTGCTGCAGGTCGACGGCTGCTCCGTCAACGCCAAAGTCCAAGGTGTTTGGGATCAGGTAGAGGCGGCCCTTCTTCATGCTGAGGCTCCCGGATTGAGTGCGAGTAGAGGGTCCAGGCCCGCCTGGCGAAGCATTTGGCTGGTGCGAATCAAGGGTAGCCCGATCAAGGTGGTGGGGTCGTCGGACTCAATTGAGGCTAGCAAGCTGATGCCCAGGCCTTCTGACTTGGCGCTGCCGGCGCAATCGTAGGGTTGCTCGGCCAAGAGGTAGTTCTCGATTTCCACCTCGGTCAAGGTTCTGAACCTCACGCGTACCGGGGCAATTTCGCAAGCGCTGAAGCCGGACTCGGCGCAGACCACGGCGACGGCAGTATGGAACACAACCATCTGACCGCTCATTGCAAGCAGCTGCTCGACTGCGCGTTGGTGCGTGCCTGGCTTGCCGATGGCCTGGCCATTCAGATCGGCGACTTGGTCGGAGCCAATGACGATGGCGTGCGGGCGTTGACTGGCAATCGCACGTGCTTTGGCCAGTGCCAAGCGGCTGGCCAGCAGGGCAGGAGCCTCTCCAGCGAGGGGGGTTTCATCAAGCTCAGGGGCAAGGACTTCAAAAGGCAGGCGTAAGCGCTCAAGCAGCTCGCGTCGATAGCGCGAACTTGAGCCAAGGATGAGGATTCGAGAGGGTGAGGTGTCGTTCATCGCTGGATTTTCGCATTGCCGCGGAGTGCTGAGCTCGCGAATACCCGCCCGCCCTCTACACTTGAGCCATGAAAGAGCATATGTTCCTCCCGGATAAATTGGATGTCGTGGCATTTGCGCGCGATGGTGGGCAATTGAGCGGTGAACTGCCGGCTGTCAGCCTTGTGCGTTTTTCCGATGCTGCGGCGCCCGAGGCACCAGCTAGCACCTGGCCGCCGGTCAAATGGTCGGCCAAGGGTGAGCGCCGTGAGCCGCGCGGCGCTCCGGCGCAGACATGGCTGCACTTGGAAGCCGTGGCGGAGTCTCACTTGACCTGCCAGCGTTGTTTGCGCCCGGTGCAAGAGCCTGTCGAGTTCGCGCGTTGGTTTCGCTTTGTTCATGATGAAGCTGCCGCCGCGAACATTGATGCCGAGAGTGAGGAGGATCTGCTCGTGATCTCGCGCAACTTCGACCTGTTCGAGTTGATAGAAGACGAATTGCTGCTTGCCTTGCCCTTGGTACCAAGGCATGAAGAATGCCCTGAGCCTCTGAAGGCCGCTGTGGATCCGAGTTTGGCAGACGCGGAGCTCACAACTGATAGGCCACACCCCTTCGCTGCGCTTGCGGCGTTGAAGAAACAGGGGTCAGCTCAGTAACCGTCGGCACGCAGGCTTTGAAGAAACGTTTTCAACGTGCTACAATCACGGGCTTTCCCCGGTTCGAGAATCAAAGTGGCGTGCCGCAGGGGGTTGATATTGGCAAGACGGCGAGCGGGCAAATATATGCCGGCAAGCTGAAAGTCACTGTCAATGACTGCAGGCAGCTGGCGCATGGTGCGCAGAAGCTCGTGACGCTTGAGTACATAGCAAAACAAACGCGGCTCCCGGGGTGTCAGGGCCGCAAGATCAGTGATTGGCAGGCTAGCCCGCCGACGCAGATTGCGCTCTAAATCACCGGAGCCTTAGGAGAATTTCATGGCAGTTCAGCAAAACAAA
This sequence comes from uncultured Roseateles sp., assembly GCA_963510335.1. Classification (GTDB taxonomy): domain Bacteria; phylum Pseudomonadota; class Gammaproteobacteria; order Burkholderiales; family Burkholderiaceae_C; genus Paucibacter_A. The sequence continues at coordinate 5,023 of CAUPEV010000063.1, forward strand.
AAGTCCCCATCCAAGCGTGGCATGCACAACTCGCATACAGCTTTGGCTACCCCAGGCATGGCTATCGAGCCAACCACGGGTGAAGTGCATCTGCGTCACCACATCAGCCCAACTGGCTTCTATCGCGGCCGCAAGGTCTTGAAGACGAAGGCTGACGCCTCCTAAGATTCTTGCTTTCGCATGGCTTTCGGGCGATGCGTTAGTTTGATCTGCTATGGCTCACAAAATCCCGGCCTGTGCCTTGTTGCAGTGCCGGGTTTTTGTGTTGTCTCTTTGAATTGTTGCGAGCAAAGTTGGCCGTCGTTGTCAGCTTTGTTTGATCTGCGTAATTTGTCGTCGAACTTACTCTTCGACCTGTTTTGATGTCCACACTCGGCTCGAATCTTTCCACCAAGCCAGCCGCCACGTCGGTCGCGCCACTTGAGGTGGTGCGCTTGGCGATCGATTGCATGGGCGGCGATCATGGGCCCTCGGTCACGCTGCCGGCGGCAAAGGCATTTTTGGAGCGCCACCCGAATGCCGAATTGCTCTGGGTGGGCATGCCTGACGCTTTGAAAGAGGCCTTTGCGTGGCCGCGGGCTCAGATCATCGCTGCCTCCGAGGTCGTGCTGATGGACGATCCGGTTGAGGTTGCCTTGCGCCGCAAGAAGGATTCTTCGATGCGCGTGGCCATCAATCTGCTGAAATCTGTCGACGGTGCGCCGCCCTTGGCTGATGCCTGTGTATCGGCCGGCAATACCGGTGCGTTGATGGCGGTGTCGCGTTACTTGCTGAAAACGCTTGACGGCATTGATCGGCCGGCCATCGCCTCGGTGATGCCGACCCAAACCGGTGGCTACACCACCATGTTGGACCTGGGTGCTAACGTCGACTGCACAGCCGAGCATTTGCTGCAATTCGCTTTGATGGGGAGTGCGCTGGTTTCGGCGGTAGACGGCAAAGACGAGCCCAAAGTCGGTTTGCTCAATATTGGTGAAGAAGTCATCAAGGGCAGCGAGACGATCAAGCGTGCCGGTGAATTGCTACGGCAGGCCGGCGCTTCGGGGCAAATCAATTTCATTGGCAATGTCGAAGGCAAAGACATTTTCACCGGCGAAGTTGATTTGGTCGTTTGTGATGGCTTCGTTGGCAATGTCGCTCTAAAAACCGCAGAGGGTTTGGCGACAATGATCATCACCATCATCCGGCAGGAATTTGGCCGCAATTGGCTGACAAAGGCGGCAGCTTTGATCGCCATGCCGGTGCTCAAGCGGTTCAAGCTGCGGGTCGATCACCGGCGTTTCAATGGCGCGGCATTGCTGGGTCTGCGCGGCTTGGTTTTCAAGAGCCATGGCGCGGCCGATCAATTGGCCTTCGAAACGGCCTTGAACCGGGCGTATGATGCCGCCCGCAACCGGTTGCTTGACCGAGTGCACGATCGCATCATCGCCGCCTTGCAAACCCAGCCCTCGGTGACCGAGGAGTCGAATACCGGGGCGGATGTTTCAGGAGACAAGGCGACGCAGGTCGTTCACGCTACATGACATCTAGCACCCAGACCCACTTGGCCGCCGCTTCTCGCTATTCCCGAATTCTTGGCACCGGCAGTTATCTGCCCCCTAACCGCCTGAGCAATGCCGACTTGGTCGCCCAACTGGCGCGGGACGGCATCGAAACATCGGATGAGTGGATCGTTGAGCGCACCGGTATCCGCGCGCGCCACTTTGCCGATTCCGGCGTAACAGCCAGCGATTTGGCATTGCCTGCAGCCCAGGCGGCTCTGGCCGCGGCCGGGGTGACGGCCAGTGAAATCGATCTGATCATCGTCGCGACCTCGACGCCGGACATGATTTTTCCGTCCACCGCGTGCCTGTTGCAAGCCAAGCTGGGCGTGGCGGGAGCGCCAGCCTTTGATGTTCAAGCGGTTTGTTCTGGCTTCGTCTATGCGCTGACAGTCGCTGATTCGATGATTCGTACCGGCGCGGCCTCGAAAGCCTTGGTGGTCGGTGCGGAAGTGTTTTCGCGCATTCTTGATTTCAAAGATCGCACGACCTGCGTGTTGTTTGGTGATGGTGCTGGAGCCGTGGTGCTCGGGGTCAGCGATGTGCCAGGCATTTTGGCTTGTGAGTTGCACGCCGATGGCAGTCACGCTGGCATCCTGTGCGTGCCAGGCACGGTCGTCGGCGGCAAAGTGCTGGGTGATCCGCTATTGAAGATGGATGGCCAGGCGGTCTTCAAGCTGGCCGTCGGCGTGCTGGAGAAGGTGGCGCGTGGAGTGCTTGAGAAAGCCGGCCGACAAGAGGCCGATATCGACTGGCTGATTCCGCATCAGGCCAATATTCGCATCATGCACAGCACGACCAAAAAGCTGAAGTTGCCGCTGGACAAGCTGATCGTTACCGTGGATCAACACGGTAACACCTCGGCCGCCTCCATTCCCTTGGCGCTGGATGCGGCTGTGCGTTCGGGCAAGGTCAAGGCGGGTGATACGGTGATGCTTGAAGGCGTGGGCGGCGGCTTCACATGGGGCGCTGTGTTGCTGGATTTCTAAAAGTCTGAGCGGCAGATTAAAGCTTGATCTGCTGGCGCCAACTTCAAACACCAATGACTATGACTTCAAAATTTGCTTTTGTTTTCCCGGGCCAAGGTTCGCAAAGCGTCGGCATGCTGGACGCCTGGGGCGATCATCCTGAGATCACCCGTACCCTGGCCGAAGCCTCGTCGGCGCTAGATCAAGACATTGCTGCGCTGATTAAGGCTGGGCCCAAAGAGCAGCTCGACTTGACGACCAATACCCAGCCGGTGATGTTGACCGCTGCAATTGCTTGCTACCGAGCTTGGATCGCTGAAACAGGCTTGCAACCCGCTATTGCTGCTGGCCATTCGCTGGGTGAGTACAGCGCCTTGGTGGCAGCGGGCGCCTTGAGTCTGAGTGATGCCTTGCCGCTGGTGCGGTTCCGCGCGCAAGCCATGCAAGAGGCGGTTCCGGTGGGCGTCGGTGCGATGGCCGCGATTCTGGGCCTCGACGCTCAAGCCGTGCGCGATGGGTGCGCGGCAGCGGCCCTGGCCAGCGGAGAGGCCGTCGAAGCTGCCAATTTCAATGACCCCAAGCAGACCGTGATCGCCGGCACCAAGGCCGGGGTGGACAAGGCATGCGAAATGCTGAAGGCGGCAGGCGCCAAGCGAGCCTTGTTGTTGTCCGTGTCGGCTCCTTTCCATTCCAGTTTGATGCGTCCGGCAGCGGAGGCCTTGAAGGCCAAACTGGCCGTGACCCAATTTGCACCTTTGCAGTTTCCCGTTATCAACAATGTCGATGTCGCCATGGTGGCTGACGCCGAGGGTCTGCGCGACGCGCTGTACCGCCAGGCTTTTGGTCCTGTCCGGTGGGTCGAGTTGATGCTGGCCCTGAAGGCGCAGGGTTTGACTCACGTCATCGAATGCGGCCCGGGCAAGGTACTGGCTGGCATGGCCAAGCGGATCGACAGTGAATTCATCAGCACGACGGTGCTTGACGCGGCCTCTTTGGCAGAAGCGCGCGCTTTATTGGGCTGAGAGAAAAAACCATGACAGATATTGCTTCCGAAAAAGGTCAAATTGCACTGGTGACCGGTGCCAGTCGCGGCATCGGCCGGTCAATTGCGCTGACTCTGGCTGAACAAGGTTTTGTGGTGATTGGTACGGCGACCAGCGAAGCCGGCGCGGCTGCGATCAGTGAAGCCTTGGCGCCACTCGGTGGGCGCGGCTTGGTGCTCGATGTCAATGATGCTGCGGCTGTCGAGGCGGCAGTGGATGGCATTGTCAAAGCCAATGGCGGCCTGCAAGTTTTGGTCAATAACGCCGGAATTACGCGGGACACCCTGTCCATGCGCATGAAGGACGAAGACTGGGATGCAGTGCTGGACACCAATTTGAAGGCGGTATTCCGCATGAGCCGCGCTGTGATGCGCACGATGATGAAGCAACGCTTTGGTCGCATCATCAGCATTACCTCGGTCGTCGGTGCCTCGGGCAATGCGGGTCAAGCCAATTACGCGGCGGCCAAGGCCGGCGTGGCGGGCATGACGCGCGCTCTGGCGCGTGAACTCGGTAGCCGCGGCATCACTGTCAATTGCGTGGCACCCGGCTTTATTGCTACCGACATGACCGAGGTCTTGCCGGAAGCGCAAAAAACAGCCTTGCTGGCGCAGATCCCGCTTGGGCGTTTGGGTGAGCCCCGGGAAATTGCCGATGCAGTTGCCTTCCTGGCGTCGCACAAGGCCGCCTACATTACGGGTACCGAGTTGCATGTCAACGGTGGCATGTACATGAGCTGAAGTGAAAAGAATTGAGGCGAAAGCATTCCGCGTTCGCCCACCGGATTTGCCCGGCCGGTGAGGGTCTTTTGGCGTGAATCATTGCCTTCTTTAGGCGAGTCACCCTAGAGGCCTTAGAATCCCGGGCTGTTCCCAACAAACCCCCTCCTGGAGGAGTCATGAGCGATATCGAAGCACGTGTCAAGAAAATCATCGCCGAGCAACTCGGCGTGCCTGAAGCCGATGTGACCAATGAGAAGGCTTTCGTGGCTGATCTGGGCGCAGATTCCCTCGACACCGTGGAATTGGTGATGGCACTCGAAGACGAGTTCGGCATCGAAATCCCCGATGAAGAAGCCGAAAAGATCACCAGCGTTCAGCTGGCGATTGACTACGCCGTCAAGCATCAAAAGGCCTGATCAAGCCCTCAAGCTTGCTTGGCTATAACTAACTGAACTCCTAATCGCATGAGCCGTCGTCGCGTTGTCATTACTGGACTTGGTCTGATCAGCCCCGTGGGTAACACGGTGGATGAGGCCTGGAGCAACATCCTGGCCGGTCAGTCCGGTATTGACCGCATCACTCATTTTGATGCCTCGGGCTTCTCCTGCCATATCGCAGGTGAGGTCAAGGGCTTTGACGTGACCGAATACATTTCGGCCAAGGATGCGCGCGCGATGGATACCTTCATTCACTACGGCATGGCTGCGGCCATCCAGGCGGTGAAGGATTCCGGTTTGCCGACCGGAGATCAGTTGACGGAAGAGCAGGCCGAGCGCATTGGCGTGCTGGTGGGCTCGGGCATTGGCGGTCTGCCAATGATCGAAGCCACTCATGGCGAGTTGATGGCGCGCGGCCCACGTCGGGTTTCACCGTTCTTCGTGCCGGCCTCGATCATCAATATGATCTCCGGCCATGTCTCGATCAAGTACGGCTTTACAGGCCCGAACTTGGCCATCGTGACGGCCTGCACCACCGGTTTGCACGCCATTGGCGAAGCAGGTCGGATGATTGAGTACGGTGACGTCGACGTCATGATTGCAGGTGGCTCAGAGGCCACGATTTCCCCTTTGGGCCTCGGAGGCTTTGCCTCGGCGCGCGCTTTGTCGACGCGCAACGAGGATCCGAAAACCGCTTCCCGCCCTTGGGACAAAGACCGCGATGGCTTTGTGCTGGGTGAGGGAGCCGGTGTGCTGGTGCTCGAAGAGTACGAGCATGCCAAAAAGCGCGGCGCGAAGATTTATGCCGAGTTGGCAGGTTTTGGGATGGGCTCCGATGCCTATCACATGACCGCCCCCAGCGTTGACGGCCCCAAGCGCTCGATGCGCGCGGCCTTGCGCAATGCCGGTTTGAATACCGATCAGATTCAATATATGAATGCCCACGGTACTTCGACGCCGTTGGGTGACTTGAACGAAACCAATGCCATCAAGCTGGCCTTCGGTGCCGATGCCAGCAATTTGGTGATCAGTTCGACTAAATCGATGACCGGCCATTTGCTGGGCGGTGCCGGTGGGATCGAGTCGGTGTTTACCGTGCTGGCTTTGCAGCAGCAGGTGGCTCCGCCAACGATCAATATCTTCAATCAAGATCCGCTTTGCGATCTTGACTATTGCGCCAATGAAGCCAGGCCTATGAAGATGGAATACGCAGCCAAGAACAACTTCGGTTTTGGTGGCACCAACGGAACCCTGATCTTCAAGCGTTTCTAAGGGCGCAGGCGCGATGTCTGACAGCGCCGAGTTTTGTCTTTGCGCTTAGGCCTGGTTCCGGGCCGATAAACACAAGCGCAGGCAGCCGTGAAACGCTCCGCAGCGCCTTTCCGTCTTGATATCCAGCCCTCGCCCGGGTTGCAATGGCTTGTTGCTGTAGCCGCTGCATTGGCGGTGTTGGCAGTGGCGCTCGCCGTGCTGGCGCATTTTCCACAAGCGCATTACCCACGACTATGGCTCTTGCTTTGCTTGCCTCCTCTGGGTGGCTGGTGGGCGTGGGCAAACTGCGAAGTTGCACCGCGCTATCTGCGCTGGGATGGGCAAATTTGGCATTTGCATGATGTCGTAAGAGCCAGCACTCCATCTGCGGATCCCCCGCGCGACGATGAAGCTGCGGCAGTTCAACTCGATATCCTGTTCGATCTGGGGTTTTGGATGCTGCTGCGCGCCCGGCGGGCGCCTGCCCACGCTCTTTCCAACTGGCGCGCTGCTGTGTATTTGCCTTTGTTGCGATCCAGTCATGCGGCCAATTGGACGCAGTTGCGAGCCGCGCTCTATTGTTCGCGCCAAAGCCTTTAGTTGTTTCTGGGCTGTGACTTTCGCTATGCTTTGGGCTGCGCTGCGATCATGGGCGCGTTCATCAATACAACCGTTAGTTCATAGAGTCAAACCATGCGATTCCAGTTTGCTTCTCGTTCCTTGCGGGCATCAAGCCTGATTTTGTCGGCGACCGCACTGTCCTTGAGTCTGAGCCTGCTACCGGGCCAGAGTCATGCGCAAGCGCGCGACTTGCCGGACTTCACCGAGTTGGTAGAAAAGGTCGGCCCAGCGGTCGTCAATATTCGCACCTCCGAGCGCGCTCGTGGCGCGGGCAATGCGGCGAATGGCATGCCTGAGATTGACGAGCAGATGCAAGAGTTTCTGCGGCGCTTCGGTATCCCTGTGCCGGGCCAGCGACGCACGCCTCCGCGCGGGGAAAGAGGCGGTGATGGCAATAACGACGAGGACCAGGCCCCGCAGCGCCGTGGTGTTGGCTCCGGTTTCATCCTCAGTGCCGATGGCTATGTGATGACCAACTCGCACGTGGTCAGCGGGGCTGATGAAGTGTGGGTGACTTTGACCGACAAGCGTGAATTCAAGGCCAAAGTCGTCGGTAGCGACCGTCGCTCCGATGTCGCGGTCTTGAAGATCGAGGCGACGGGTTTGCCTGCCGTCAAGATCGGTGATGTCGGCCGGCTCAAAGTCGGCGAGTGGGTGATGGCAATTGGTTCGCCCTTCGGTTTCGACAATACAGTGACCGCCGGCATTGTGAGTGCCAAAGCGCGCGATACCGGCGACTTTCTTCCGCTGATTCAGACCGATGTGGCGATCAACCCAGGCAACTCGGGTGGCCCATTGCTGAATATGCGCGGTGAGGTGGTCGGTATCAATTCGCAGATCTACAGCCAGTCGGGCGGCTTCATGGGCATCTCTTTTGCAATCCCCATCGATGAGGCGGTACGGGTATCGGATCAGTTGCGCAACGGAGGGCGAGTGGTGCGCGGCTTCATCGGCGTTGCCTTGGAAGATTTGAGCAAAGAAGTTGCCGAGTCGATTGGCTTAGGTAAGCCCACTGGCGCTTTGATCCGCAGTGTGAGCTCGGGTGGTGCGGCCGACAAGGCGGGCATTGAAGGTGGCGACGTGATCACCAAGTTCGACGGCAAGGTGATCGACAAGGTCAGCGACTTGCGCCGTGTGGTGGCGGGCCTCAAGCCTGGCAGCAAAGTATCGGTGCAGGTGTTCCGGCGCGGAGCCTTGAAGGATGTGATGCTGACGGTGGGCGAGATGCCTGACGATGCTCAGCGCCGCACCGCTGAACCTGAGGCCAAACCGACGGTGGGCGCTGCTGCGGCACTCGGTTTGCAGGTATCTGAGTTGACGGACAGCCAAAAGCGCGAGCTGAAGCTGCGTACAGGTGTGCGTGTGGATGCGGCGACGGGTGTCGCTGCACGCGCTGGCTTGCGAGAGGGTGATCTGATCTTGGCTGTGGACAACACCGAAGTGACGAGCGTCAAGCAGTTCCAAGCGCTGATCGGCAAGGCGGAGAAGGCCAAGCTGATCAACTTGATGGTGCGCCGTGACGATATCGTGAGCTTTGTCTTGCTCAAGCCGATGCGTTAGTTCGTGTCGCCGTCGTCGCCGTCGTCGCGGCTGTGGCGACGATGGCGTAGTGCGACGCAAGGTCTTTTCGCATTGTGAATTGACGAGCCTATTCGGCGGGTCTGGATATTGAAGATTCAGTTGATTCTTCAGCGGGCTGGTAGGCGGTCTTGGCGGCATGGCGGGTCGATTGTTCGCGGCGTCGGATAGAATCAAGGTCTGCAAGGCATTGTTTGCTTTGCTGGCCTTATGCAACGCGCGGCCAAGATCTTGAAAGCCGCCATTCATCCACAGCTTATCCAGGGGGGGTGTTGATAAGCTGTTGATAACTTGCTGTTGGTGGGTAGCAACGACTAGGTTTGTAGTCTTTGCTCGGTGTCCGGATTGAGGCTTTTGGCTACAATGGATGCCCAACATGCAGTTGCCAAACGTTTTGTTGGAAGGCGCGTCACCTGTTCGACGTGCCTTTTTTTTAGCTTCAGCACGGCCCTTTGGGCCCTCACATCACCTAGCGATTGAGAGCTTTCACCACAATGGTTTTGGCCGTTAGGTGACCGGCTTACCCGCTCTGTTCGCACATGAATCACATTCGCAATTTTTCCATCATCGCCCACATCGACCACGGCAAGAGCACGCTGGCGGATCGCATCATTCAGCGTTGCGGAGGGCTGGCCGATCGTGAGATGGAGGCGCAGGTGCTGGACTCGATGGACATCGAGCGCGAGCGCGGCATCACCATCAAAGCCCAGACTGCTGCACTGCAGTACAAGGCCAAAGATGGCAAGACGTATAACCTCAATTTGATCGACACGCCGGGGCATGTGGACTTCTCGTACGAGGTCAGCCGCTCTTTGTCGGCCTGTGAAGGCGCTTTGTTGGTGGTCGATGCCAGCCAGGGCGTTGAGGCACAGACGGTGGCCAATTGCTACACCGCGCTGGAACTTGGCGTCGAGGTGGTGCCGGTGCTGAACAAGATGGATCTGCCGAACGCGGATCCGGAAAACGCCAAGGAAGAAATCGAGGACGTCATCGGCATTGATGCGACCGACGCCATTCCTTGCAGCGCCAAGACGGGCATGGGCATTGATGAAATCATCGAAGCGGTGATTGCCCGCATGCCGCCGCCCAAGGGCGTTGTCGAAGCGCCGCTGCGCGCCATGATCATCGATTCTTGGTACGACGCCTATGTGGGCGTGGTGATGTTGGTGCGCGTGGTGGACGGCACACTCAAGAAGGGCGAGCGCATCCGCATGATGGCGTCAAACGCCGTTTACCCGGCAGACAACCTGGGCGTGTTCTCACCCAAGTCCGAACCGCGCGAGCAGCTCAATGCGGGAGAGGTGGGTTTCATCATCGCCGGCATCAAAGAGCTGCAAGCAGCCAAGGTGGGTGACACCATCACGGTCGACAAGAAGTTGCCGAACAATCTGGGCCCGTCCGAGCAAGCCTTGCCGGGCTTCAAGGAAATTCAGCCGCAGGTGTTTGCCGGGCTGTACCCGACCGAAGCGAGCGAGTACGACCAGCTGCGCGATGCGCTGGAGAAGCTCAAGCTCAATGATTCTTCGCTGCGTTACGAGCCTGAAGTCTCGCAGGCCTTGGGCTTTGGCTTCCGCTGCGGCTTCTTGGGGCTGCTGCACATGGAGATTGTGCAAGAGCGCCTGGAGCGTGAGTTCGATCAAGACCTGATCACCACCGCACCCAGCGTCGTCTATGAAGTGATGCTGAATGACGGCGAGGTGATCTCGGTCGAGAACCCATCCAAGATGCCCGAGCTGGGCCAGATCCAGGAGATCCGCGAGCCTATCGTCACGGTTCATCTCTACATGCCGCAAGACTATGTCGGCCCGGTGATGACGCTGGCCAATCAAAAGCGCGGCAACCAGCTCAATATGGCTTATCACGGCCGTCAGGTCATGCTGACCTACGAGATGCCGCTGGCCGAAATCGTGCTGGACTTCTTCGATAAATTGAAGAGCGTGTCGCGCGGCTACGCCTCGATGGACTATGAGTTCAAAGAGTACCGCGCCTCCGATGTGGTGAAGGTCGACATCCTGATCAACGGTGACCGTGTGGATGCCTTGTCTATCATCGTGCACCGGGTGCAGAGCCAGTTCCGCGGCCGTGGTGTGGCGGCCAAGATGCGCGAGCATATTCCGCGGCAGATGTATGACGTGATCATCCAGGCGGCGATTGGCTCCAACATCATTGCGCGCGAGAACATCAAGGCCATGCGCAAGAACGTGCTGGCAAAATGTTATGGCGGCGACGTTTCTCGTAAACGCAAGCTGCTCGAGAAGCAAAAGGCAGGCAAAAAGCGCATGAAGCAAATCGGCTCCGTCGAGGTGCCGCAGGAAGCGTTCCTGGCTATTTTGCAAGTTGACGATTAATTGAACGATACCAAGTAGACAGTTGATGAGTGCTCTGACCGGAATTCTTTACGCCATCCTCGCCGCCTATCTGGGGGGCTGGTATACCGGCTTCTGGAGCGGCAACTTTTCCTTCCTATTGTTCGTGTTGACCATGGTCACGCTGTGCTTTTGGTTGGCCGAGCGTTTCCACTTCGAACCCAAGCGTGCCCGCGCCGCTGCACAGTTGCTGGAAGCGGACGCTCAGCGCCGCCAGACCCTGAGCGCCCAAGGCATTTCACGGGTTGATGGTGACGTTCAAACTGCCCGTCTGGAAATTTTGCGTCAACCCTGGTGGCTGGACTGGACTGCGGGTCTGTTCCCGGTGATTCTGGCGGTCTTCTTGCTGCGTTCGTTTTTGTTTGAACCCTTCAAGATTCCGTCTGGATCGATGGTGCCGACCTTGCTGGTAGGGGATCTGATCCTAGTCAATAAGTTCCATTACGGCATCCGTTTGCCTGTGATCAATAAGAAAATCATTGCTAACAATGATGTCAAGCGTGGTGACGTGATGGTCTTCCGCTGGCCAGGTGACACCAGCATCGACTACATCAAGCGCGTGGTCGGCTTGCCCGGTGATCAGGTCAGCTATTTGAACCAGCGCCTGTATGTCAACGGCGAATTGGTGCCCGTGCAAGCGCAAGGGGACTTCTATGACGAAAGCTCGATGGCCTATCGCCCTCGTTTCACGGAGAAACTGGGTGAGAAAGAGCATCAGCTCTTGGTAGACCCGCAGCGTTCGCCGCTCTTTACGCCCAACCGTGCTGGCGGGCCGTTCCCCTTCCAGGAGAATTGCAAGTACAGCCCAGAGGGTGTCAGCTGCAAAGTCCCCGAGGGCCATTACTACATGGTCGGAGACAATCGCGACAATTCCGGTGACTCGCGCTTTTGGGGATTCGTGCCGGACGAGAACATTGTCGGCAAGGCCTTTTTTGTTTGGATGAATTTCGGTAACCTCAAGCGCATTGGCGCCTTCAATTGATATTGAGCTATCACCACCCACGGAGGAAGAACCCCATGCGTCAGACCGAAAGTGTTAGCGTTCAGCGCCGTGGGCAGCGCGGCATCAGTCTGCTGGGTCTGTTGTTCTGGGGTGTGCTGTTGGCCTTTACCGGCGTCGTGGCGGCGCGCGTGTTCCCGACCGTGCTGGAGTTCTACACCATTCAAACTGCGGTGAACCGGATCGCTGCAGCCAACCCGGCCACCGTGGCGGCGGTGCGGGCTGATTTTGATAAAGCCCAGCAAATCGAATACTCGATCGTCAGTATCAATTCCAAGGACTTGTTGATCAGCAAGGACAACGACAAGGTGCAAATCAGCTTTGCGTACGAGAAGCAGATCGAACTCGGTGGACCGGTCTATTTGTTGATCAAGTACGAAGGGCGTTCGCGCTGAATGAGCGGCCAGCTTTCATGAGTCCTCAGCTTGAATCGCTGCAGCGGCGGCTCGGCCACACTTTCAAAAAGCCTGAGTTGTTGTCGCGTGCGGTCACGCATCGCAGCTTCAGTGCCGATCACAACGAACGCTTGGAGTTCTTGGGGGATGCCGTACTCAGTCTGGCGGTGTCCAGCATGCTGTATGAGCGCTTTGCGGCCTCAGACGAAGGCGATTTGACCCGCGTGCGCGCGCACCTGGTGCGTGAAGAAAGTTTGCACCGCTTGGCGCTCTCGCTGGAACTGCCCAAAGTCTTGCGTATCAGCGAAGGCGAGGCCAAGGGTGGTGGTGCGCAGCGCCCCTCCATCCTGGCCGACGCCACCGAAGCTTTGATAGGCGCAACTTTTCTCGACGGCGGCTACGAGCCAGCTTTTGCGCTGGTGCAGCGCCTGCTCGGCGAGTTGATCGATGGCTCGGTGATGGACAACTGGGCCAAGGATGCCAAAACAGCGCTGCAAGAATGGTTGCAAGCGCGCCGCATGGCGGTGCCAAGCTATACCATTACCGAAACCCGTGGACAGGCGCATGCGCAGACCTTCGAAATCGAATGCGCAGTGCCTGCCCTGAAAATTTCCAAGCGCGGCGAGGGCCGTTCGCGCCGTATTGCCGAACAGAATGCCGCCCGTCGCTTGCTCGACGAATTGATTGCCCGCGACAAGCCAACTGCTGGCTTGCGCGACTGAAGGAGCCGGCCTCACCGCCGCCCACATCATGACTGAAAACACACCCTCACCAAGCGCTGCTTCTCCGGCGGCTGAATTGCCGGATAGCCCGGCTACTTCAACGCTGGACCCGGCCTTGCCCAAACGCTGCGGCCTGATCGCCATCGTCGGCCGGCCCAACGTCGGCAAGTCGACCTTGCTGAACGCGCTGGTCGGCCAGAAGGTCAGCATCACCTCCGATAAGGCGCAAACCACCCGTCACCGCATCACCGGCGTGCGCACGATCGAAGAGGCGCAGTTCGTCTTCGTCGACACGCCCGGCTTCCAAATGAAGCATAACGCGGCCCTCAACCGCACGCTGAACCGCACCGTGCACAGCGTGTTGGGCGACGTCGATCTGGTGCTGTATGTGCTGGAAGCAGGGCGCTTTGGTCTGGACGATGCCAAGGTGCTGTCCTTGCTGCCGGAAGACAAGCCGGTCGTGATGATTGCCAACAAGCTCGACGCCGTGCAGCGCCGGGCCGAACTCGCACCATGGCTCAAGAGCATGGCCGAGCGGCGCAATTTCGCCGAGTTCGTGCCCTTGTCGGCCAAGAAAGAGTCCGACGTGACGCGGCTGTTCAAGATCCTCAAACCTTACTTGCCCGAGCAAGGCTGGTTCTATGAGGAAGACGCACTGACCGACCGTTCGGAGAAGTTCCTGGCCAGCGAGATCATTCGCGAAAAGCTGTTTCGCCTGACCGGCGACGAATTGCCTTACACCTCCACCGTCGTCATCGACAAGTGGGAAGACGAGGGCGAGCTGCGCCGCATCTCAGCCTCCATCGTGGTCGAGCGCGATGCCCACAAGGGCATGATCATCGGCTCGGGCGGCGAGCGTCTCAAGCGCATCGGCTCCGAAGCTCGCCAAGAGCTGGAGCACCTGATGCAAGGCCGCGTGTTCCTGGAGCTATGGGTCAAGGTCCGTTCCGGCTGGGCCGACACCGAAGAGCGCGTGCGCACCTACGGTTACGAGTAATCGATAAGAGAACCCGGGACTCAAGCGGATGGCAACTCGCGGCGCGCGGGCACCCGCGATCCAGCAAGCGACGGGCCGTCCCGAGCTTGCTGTGCCCCCCAAGGGGGGGCGGCCATCGCGCAGCGGTGGCCTTGGGGGCTCACATCAACAAGCTTTTGTGCTGCATCACTACGACTGGAGCGTGTCCAGTCTGATTCTGGACTTGTTCACGCGTGAGCAGGGCCGTATCGCCGTGGTGGCCAAAGGCGCCAAGCGGCCCTATTCGCAATTGCGCGCAGTGTTGCTGCCGTTTCAGCGCATCCAGGTCAGCCTGTCCAAACCGGTCAAGTCGACAGACGGTATCGGAGACGCGCCGGGGCCCGAGGTGGTGACGCTGCGCGGCGCCGAATGGGCCGGCGGCGCCACCATGCCGGCGGGCGCGGCGCTGTTTTCCGGCTATTACCTGAACGAGTTGCTGCTCAAGTTGCTGGCCCGCCAGGACCCGCATGCCGTCTTGTTTGATGCGTACGCGGCCACCCTGCCTCAGCTGCATGCCAATGAAGATGCGCAGTCTCAGGCAGCGCTGCGCGCGTTTGAGTTGCGCTTGTTGCTGGAAATCGGCTTGCTGCCAGACCTGAGTTTGTCGACCCTGACGCAGCAGCCCCTTGAACTGGACCGACAGTACATGCTGAGCGCCGAAGCCGGCGTGCTGCCGCCTCTTGCTGACGCGCCGACTTTCAGTGGACTGGCGCTGGTGCAACTGCAGGCTGCGCTCTTGCATGGCAGCATGGCGGCTTTGCAGCAAGCTTGCATGCCGGTGCTGCCGGCCTTGCGCTCGACCCTGCGTGGCTTGCTTCACTATCATCTGGGTCACAAGCCCTTGCGCACCCGTCAGGTGATGCTGGATCTGCAGAAACTTCTTGATTGACTGATGAGCTAGAGATGAACCCACTGGTCGCACCTGAATCTTCCCGGTCGCACAGCGCACGCTGTGCCTTGTCGGTCAATGTCAACAAGGTCGCCTTGCTGCGCAATACCCGCCATCTGGGCATCCCTAGCGTGCTGCGCGCGGCCGAAGCCTGCCTCCTGGCTGGCGCGCAAGGCATCACCGTGCACCCGCGGCCAGACGCCCGCCATATCCGCACGCAAGACGTGCATGATTTGGCGGCTCTGCTGAAGGCCTGGCCACAGGCCGAGTACAACATCGAGGGCAACCCGACCCAGAACCTGATGGACTTCGTGCGCGAAGTGCGTCCGCACCAGGTCACATTTGTGCCCGACAGCGAGGATCAGTTCACCTCCGACCATGGCTGGCAGTTTCCCGCCGATATGGCCCGCTTGGCGCCGCTGGTGGCCGAGGCGCGCGCCTGCGGTGTGCGGGTCAGCCTGTTTATGGACCCCATTCCTGAGGCGATGGCTTATGTGGCCGAGCTCGGTGCCGAGCGCATCGAGCTATACACCGAGACCTTCGCCAGTGCGTTTGGCAGCGAGCGCGAAGCCGCTGTGCTGGCCGGGTTCACGCGTACCGCCGAGGCTGCGCTGGCGCTGGGCCTGGGCATCAATGCCGGCCACGACTTGAACCGCGACAACCTGACCGCCTTCTTGCGCGCCGTGCCGGGTGTGCAAGAGGTGTCTATTGGCCATGCCTTGGTGGCTGATGCGCTGGAGCTCGGCTATACCGAGACGGTGCGTGAATACCAGCGTTGCATTCAGCGCGCCTACGCAGCGACATGATGGTGACCGACAGCTTGATGCGCCGTGCTCGGCCCGACGATGCCCCGCGCATCGCCGCCCTGGCCCGCTGGGTCTGGCTGGATCGCTATGCGATTGATGGCGGCGTTAACGGTGATGTGGCGGACTATCTGAAGCGCGAGTTCGATGAGCAGCTGCTGCGCCAAGCCTTGGATCTTGGCCGCCATTGGCTGGTGGTGCGGGGCGATGTCTTATTGGCCTGGGCGCAATTGGATGATGCTGCGGCTTGCCCAGTCGACGCGGGGGGCCCGGCGCTTGAATTGAAGCGGCTTTATGTCTCGCCCCGCAGTCAGAGCCAGGGCTTGGGTGCGCGGTTGCTGCGCCAATGTCGGCAGGAGTGGCCCGAGCGGGCACTGTGGCTGAGTGCCTGGGTCGGCAATGTCGATGCACTGCGTTTTTACCAGCGCGAGGGTGCTTCGTATTGGGGCGAAACCTGGTTCGAGCTGGGCGGCGAGCGGCATCGCAACGAAGTCCTGGGTTGGCCCGCCTTGGAGCGATTTGAGCCCTTGGAAGCCTCAGCATGATCTACGGCATAGGCACCGACATCTGCGACATCCGCCGCATTCGAGACACGCTGGCGCGGCGCGGCGAGCGTTTTGCCGAGAAGGTCTTGGGGCCGCATGAGATGGAAGTATTCCGCGAACGCAGCGCCAAGGTGGCCGCACGCGGCATCAGCTATCTGGCGACCCGTTTTTCGGCCAAAGAGGCCTTCTCCAAGGCGATTGGAATGGGTATGCGCATGCCGATGACTTGGCGCGACTGCGAGATTGTCAAAGCCACCAACGGCAAGCCCGAGATCCGTTTGCATGGTGAGTTAGCAGTCTGGTTCGAGTCCAAAGGCCTGAAAGCCCATGTCTCGGTCAGCGACGAGACCGACTACGCCAGCACTTTTGTAATCGTTGAACAAGAAAGCAAGGACTAAAAATGACGACTGCCGACAAGGACTCATCTATCCACGCGCCGCTGGTGCTCGATATCGCCGGGCTGGCGCTGGACAGCGACGACAGGCGGCGGCTCAAGCATCCGCTGGTCGGCGGCCTGATCCTGTTCGCGCACAACTTCGAGAGCCGCGCTCAGCTGACCGCGTTGACCGCGCAGATCAAGGCGATCCGGCCCGATGTTTTGATTGCTGTGGACCACGAAGGCGGCCGCGTGCAGCGCTTCCAGACCGACGGCTTCACCCATATCCCCTCGATGCGCAGCCTGGGTGAGCTGTGGATGGAGGACGCGATGCGCGCCACCGCTGCCGCCACGGCCGCGGGTTATGTCTTGGCGGCGGAGCTGCGCGCTTGCGGCGTGGACTTCTCCTTCGCCCCGGTACTCGATTTGGATTACGGCGCGAGCAGCGTCATCGGCGACCGCAGCTTCCACCGCGATCCGCGCGTGGTGGCAATGCTGGCCAAGAGCCTGATGCATGGGCTCCTGCTGGCCGGCATGCACAGTTGCGCCAAGCATTTCCCCGGCCACGGCTTCGTCAAGGCCGACTCTCATGTCGATGTGCCGGTCGACAAGCGCAGCCTGAAGGCCATCTTGGCCGAGGATGCGAAGCCGTTTGAATGGCTGGTGATGTGCATGGGCGCGGTGATGCCGGCCCATGTGATCTACCCCAAGGTCGACGCCCGGCCGGCCGGCTTCAGCGAGCGCTGGTTGCAGGAAATCCTGCGCGAGCGCCTGGGCTTTGGCGGCGCCATCTTCAGCGATGACCTCGGCATGGCCGGTGCCCGCGTGCTGGACGGCAAGCCGATCGGCTACACCGAAGCCGCGCTGGCCGCCCTGCAGGCCGGCTGCGATATGGTCTTGCTGTGCAACCAGTCCGGCGTTGATGAAGGCAGCGCGCTCGACGCGGTGCTGGCCGATCTGAGCCAGGCACAGGCCGATGGCCGCTGGTTGCCTAGCGCTGAAAGCGAGGCCCGACGAGCTGGCTTGCTACCGCAAACCGCGCCCTTCACCTGGGACGAGTTGATGCATGAACCCGCCTATCACCAGGCCTTGGTCAGCCTAAGCTAAAGCCGCAAACCTCAGCCCTGCGCCAGCAGTGTCGCCACCTCGGCGGCGGAGCGCACGCCTAACTTGGCAAACACGCGGGCGCGGTGGACCTCGATCGTGCGCACCGACACA
>CAUPEV010000064.1:0-22368 GCA_963510335.1 uncultured Roseateles sp.
CGTTTGGCTGCGATCGAGCCTTCGCCGACCACAAACATGCGGCTGGTGTCGCCATGCCAGCCGTCCTTGATGACGGTCACGTCGATATTGACGATGTCGCCGTTCTTCAAGGCGCGATCGTTCGGGATGCCGTGGCAGATCTGGTCATTGACCGAGGTGCAGATCGACTTGGGGTAGGGAATGTAGCCGGCGGGCGTGTAATTCAGCGGGGCCGGAATCGCTTGCTGCACATTGACGATGTAGTCATGCGCAAGCTTGTCCAACTGATCCGTGGTGATGCCGGGTTTGACATGCGGGGTCAACATGTCCAGCACTTCTGAGGCCAAGCGCCCGGCAATGCGCAAAGCGGGGATGTCGGCGCCGGATTTGATCGTGATCGTCATGGGGGCAGTTTAACTGGCTCAGACCTTGGCCTGCTGAGGCGCCAAGGGAATCACCCCAGATCTCGGCATGGCCCAGCCCCCTAACATCGGGCGATCTTCAAAGCCCAAGCAGCGCCCTTGATTCAATCCCAAAATCCCCATCACACGCCAAGGCTATTCGCGATTGATTTGTTGCGTGGCCTGGTCATCATCTTGATGGCGCTGGACCATACGCGCGACTTCTTTGCGCCAGCGCCTTTCAACCCACTCGATTTGCAACAGGGCTCGCCGGCCTGGTTCTGGACGCGCTGGATCACCCATCTATGCGCGCCCATCTTTGTCTTGCTGGCGGGTATGTCAGCTTTTTTGCGCGCCAGGCGCTGCAGCAAAGCCGAGATGACCCGTTACTTGCTCGGGCGCGGCGCCTTGCTGGTGTTGTTGGAGCTGACCTGGGTCAGCTTCAGCTGGCAGTTCGGCTTCAATGTGCTGATCCTGCAGGTGATCTGGGCGATCGGTGTGGCCATGATGGCCTTGGGGCTGTTGATTTGGCTGCCGCTGCCGGCCATTGCTGTGGTGGCCGCGGCCTTGATCGTGCCGCATAACCTGCTGGACGCCTGGCATGGCAAAGAGGCTTCATGGCTGATGATGGCTTGGCATCAAGGCGGCTACAAGCAGCTTTGGCCCGGTCTTGGCGTCGTGTTCGTTTACCCGCTGATGCCCTGGGTCGGGCTGATGGCGGCCGGCTTCGCGCTGGGGCCGGTGCTGCGCTGGCAGCCGCAGCGCCGCCAGCGCTTTTTGCTCATGGCGGCGGCCCTGTTGCTGCTGAGTTTTGCACTGCTGCGCAGCAGCGGTTTTTATGGTGACCCGCATGCCTGGCAGTCTCGCTTGGGGCAGGGCCGTGGCTTTGCGCTTGAGCTGATGGCGTTTGTCGATGTGCACAAATACCCGCCTTCGCTGCTTTATCTGTGCATCACTGTGGGCCTTGGCTTGGCGGCTTTGGCCTTGATCGAACGCTGGGTGCGGCACCCGCCACCCGTCTTGATGCTGTTTGGTAGCCGACCGATGTTCTTCTACCTGGTGCATATCGCTTTGATCCATGCGTTGGCCTGGGGCTATATGCAGTGGCGCTTTGGCGGCCAAGTGCACGAACAAGGCGGATGGGCGGCGCCGCCGGGCTATGAGCCCTCATTGCTGGTTTGCTACTTGGCTTGGCTGGGCTTGTTGGCCTTGATGTATGGCTTGACCCGACTTTGGGTGAGGCTCTCGGTGAGGCTCCGGGTGAGGTTTAGGCGCCACCGGCTCGGGTAAACCCAAGGGTTGCTAAGGCTCAAGCTGGCGACACACTGGCTGCAACACCTCATCTGCGCGGAGCCTCATGAAAAAACTGTCCTTGCTCGACCTGGGTTTCTTTGTTGCCGAGTCGCAGGCCAGCCCCAAACATGTCGGGGGCCTATTGATGTTCAAGCGGCCGGCCAAGTCCACTGCGGCTTTCGCCAAGAATCTTTACCGTGAATACCTGGGCTTCACCGAGGTGGCGCCACCGTTCAATCGGGTGATTACGTTTTCAATGACGGCGATGCCGCAGTGGCGGGACGCTGAAGTTGACCTCACGCAGCATATTTTTTATCACAAGCTGCCGCGCGGCGCGAACGACCGCGATGCGCTGTACGCCTTTGTGGCCGGGCTGCATGAGCCTATGTTGGATCGCTCGCGCCCCTTGTGGGAAATGCATGTGATCGACGGGCTCAGCGAGGGCCGTTTTGCTTTCTATCAGAAAATGCATCACGCCTATGCCGACGGCGTGACGATGGCGCGCTGGACGGCCGAAGGTTTGGCGGATTCGGCCGAAGAACTTGATTTGACACCGGTGTGGACGCTCAAACATGGTGGCCATGGCGCCAAGCGCCGGCTCGGCCCCAAACGCAAGGAAGAGATGCTGCAGGCCGTGTGGAAGGAGCTCAGCGGCGGCAGCTTGCGTTTGCTGGGCATCAGCCGCTTGGCCGCGATGCTCTTCCTGGAGAGCGTCAAGCTGACCAAGAATGCGATCGCGCTGCCTTTTGTGTCCAGCGCCAAGACGCCGTTGACGGGCCAGGTGACGGCCGGACGGCAGTTCACCACCGCTGGCGTGTCGATGGCGCGCGTCAACCGCATCCGCGAGCGCACCCGCTCGACCATCAACCATGTGGCCCTGACTTGCCTGGACGGGGCCTTGCGGCGCTACCTTTTGGACCAAGGCGTGGAGTTACGCCGCCCGATCACGATCCAGATGCCGGTCAATCTGCGCAAAGAGGGCGAGAAGACCGCCGGCAACAAGATCGGCATCATCCAGGTGGAGCTGTCGGCGCCGACCGAGGACCCCTATGTGCGTCTGCGCAATATCGGTTTTTCGCTTCGCAATGTACGGACCATGATTGACAGCGTGTCGGCCGAGGCGATCGAGTCCTACACCCTGATCACTGGTCTGGTGGCACAGATCGCCGAGATGCTGGGCCTCAGCAATACCTTGCCGCCTATGGGCAACACCTTGGTGTCGAATGTGCCGGGGCCGAAATCGCACCTGTACGTGAAGGGTGCTCGGATGGAGGAGATGCACCCGATCAGCACGCTGCCGCCCAGCAATCTGCTCAATATCACGCTGTTCAGCTATGCCGGCGATCTGTTCTTCGGCCTGATCGCGACCGATGAGTTGCCCAATCTGTCGCTGCTGGGTCGATATGTCCAGGACGCATTCACCGAGTTGGAGGCCTCGGTGAGTGATGCTCATGCGGCCTGATTGATCAGTCTTTCCAGACGATGGCGCCTGTGTAGGCCGTCACCAGAATCAAGATGCCAAAGCCGATGCGGTAATACGCAAATGGCGTGAAGCTGTGGCTGGAGATGTAGCGCAACAACCAGCGCACGCAGACCCAGGCGCTCAAGAAAGAGAACAGCAGGCCGACGCCGAACATCGGTATGTCTGCCATGCTCAGCAAGGCACGTTCCTTCAAAAGGCTGTAGGCGCCGGCGCCGATCAGGGTCGGGATGGCCAGGAAGAAGGAGAAGTCGGTCGCGGCCTTGCGGGACAAGCCCATCAACATGCCGCCGATGATGGTCGAGCCCGAGCGGCTGGTGCCGGGCACCATGGCCAGGCATTGAATCAGGCCGACCTTGAGCGCGTCCAGTGGCGTCATATCGTCGACCGAGTGAATACAAACTTCGGCTTGCTGGCGCTTTTCGGCCCACAAAATGATGAAGCCGCCGATGATGAAGGTGCTGGCCACCACGGTGGGGGTGAATAAATGCGCCTTGATCGCCTTGCCGAACAAGAGGCCCAGGATGACGGCCGGCAAAAAGCCAATCGCCACATTCAGCACGAAGCGGCGCGCGCGCGCGTCATGGCCGAAACCGGCCGCCACTTCACGCAGACGCTGCCAGTAAACCAGGATGACGGCGAAGATGGCACCCGTCTGGATGGCGATATCGAAGACCTTGCTCTTGGCATCATCAAAGCCCAGCAAAGCGCCGGCCAGGATCAAATGTCCGGTGCTGGAGATAGGCAAGAACTCGGTCAGGCCCTCGACGATGCCCATGATGGCGGCCTTGATCAGCAGAATGGCGTCCACACGGGGCTCCCTTGTTTTGAATGGGCGCGATGATAGCAAGTGGCTATGTCTCTCCAGGTTCGCTGGGATGAGCGGGCCCGAGGGTCAGGCACTTGCGTCGGGCCTTCTGAGCGCGAACGTGGTACGGCAGCTCGATGCCCAGACCAGCCTGCCGATGTGTCAGCGCCGTGCCCGAAGTAGTCGCTATTCGGCAAACAGCAGGCGCGCCGAAAAGTGCTTGAGGCCTTGAATAATTAAGATCTCGTGTTTCTACTTGTCGCCCTGTCGCCCTGTCGCCCTGTCGCGCTTCCCGCGCCCAGTTCGCGCCCCTGCGCCAGCGCATACCTGTTCTTCTCTTCGTATCATTTGCGCCAGTTGAAACAAATCTTGCTGCTTCTCTTTCAGTCAAAACTGCAGCGCCCCAGCCCCAAAAGTGATGATTGCTGTTTCAGCATCAAGTTACAAGTTATGTCCAAACTTAGTCCAGAGGGACGCACGCCGCGCATGACCTATAGCTCGCTCTGAATGAAAGACGGATAGCCACAGCCAATGAGGACAAGAATTTGGTCACGCAGACCGAAGACACAAGTGACCCAACAAGCGGTCCACACAAAATAGACATTTGCATGAGAAACCATATGAGCAATCCATCGCCAAAGCGGCGCAGGCGACAAAGGCGACATACGCGGCTTGGCCCAACGCTATTTCTGGCCCTTTCCGCACTCTCTATCAGTGCAGCCCAGGCGCAAGATGATGTGGCTGCCATGATCGCTCGCATTGAAGCTCCGCAAAGTCCGGGCCAAACTGCGGGCCAAACTCCGGGTCAAACTCTGGGTCAAAAGGATTTGGTCGCACTCAGTATTGCGGAGCTGCTGGAGCGGCTGCACGTCCCGGGCTTGAGCATTGCTGTGGTGAAGGATTTCAAACTGCACTGGGCCAAGGCCTATGGGGTGGCAGATGCAGAAACGGGCCGCCTTGTGGATACGCAAACTCGCTTCCAGGCCGCGTCGATCAGCAAAGCGGTCACGGCGCTCGCTGCCATGCACCTGGTCCAAAAACAGCAGCTGAAGCTGGATGCGGATGTCAACACGCTGCTCAAAACATGGCAAGTTCCCGTTTCGGATTTGACACGAGCGCAAGCGGTGACGCCACGCTCTCTGCTCAGCCACACCTCGGGGGCGGACGACGGGTTTGGTTTCCCCGGTTACGCGCCCAAGACGCCGCTGCCCACGCTGGTGCAAATCATCAAGGGTCAGGCGCCGTCCAACGTGGGCAAGGTGGTCTTCACACGTGCGCCGTTTGAGGCCTACAAGTATTCCGGCGGTGGCTACACCATCATGCAACTGGCACTGAGTGAACTCTCCGGCCGCCCGTTTGCGCAGTTCATGCAATCGACAGTGTTGACCCCCTTGGGCATGGCCGAAAGCACGTTCGAGCCGCTGTCAACGGGCACCGACACCACCAATGCCGCGTTCGCACACGACGATCAAGGCCAGCGCATGGGGCCGCCCTGGCATATCTACCCGGAGCAGGCCGCCGCAAGTTTGTGGAGTACCCCGAGTGATCTGGCGAAAGTCGTCATTGAAATCCAGACGGGACTACGCGGTCCGAATGGCAAGGTCATCGATCAGCGCACCGCCAGAGAAATGATTTCCCCGCCAGGGATTGGTCGCTACGCAATGGGCCTGGCAATTGATCGGCGCCAGGAAGGTTGGTACTTTTCGCACAATGGTTCGAATTGGGGGTATTGGGCGTGGACGACGGGACATATTCGCAAGGGTTACGGTGTCGTCATCATGACCAATGGCGACAATGGCTTAGCCCTGATGAATCAAATCGCAGACCGTGTCGAAAAGGCGTACCAGTGGGACTCATTGGAACAGCTGATGTCAAAGTAGCTGGCTGCCGGGCCATTCATTTTTATCGATGGCCGGGAGGTCTCGATTGTTAAGGGCCTAAGCAACTTTTCTACGCTCCTGATGCCTGTCGGGTAGCGGCGGCTCGGTGTATCGAGCTGGCTTCAAAATTCAGCGGGTGATCGCGTCGATCAGGGTTGCCGCAACGCAATTGCGGCGGCCCAGCCCGTTTCTGGTGCGCACAAGCCAGCAAGCAGCTGGACGAACTCCCGGCATTCAGCTGAATCAGCCGTCGTCTCGAGGACAAGCCATGCCTTGAATTTCAGGCTTTGACCGCAAAGGAGAGCGCCCAAACTGCAAAGTCCAGGCGAAGCTTTGCAAGTGCCCGCCACTCTTCGGTCAGCGCTCCATTGCAGCGCTCCAATGCCCGTCACACCTGCTTTGGAGCGCTCGAATGACCTATTCCCGCGGCCGCAAGCGCAGTCCGAAGTAGGCCAGCCCGGCCAATAGCAGCGCAAAAGTGGCGGGTTCGGGTACCGCAGCAGGCAGCGGCGGCTGCACGGCATTGAAAGCCGCCATTTGTGCGCCGACATAGTCGCCCAGCCCGCCGCAGTCCGCGGGGCCGGCACCATGGCCGCCGCCGCCGCCGCCGCCGCCGCCACCACCACCACCGCTGCACAGCGCTTCGCCGGACGCACTCAGGTCGCCTATGTATTTGTAAAACTCATAGCGCAGCACCAAGGCTGCGTCGGCTGGGTCCAGGCCGAGATTGGCCAGCTTTTTGCCGTTGTTGTCGCCGGCCTGAAAGATCTCGAACTCGACTTCAACTTCAGCGTCGTCGGGTACATCGTCATGGCCCTTCATCAGGTCTTCGAGTTTGACGTTATGGTTGACATGTTTGGCAAACACCTTGACCCAGAATGGTGTGCCGAACAGCTCGTTGTCGGCCTTGTGGGCCTCGATCTCGGCCACCACCGGGCGCACTTGCCCTGGCGGCACCGGCGCGCCCGCATAGGCGAAGTTCACCACCGGGATCGACGCCTGTTGCGCCGTCAATGTGCCGCTATTGCTAGGGTCGACCAGCCAGTTGTAGCTGACCTTGGCCGGCGAGCCGTAGGTGCCGATGCCGAAGTGGTCGCAGGTCAATGCCCCGGAGTTGTACAAAGGGTTGCCCAGCGCCCAGCAGCTGTCACCGGCCAGGGGGTAGGGCCCGGTCGGCGTGCCCACGCTCCAGGCGCCGTTGGCGAAGTTGGCCTGGTAGCGGATGCGCACGCCGAAGCCGGGCAGGTCGATGATGGTCGGCGCGCCGTAACGCTCGACCGAAGTCGGTGGCACGCCAAAGTCGCGGTCCAGGCCGAACACGCTGTAAATCTTGCTGCGGTCGAAGGACGAGTCCTCGATCTCGATTTCAAAGCCATGGGCCTCGTGGCCGGTGTCGTTGACGGCATCGAAGTTGCTGAGGCTGCCGAACACCTGCGCCTGCGCGCCCAAGGGTGCGGTCAGCAAGGCCAGCCAGGCAGCCTGGCTCAGTGCCGATTTGCGCCAGGGCGCCGGTTTGGATGGATTCATCGCCATGTCTTGCTCCTTCGATTGAGTTGCGTGGGTGGTCAGCTGCCCTTGCAGGACTGCTTTTCACCGTTTCAATACTAGGCAGGACGTGGCCGCAGTGGCAGGCCTGAACGGCGCGTATTCGGGCCGGCCAAGGTCGGGAAATTTTCAGACCTTGGTCCATGGCAGCCGGCGCGCAGGTCGGTTAGGCTGTCGGCGCGGGCCAGACCGTTGCTGCCGCTCAAGCCTTGGCAGACTCCATTTGCAGATCACCCCGCGCAGCCGATTCCCCTTCATGAAAAACCTTTTCACCGACCGTTCCCTGTCCGAGCAGTTCCTGCTGTTGAGCTTTCCCATCCTGCTCGGCGCAACGCTGGCGATAGGCTGGTGGGTCGGCCGGCAGGTCGAGGACAGCGTGGTGCACCGTACCGGCGCGGTGACGGCGCTCTATGTCGACAGCTTTGTGGCGCCACATGTGCAGACCTTGCGCCGTGGTGAGGTACTCAGCGCGGCCGATATCGAAGCTATCGGCGCCGACCTCGCCAGCACGCCGCTGGGGCAGAAGATCGTTTCACTGAAAATCTGGCGGCCCGACGGTCTGGTGCTGTACAGCAACGACGCGTCGACCATGGGGCGCAAGTTTCCGATCGACCATGGCCTGGCCGATGCGCTGGCCGGGCATATCTTTTCCGAGATCAGTGCGCGCTCGAATGCCGAGCAGACCCAGCATGGCCAGCCGATGCCGCGCCTGATCGAGACCTACACGCCGATTCACGCGGACCGTACCGGCGAGGTGATCGCCGCGGCCGAGTTTTACGAGCGGCCGGATGAAGTGGATCGCGAAGCCGGTGCGGCGCAGCGGCGCAGCTGGCTGCTGGTGGCCGGCACCATGCTGACGATGTATCTGATGCTGTTCGTGCTGGTGCGGCGCGGCAGCCGCACCATCGTGCAGCAGCGCGCCGAGCTGAGCGACAAAGTCCTGCAGCTGACGCAGCTGAATCAGCAAAACCAGCAATTGCAGGAGCGTGTCATCCGCGCCGCCGAGCGGGCCAGCACGCTGAATGAAAACCTGCTGCAGCGCATCTCCGCCGACATCCATGATGGGCCGGGTCAGGACCTGGGCTTTGCGCTGATGCAGCTGCAAAACGCGGTCGATGCGGCGCCCAGTGAGGGCGCGGGCTGGCCATCGGCCTGGTCGAGCAAGCACTTGGAGCCAGCGCGGCTGGCGGTGCAGTCGGCGCTGCTGGACCTGCGCGCCATCTCTTCCGACCTTGAACTGCCCGACATCGGCCCGCTCGGTGCGGCCGAGTTGGTCGCGCGGGTGGTGCGCGACTTCCAAGGCAAGACCGGCACGCTGGTCAGCGTGCAGACTTCGACCGGCTTACCTGACGCAGGCGTCTCAGGAGCCGCCGCCACAGATGAATTCCCTGAGCCCTCGTTCCGGGTCAAGGTCACCTTGTACCGCTTGCTGCAGGAGTCGCTGTCGAATGCCCATCGCCATGCGCAGGGCCGGCAATGCCGGGTGCTGTTGCATCACGACGGCGTCAGCCTGCGCGTCGAGATCAGCGACGCCGGCCTCGGCTTCAATACACAGGCAGCAGTGGCCGAGGCACAGCTGGGCCTGCGCGGCATGCGCCAGCGCGTCGAGGTGCTGGGCGGCTCTTTCGAGCTGCACAGCGCGCCCGGTGCCGGCACCACCATCCGGGTCACGCTACCCTTGCATCCAGACGGACATGACGATGACTGAACTGATAGAGATCCTGGTCGTCGACGACCATCCCTTGTTTCGCCAAGGTGTCGTGCATTCGCTCGAACTGGACCCCGACTTCAAGGTCGTCGGCGAGACCGCCTCCGGCGAAGAGGCGCTCGCGCTGGCCCAAAGCCTGCTGCCACAAGTGGTTTTGCTGGACATCAGCATGCCCGGCTGGAACGGCATCGTGACGGCCGAAAGAATCGCCATGGCTTGCCCGGCCACGGCCATCGTGATGCTGACCGGCTCGGAGGACAAGGACAAGTTGCTCGCCGCTCTGAAGGCCGGCGCGCGGGGCTATGTGCTGAAGGGCGTGTCGGCCCGCGAGCTGGCCCGCGTCGTGCGCGCCGCGGTGGCCGGCGAGGTCTATGTGTCGCCATCGATCGCGGCCGAGATGCTTGTCTCGCTGACGCAGGGCAGGGCGCCTGACCCGCTGCAGGAATTGACCGAGCGCGAACGCGAGATCCTTGCGCTGATCGGCACCGGCCTGACCAACCGCGAAATCGGCGATCGCGTGTTCCTGTCGGAGAAGACGATCAAGCATTACGTCACCAACATTCTGCAAAAACTGCAGGTGCGCAGCCGTGTCGAGGCGGCGCTGTTGGCGAGCCGGGTGCAGCGTTAGGGTCTGTTGGCCCCGACTGCTGCGACCGGCGTTGACACCGAAATTAGCGCCGCTGCGCTCTGCGCCTGGCGGCCAGCAGCAGGGCTGCTCCTGCGGCCAGCAAGGTCCAGCTGCTCGGCTCCGGCACGGCGCTGCTGATGCTTAGCGTTACTTTGTCGCCGGCCTTCAGGCCAAAACTGTTGATTTGCCAGTCGCTGTCACCGGCATGGGCAAAAGGGTTGCCCAGGTCAATGCCAAAGCTCTCGGCCGGGCTCAGCAGGTAATGCTGGAACTGCGCGTCACCGTTTTGCGAGGCCAAGTCGGCAAAGGCCGGCGTCAGGCTGCCCACCCAGGCAAATTCAGCGCCGCTGAGCCGAACTTCCAGTGCTTCGATTTGATGGCCTTTGAGGGCCGAGATCACGGCGTTGAACTCAAAGCTCTGGCCTTCATCGACGGCGTCCAGCGTCAGCTCGAAGCTGACGGTCGCTGCGCGCTCGAAGCCGATGTCGGCGGCCAAAAGGCTTGGGCCAAACTGGCTGCTGAGGACCAGACTGCTGACGCTCTGGCCATCGGCATTGGTATTGCTGACCGTCAAGGCCTGGGCCGAGCCGGCCAACAGCAAGGCGAGCAGGGCGGCGCATTGTGCAAACTTGTTTGTCATGGTGAATGTCCTTGATGCTGCTTTGGCTCAATGTGGGATCTGAGCGGGATCAGACCGGGAACAGCGTCTTGCTGTAGATCTCGGTGCCGTCGATGTCCTTGAAGGCGACACGGAAATGCCGGCTGATGGCGTCGATGTTCACTTCGCCGAAGAACTGCAGGCCGGCAAAGGGCGAAAGATTGACCTGACCGGGTGGCGGCGCCTTGACGAAGTCAACGCGCGGGCCGAAGGTGGCGTCCAGGCTGTTGGGGCCGAAGCTGCCGGCGTTGAGCGGGCCGGCGACAAACTCCCAGAAGCCGTCGAAATCCTGGAACTTGGCCTTGGCCGGCTCGTACTGGTGGGCGGCGCAGTAATGCACATCGGCCGTCAGCCAGACCACGTTCTTGATGCCGGCTTGCTTGATGCTGCGCAGCAGGCCCGCGATTTCCAGCTCACGCCCCTTGGCCGGACCGTTGTCGCCGTTGGCGATGGCTTCCCATTTGTTCTTGCCGGCGGCATCTCTACCGTCGCCGATATTCAGACCGATCGGCATGTCTGCGGCGATCACCTTCCAGGTCGCGCGCGAGCGGCGCAGCGCGCTCTTCAGCCACTCGACCTGCTCAGTACCGAGGAAGGTGGTGAGATCGCTCTCGCTCAGTTGCAAATTGTCGGTATTGGGGCCGCGGTAGCTGCGCATATCGACGACGAACACATCCAACAGCGGGCCGTAGGGGATGTGGCGGTAGACGCGCTCGCTTTCTTCGGCCGTGAAGGGGCGGAACGGCGCGTATTCCTGGAAGGCGCGCGAGCCGCGGGCGATCAAGAGCGGGACATCCTTGACGGAGTAGCGCGCATCGTTCATCAGATCCTTGGAGGCCGACCAGTTGTTGACCACCTCATGGTCGTCCCATTGCCAGATTTGCGGTACTTCGGCGTTGAAGCGGCGCACGTTCTCGTCCAGCAAGTTGTACTTGAAGCGGCCGCGGTATTCGGCCAGCGTCTCTGCGACCTTGGATACTTCGGCCGTAACGATATTGCTCCAAGTGCGGCCACCTTCAGCAGTGACGGTCTCGCTGATCGGGCCGTCGGCGTAAATGGTGTCGCCGGAGTGGATGAAGAAGTCCGGCTGCACGCGGCGCATGGCTTCATAAATCTTCATGCCGCCGAAGCTGGTGTTGATGCCCCAGCCTTGACCGGCGGTGTCGCCGCCCCAGACAAAGCGCACATCACGCTTGACCGCCGGCGTGCGGAACTGTCCCAGTACTGGCTCGCTGGTGGCGCGGCTGTTGCCTAGGCTTTCGAACCAAGTGCGCACGAACACGGTGCGGTCGGCCGGCAGGCCGGTCAGGTCCATGCGGGCAGTGAAGTCGGTGTTGTCCAGCGCATGCGGGCCGACCCGTTTGATCGAATTGCTGAATTGCGGATTCAGCGCGTACTCGACATGCAGGCGGGCCGGGCGGTCGGCGCGGCTCCACAGCATGGTGCTGCCCAGCGTCATGTCACCGAACTGTATGCCTTGCGCCATCAGCGGGCGCTCGGCGTCCGAGGCGATCAGAGCGGGCGCTTGAGCGCCGGCCCAGGCGCGGTTCAGGCCGCCGGCCATCGGCAAAGCCAGGCCGCCGCCGAGGGCCAGGCCAGATTTCAACAACAGACGACGGCTGTCTTGGGACTTCTTGCTTTCGCTCATGGCGCGCTCCAGGTTCGAGTGGGGGTAAACAGATGGAGCGAGAGCTTAGTCAGCGCAGATGATGGCGGCATGACGTCGAAATTGAGCGCAATGAGCCGGATGGCTGACTGTGGCTCGCAGACATGGGCCAAGGATTGCTATTCGCGCGCGGTCGTTGACCCCCGGGCAGCGCTCGCATACATTACTGACCAATTGGTCATTAGTTGCGCACAAGCCCTTGAGCACGTCCCCCCGTCAACGTCGCAAAGAAGCCCGCCCGCAGGAGTTGTTGGCGGCGGCATTGAGTCTGTTTGTTGAAAAAGGCTTTGCGGCGACCCGCGCCGAAGAGGTGGCGGCGCTGGCCGGCGTGTCCAAAGGCACGCTGTATCTGTATTACCCGAGCAAAGACGATTTGTTCAAGGCGGTGGTGCGCGAGAACCTGTCTTCGCGCATCGCCGAGGCGGCTGTGCTGGCGGCTCAGCATCAGGGTTCGGTGACCGACTTGCTCTGCCATGTGATGGGCGAGTGGTGGCGCCAAGTCGGCTTGGGCACGGCCGGCGGCATCAGCAAGATCATGATGGCCGAGGCACGCAATTTCCCCGAGTTGGCACGTTTTTATGTCGATGAAGTGGTGCTGCCCACGCACCGCTTGCTTGGCGGTTTGATTGAGCGTGGCATCCAGAGCGGTGAGTTTCGGCCGGTGCCGGTGGCGGAGACCGTGCATGTCTTGGTCGGGCCGATGCTGCACATGATTCTTTACCAACACTCGCTCGGTGCTTGCAAGCTGCATGGCCCCACAATCGACCCGCCCGCGGTGCTGGCGGTGCAAATGGATTTGATTTTGCGCGGCCTCTTGAGCAGCGCCCCGAAAAAATAAGAGATTAATGAAGACTTCTTTGAAAGTTGTACTCGCCGTGATCACCGTTGGCGTGCTCGGCGCCATCGGCTTGCGTCAGATCAAGGCGTCGCAGACCGCCAAAGAGGCGCAGGCGCAGCAGGCCCTGGCGAAGCCGCGCAGCGGGCTGGCGCTGGCCGATATCGACGTGGCTGTGCTCAGGCGAGAGCGCTTTGCGAGCAAACTTGAGATCTCCGGCAGCTTGCGTGCCTATGAGACGGCCATCATCAAGGCCAAGGTCGCGGCCGAACTGGCCAACTTGACGGTGCGTGAAGGCGACAGCGTGCGGGCCGGCCAAGTTGTGGGCCAACTCGATACGGTCGAATTGGACTTGCGTTTGCGTCAGGCCGAGCAAAATGCCAAAAACGCCAAATCTCAACTCGATATTGCCCGGCGCACCTTGGCGAACAACCAGGCGCTGGTGGGCCAGGGCTT
Organism: uncultured Roseateles sp.; assembly: GCA_963510335.1. Taxonomy (GTDB): domain Bacteria; phylum Pseudomonadota; class Gammaproteobacteria; order Burkholderiales; family Burkholderiaceae_C; genus Paucibacter_A. Next base: position 13,338 of record CAUPEV010000064.1, read on the forward strand.
TATTTCCAGCACGGCTTTGGACAATGCGGTGGCCAGTACCGCCGGCAGCGAAGCCAGCTATATGGCCGCCCAATCTGCCGTCGATTTGGCGCGTAAGGCGCGCGGCGACGCGACACTGGTTTCGCCGATCAATGGCCAGGTTTCGCAGCGTCTGGCGCAAGCCGGCGAGCGGGTCGCCATCGACGGACGGGTGCTTGAAATCGTCAATCTGAGCCAGCTGGAGCTCGAGGCGGCGATACCGCCGGAGCTTGCCGCCGGCTTGCAGATCGGGGCCAAGGCTTTGCTGCAGGTGGACGGGCTGGCGCAGGAGGTTCCCGCCACCGTGGCTCGCATCAACCCGGCCGCGCAAGCAGGCTCGCGGGCGGTGCTGGTCTATCTGAAAGTGGCTGGTCAATCGGGCTTGCGCCACGGCATGTTTGCGCGTGGCCGACTGTTGTTGGATGAGTATGAGGGCTTGGTGGCGCCAGCATCGACGGTGCGTTTCGAGCATGCCAAGCCTTATGTGATGCAGATTGTGGACGGCAAGGCGCGCGCCCGCGATGTGGCCTTGGGCCGCAGCGGCGAGCTGCGCGGGCAGGCCGTGCTGGAGTTGCGCAGTGGCGTGCCGGAAGGCGCGCTGTTGCTGACAGGCACTGCGGGGCAGGTGGCGGACGGTACGCTGCTGACGCTGCCGGCGCCTTCAGCTTCGGCCGCTCTTCGCTGAGCGAGCGCCTGCGCCATGTGGTTCACCCGCGTTTCGATTCAAAACCCCGTCATGGCCGTGATGGTCATGCTCGCACTGGTCGTGCTGGGCCTGTTCAGCTATCAGCGCCTGTCGGTTGATCAGTTCCCGAATATCGATTTCCCCACCGTCGTGGTGCAGATGGACTATCCCGGCGCCTCGCCGGAGATCGTCGAGAGCGAAGTCACCAAGAAAGTCGAGTCGGCCGTTAATACGGTCGCCGGCATCAGCAGCCTGACCTCGCGCTCCTATGAGGGTGCGTCGGTCGTCATCATCGAGTTCAACCTCGATGTCGATGGCCGCAAGGCCGCCGAGGACGTACGCGAAAAGGTTGCGCTGATGCGCCCACTCTTGCGCGATGAGGTCAAGGAGCCGCGCATCTCGCGTTTTGATCCGCAGAGCACGCCGATTTTCAGCGTGGCTGTGCTGGCGGATGACAAGTGTCCGACGCCGGGCCGCCCTAAAGCGGACGCGCAGCCTCGCGGGACAGGCGGCGCAGGCGACGCCGTGGGGGCAAAGTGTCTGGACACCCAAGAGCTGACCACCTGGGCGACTCAGGTTTTGCAAAAGCGGCTGGAAAACGTGCGCGGCGTTGGCTCGGTGTCCGTCGTCGGCGGGCTGCAGCGCCAGATTCAGCTGCAATTGCGGCCCTCAGACATGGAGGCGCTGGGTGTCGGCGTCGATCAGGTGCTGGCCGCCGTCAAGAGCGAGAACCAGGAGCTGCCTCTGGGTACCATCCGCTCAAATGAGCAGGAACGGGTGGTGCAGATCAATGCGCGGCTGAAGGTGCCGGCTGACTTCCGTGACATCGTGGTGGCGCGCAAGGGCAATGTGTCCATCAAGCTCTGGCAGCTCGCCGATGTGATCGACGGGCCGCAGGAAGTGGAAAGTCTGGCGCTCTATAACGGCCAGCGCACGGTGCTCTTGAGCGTGCAGAAAAGCCAGGGCGAGAACACCATCGCGGTGGTAGACGGCTTGATGAACGCGCTGAAAGAGTCAGCCAATGTGACACCCGCAGGCATACGCACCGAGATCAACCGCGACAACTCGCGCGCGATCCGGGTCTCGGTCGCCAATGTGCAGCGCACCTTGTTCGAAGGCGCGGCGCTGACGATTCTGATCGTCTTCCTGTTCCTCAATTCCTGGCGCTCTACCGTCATCACGGGCCTGACCCTACCGATTGCCTTGATCGGTACCTTTTTGTTCATGTACGCCTTCGGCTTCACCATCAACAACATCACCATGATGGCGCTGAGCCTGTGCGTGGGGCTCTTGATTGATGACGCCATCGTTGTGCGCGAGAACATCGTGCGCCATGTGCAGAGGGGGGCGTCGCCCAAGCAAGCTGCACTCGACGGCACGGCCGAGAACGGCCTGGCCGTGCTGGCCACCACGCTGTCCATCGTGGCGGTGTTCTTGCCGATCGGCTTTATGGGCGGCATCGTCGGCAAGTTTTTCCACGAGTTCGGCATCACCATCGTCGCGGCGGTGCTGATCTCGATGTTCGTCAGCTTCACGCTCGACCCGATGCTGTCCAGCATCTGGCATGACCCGCAGGCGCATGGTGTGCACCGGGGGCCGCCGGTGACGCTGTATGACAAGACCTTGGGCCGCGTGACCCTGCAGGTGGATCGCTTCACCGAATGGCTGTCGGCCGCATATCAACGCATCTTGGGCTGGTCGCTGCGCCACAAGGCCGCCACCTTGTGGATCGCGTTCGGGACGTTTTTGTTCAGCTTTGTGTTGCTCGGCGGCGTCGGCAAGGAGTTTGTGCCCAAGGCCGATCTGTCCGAAACACAGATCAATTTCTATACGCCGGTGGGCTCGGCACTCGAGGTCACCGAGGCCAGGGCGCGGCAAATCGATGCGCTGCTGCGCGAGTTGCCCGAGGTGCGCTATACCGTCACGACGATCAATAGTGGCTTCGCGGCCGGCAAGATTTATGGCGCCATCTATGTGCGCTTGGCCAACCGTGCCGAGCGCAGCCGCAGCGTGGCCGATCTGGCCCAACCTATGCGCGACAAGCTTGCCGCCGTGCCCGCAATCACCATCACCAATATTGGCCCGACCGATTTGGGCGGTGGCAAAAGCCTTCAGTTCTCGATTCAGGGTACGGATCTGGGCGAGTTGGAGCGGCTCTCCAGGCAGATACAGGCCGAGATCATCAAGATCCCCGGCTTGGTGGATCTGGACAGTTCGCTGAAGGCAAACCGGCCATTGATTGCGATCGAGGTCAAACGCGAGGTGGCCGCCGACGCTGGGCTCAATGTCAACGCCCTGGCCAGCTCGCTGCGCACGCTATTGGCTGGCACCACGGTCGGCAATTGGCGCGCACTGGATGGCGAGAACTACGATGTGATCGTGCGGCTGGGCCCGGCCGGCCGCAAGGCCTTGGCCGATTTGCAGCAGCTGCCCATCAATGTGGCCACGGCCGCCGATGGTTCGGCCCGCGTCGTGCGCCTGTCGCAAGTGGCCGAGGTCACCGAGTCCAGTGGCCCGAGCCAGATCAATCGGCGCGATATGAGCCGCGAGATCACCATTGACGCCAATGCCTTGGGTCGTAGCTCGGGCGAGGTCTCAAGCGATATCAAGGCGGTACTAGAGCGCACCGCGTTCCCGCCCGGCTATCGCTATACCTTCGGCGGCTCGACCAAGAATATGAACGAGTCTTTCCAATACGCAGTAGGCGCGCTGGTGCTGGCGATCGTGTTCATCTACATGATTCTGGCCAGCCAGTTCAAGAGCTTTTTGCAGCCGCTGGCTTTGATGAGCTCGCTGCCTTTGACTTTGATCGGGGTCGTGCTGGCGCTGCTGATGTTCCGCTCGACGCTGAATATGTTCAGCATCATCGGCATCGTGATGTTGATGGGCCTGGTGACCAAGAACGCGATTTTGTTGATCGACTTTGCGATCCGCTCGCGCGCCGGCGAACATGCGCACGGCGTGGACGCTGAACCGATGGGGCGCGAAGAGGCCTTGCTGCATGCAGCCAAAGTGCGTTTGCGGCCCATTCTGATGACGACGATGGCGATGGTGTTCGGCATGGTGCCGCTGGCCTGTGCGCTCAGCGAAGGCTCCGAGCAGCGCGCGCCGATGGGGCAGGCCGTGATCGGCGGCGTCATCACCTCTTCGCTGCTGACGCTGGTCGTGGTGCCGGTGATCTATTGCTATCTCGATGACCTCGGCGCCTGGGCCAAACGCAAGTTTGCAGGCCCTAGAATCCCGGGCTGATGGAATAAGCTTTTCCCAAGGAATAGACATGAATATCGAACAAGCCCGCTTCAATATGATTGAGCAACAGATCCGGCCCTGGGATGTGCTGGATCCAGCGGTTTTGCAATTGTTGGCGGTGGTCAAACGCGAAGACTTTGTGCCGCCCGCATGCAAGGCCTTGGCCTTTATGGATGTCGAAATCCCTTTGCCCGGTGGCCAGTGCATGTTGGTGCCGCGCGTTGAAGCCCGCTTGCTGCAAGAGTTGAAAGTGGCTCGCCACGAAAAAGTGCTGGAAGTTGGCGCCGGCAGTGGCTTTATGGCTGCCCTCTTGGGGCACCGTGCGCAGCGCGTGATCTCGCTTGAAATCAATCCAGAGCTGGCTGCTTTTGCCGCCGCCAATCTCAAGCGCGCCGGCCTGTCCAATGTGGCCGTACGCGAGCAAGACGGCGCCAATGGCTTTGCGGCCGAAGGCCCGTTTGATGTGATCTTGCTGTCCGGTTCGGTCGCCGAAGTGCCGGCTGCGCTGCTGGCTCAGCTCAAACTCGGTGGGCGCTTGGCGGCTATCGTTGGCGAAGAGCCGGTGATGCGGGCGCAGCTGATTCAGCGCGTGGGCGAGCAGGACTTCCGCACCAGCAATTTGTTCGACACCGTCGCTCCCCGCTTGCAGGGCTTTGCGCCGGTCAGCGCGTTCAGCTTCTAAACAGCGATGCAGCAAATCGGGGCTGACGAGCTGCTGGCGCTGTGTGCCGGCGGCCATGCACCATTGTTATTGGATGTGCGCGAGCCTTGGGAGGCGCATTTGGCCAGCATCATGATTGAGGGCGTGCGCAGCCAATTGATACCGATGGGGCAGATTCCTGAGCGCTTGGGCGAGTTGGATCCGGCGCAGCCCGTCGTCTGTTATTGCCATCACGGGGTCAGAAGTCTGCAAGTCGTCGCATTTTTGCAGCGCGCCGGCTTCGATTCCGTCTATAACCTCGCCGGTGGTATCGACGCGTGGTCGCTTGCGACCGACCCGTCGGTGCCGAGATATTGAGCCCGTGCTTTGGATTCAGGTTTTGAGCCCGGCTATTGAGTTTGTTTTTTGCAATCAGTCATTGCTAACGAGGAAGTTCATGTCAGACCATCGCGCAACCAATTCGCATCCATCTCTGAGCCGTTTGGGCCTAGCCTTGGCAATCGGCTTGGCGTCCATCGGCGCTGCCGGTGTGGCCCAGGCCCAAAGCCTGCTGGAGCTGTATGACGCGACCCGCGCTTTTGATCCGACCTATTTGTCTGCCCGCGCTCAGGCCGAATCGGCTCAGTACCGCGTTGGCCAGATTGAAGCCCTGGAAAAGCCAACGCTGGGTTTGGGCGGCACCGCCAAGCACGAACAGGTCGATCTGCCCAAGCGCGATTGGGTCGGCGCCAGCACCTTTCAGGCTGGCTTGACCGGCAGGTATTCGCTCTACAACAAAGGCAATCGCCTGACTGTCGAGCAAGCGCGTTTGGGTCTGGACACGGCGGCGGCGGATCTTGAGACCGCCGAGCAAGACTTGATCGTGCGCTTGGCGCAAGCCTATTTCGATGTGCTGGGTGCCCAGGATACTTTGGCGACGACGCAAGCAGCCAAGGCCGCTTTTGCCGAGCAGCTGGCCTCGGCCAAGCGCAATTTTGAGGTCGGCACCACCACCATCACCGACACCCGTGAAGCGCAGGCCAAATATGACTTGGCGACCGCGACCGAAATCGCTGCCGACAATGATTTGCGCGTCAAGCGCTTGAGGCTCAACCATGTGGTTGGCAAGCAGGTGACACCCAAGCCTTTGGCCTTGCCGGTGGCCCTGCCGGCCATCGCCCCGGCGGTGGTCGAACCCTGGGTCGAGCGTGCGGAAGAGCAGCATCCGCAGATCCGCAAAGCGCGTGTCGGGCTTGATTCCTCGGTGCTGGAGACCGGCAAGGCCCGCGCCTCCGATGGCCTGACGGCTGATTTGAGCGCCACCGCAGGTGTCCTCAATGCGCGTGGCAATGGCTCTCAGATTCTTGGCACGACCAATAGCGGCAATATTGCTTTGTCGGTCAACCTGCCTTTGTATACCGGCGGCGCCACGCAGAACCGTATCAAGGAGGCCTTGGTGCTGGAAGAGAAGGCCAGGCAAGACTTGGCCAATGCCCGGCGAAGCGTGTCAGAGGGCACACGGAGTAACTTCTACGGCGCTTTGTCGCAGGCCGCGCAGGTCAAGGCGCTGGAAGCCGCGGAGTCTTCGACCAAGTTGGCTCTGGACGCGACGCAGCTGGGCTTCAAGGTCGGGGTGCGGGTCAATCTCGATGTCTTGAATGCGCAGACGCAACTCTTCACCACCCAGCGCGATCTGGCCAAGGCGCGCTACGACGCCGTGCTTTTGAATCTGAAGCTGCGCCAAGCCGCCGGAGTCTTGAAGCCGGAGGATGTGGCCGCGACCAATCAGTTGCTGGTCAAGTAAGTTTTCTTGCCGACCCGGCTCAAACTGACCCGCTTCGGCGGGTCTTTTTTTGCTTGCTGTTTGAAGCCTCTGCCGAGGCGGGTGACGCATCGGGACTGAGCTCCAGGGGCGGCGCCGGGCGCAGCGGCGCGTGTTCGCGCAAGACCTTGAGGATGATGGCGGTGGAAGTTTCGGCCAGTTGGCAGTAGCGCTGCAGCACTTGCTCCAAATGCGACACGTCGCGCACTGCGATCTCCAGAATCCAGCTGTCCTCGCCCGTCACGTTATAGGCCGTCAAGACCTCGGGGCTGGCCTCCAGCGCGCGCAGCACACGTGACTCGTCACAGCGACCGACCCGGATCACCGCCCGAATTGCATAGCCCAGTCTGGCACTATTGACGATGGCCTGGTAGCCGCTGATGACGCCCAAGTCCTCCAGCTTACGCACCCGCTCGGTCACCGCCGGTTGACTCAGATGTACGCGCCGGCCCAGCTCGGCCATGGTCAGGCGGGCGTCGGCCTGCAGTTCGGCCAGTATCCGGTGGTCATGCTTGTCAAAGTCGGTGTTGATCATGATTTTTACGGTGATTCATCAAAAACTCCTTAAATTCTAATATTTGTTCGGCACATCGCCTTTCAATTGGTATTCGAAAAATTCTTGCTCTTGACTACGATTGCGGCCATGAATACCAGCACCATTGCCCCCACTCAGACGGCCTTGAGCCCGCGCATCCTGGCCTGCCTGGCCGCGACCTGGCTGGTCTGGGGTTCGACCTATCTGGCGATCAAATTTGCTTTGATCAGCTTCCCGCCTTTCTTCCAGATGGGTACGCGGTTCCTTGCGGCTGGCGTGTTGCTGGCGGCCTGGATGCGCTGGCGCGGCAGCACTTGGCCAAACCCTCGCCAATGGCTGAATGCGCTGGTGATTGGTGCTTTGATGTTGGGCGGCGGCATGGGTTTCACCGCCACGGCCGAGCAAACCGTTGGCTCTGGCCTGGTGGTCGCCTTCATCGCAGTGATTCCCTTGATGACGGCGGCGATGAATTTGTTCTGGAAAGTGATTCCGACGCGGCTGGAGATGTTCGGCATGGCGATTGGTTTGGCCGGTGTGTTGATGCTGATGCAAGGGCAGGGCTTCAGTGGCTCGCCGATCGGCTTGCTGGCCATCAGCATCGCTTGCCTGACATGGTCTTTGGGCAGCGTTTTGTCGCAGCGCGTTTTCCCTTTGGCGCCGGGTGCGATGGGGTTTGCCAGTGAGATGCTGGCCGGCGGCGTAGTCTTGATTCTGATCAGCTTGCTGCGCGGCGAGGCGCTGCAGTGGCCGCTGCAGCCGCAGGCGATCGGTGCTTGGGTCTATCTGGTGATCTTCGGCTCGCTGATTGGCTTCAATGCCTATATGGTCTTGCTGGCCGAGGCGCCGGCAGGGTTGGCTACCAGCTACTCCTTCGTCAACCCGGTCATTGCGATGTTGCTTGGGGTGGCCATAGCAGGGGAAAAGATCAGCGGCTTCGAATGGGCCGCCGCGGGAGTGGTCTTGGTCGGTGTGGTTTTGCTGTTGCGCGGACGGCGCAGCTAGATCAAGAAAAGCATGCATTGAAAGGCGGGCAAGCAATGTCGGGCGAAAATGCGCCGATGCTCTATTTGCTCTCTCCCGCCAAGTCGCTCGACTACGAAACCGCCACACCGACAGCATTGCTCGATTTGGCCACCCAACCTCAGTTTGTGCCTCAATCCAAAGAGCTGATCAAGCTGCTCAAGACCAAGACGGTGGGGGATATCGCTGCCATGATGACCCTGTCGGAGCCGCTGGCCGAGTTGAATGTGGCCCGGTTTCATGCTTGGCGCCCCACGTTCACGCACAGCAACAGCAAGCCCGCCGTGTTGGCATTCAACGGCGATGTCTATGAAGGCATGGCCGCCACCACGCTGAGCAAGGCGCAACTGCAGTGGGCGCAAGAGCATCTGGCGATTTTGTCCGGCCTCTATGGGGTGTTGCGGCCGCTCGATTTGATTCAGCCCTATCGGCTGGAGATGGGCAGTCGATTGGCCAACCCCGCTGGGGCCAATCTGTATAAGTTCTGGGGCGAACGCTTGACCGAGCATTTGAATGCAAGGGCGCTTGCCGCACAGGTGCCGGTGATCGTCAATCTGGCCTCGCAGGAATACTTCCGTGCCGCCAATCGGCCAGGGCTCAAACCGCGCGTGATTGAATGTGTGTTCGAGGACTGGAAGAACGGTCAGTACAAAATCATCAGCTTTTTTGCCAAGCGAGCGCGCGGCCTGATGGCCCGTTACGCCATCACCGAGCGGATCGATACGCCGGCCGGTCTGCATGATTTTGCAGCCGAAGGATATGCATTTCAGTCGGCGCTTTCGGAGCCGGGGCGCTTGGTGTTCAGGCGCAAACTGGAGGTCAAGAGTCAATGAGCGGTGGTCAACAACAAGCGGTCAGCCCTGAATTGAGAGTATGGATTCGGGAGCAATTGGCGCTGGGCTTCACGCGCGAGCAAGTGCTGGCGGCGATGAAGTCCAGCGGCTGGCAAGACAGCGTGGCCCAGCAAGCGCTGGACGAGCCAGCGGCGGGGAGCGGCCCGGATGAGTGTGGTGTCAAAGTGGCGAGTCGCCTGCCCGAACCCGATCTCGCCGGCGCCCCACC
>CAUPEV010000065.1:0-22286 GCA_963510335.1 uncultured Roseateles sp.
GGCTTTCGCGTTGATTGCGCTGGCCCATGACTATTGGCTATCGGCCCAAGATATGGAAGGCTTGCTGCCGGGCGTGGTCTATGGCCCCGGCGCTTATGAGCGCACTTTGAATCGCTTGGTCACTTTTGGCCAAGCGCTGATTGAAGCTGAACAGGCTCTGCGTCAGAGCCGCTGAGGATGAGAGTCATGCCCGTTTTGAAACCAAAGTCGTGCCTGCCATTGTTGGCGACGGCCCTCGCCGCGGGGCTGGTCTTGGGGCTGGCCGGCTGTGCGACCCCGCCGCCGCCCAAAGACGCGCTCAAGCAAGCCGAGCAAACGCCGCCGGCCTGGGTTGCGCCGCTGCCGCACGGTGGGCAGGCCATCGCGCTGCAGGATTGGTGGTCACAGTTCGACGACCCCTTGTTGGGGCAGTTGATCGAGCAAACGCAAGCCGCCAATCCCACGCTGCAGCAAGCGGTGGCACGCATCAAGCAAGCTCGCGCTCAAGCCACTCAGGCCGGCAGCGCCCAATGGCCTAATGTCAATTTGAACGCGGCCGCGCAGCGCCAGCGCTTGCCCCTGGTCAGCGGCGTGCCCACGCAGACGCTGAGCACGGCCAGTCTGGACGCCGCTTGGGAAATTGACCTGTTTGCCCGCGTGCGCCAGCAGCGCGATGCGGCCGAGGCGCGCGCCCAAGCCAGTGAGCTGGATTGGCATGCGGCGAGAGTCAGTCTGGCGGCCGAGGTGGCGCAGAGTTATGTCAGCCTGCGCGCTTGCGAGCGTTTGACGCAAATCAGTGCCGCCGATGTCGAGGCGATGACGCGGCTGAGCCAATGGTCCAGCGACAAGCTCAAGGTTGGCTTTGAGTCCACGGCCAATGATGCTCTGCTGCAGGCCGCTGCGGCCGACAGCCAAAACCGTTGGTTGAACCAGCGCGCGGAATGTGACTTGGTGGTCAAGGCCCTGGTCAGCTTGAGCGGGCGGCCCGAACTTGAGCTGCGCGCTCAGCTGGCCCCTGCGTTCGCAAAATTGCCCAGCAGCCCTGGCCTGCAGGTCGCGCAATTGCCGGCAGCCACCTTGGCTCAGCGCCCTGACTTGGCGGCGCAGCAAAGTCAGGTGCTGGCCGCTTGGTCAGAGCGCGGTGCCGCTGAAGCCGCGCGTTACCCGCAGTTGCAGCTCGGCGGTTCGATTTCGCTGTCGGCGCTGCAGGTCAGCGGTGGGCCAAAGATTGACGGCAATGGTTGGAGTTTTGGCCCCTCATTGACCTTGCCGATTTTCGATGCCGGTTCGCGCCGTGCCAATGCCGATGCGGCGCAAGCGCGCTTTGACGAAAGTCTGGCCGGCTACCGCGCAGCGGTGCTGCTGGCGGTACGCGAGGTTGAGGAAGCCCTGGTGCGGCTTGATGCCGCCCAGCATCGCGAACGTTATGCGCAAAGCAGCGCCGATGGCTATCAGCGATCGGCCGTGGCCACCGCCGGCAGTTGGCGCGCGGGCTTGGCCAGTGCGGCCGAGCTGGAGCAGGCGCGCCGGCTGACCTTGAATGCGCAGTCGGCCTTGGTGCAGGTTCAAGCTTCACGTTTGGCGGCCTGGTTTTCACTTTACAAAGCAACAGGCGGCGGATGGCAGCCCGAAGCATCCCATTCAAGCCCTGGCGGCACAGCCCTATGACGATCGCGATTCATATGAACAAGTTCCAAGTTTGCTTGCTGTCTTTCTTGATCGGTGCGGCGCTGCAAAGCCCCGTGCTGGCTGCTGATCCGGCGCCCGCGACCAAGTCGCGTCCGGCGCTGACGGTCAATTTGATCAGCGCCGAGAAAAGCGACTGGGCGCAAACCTTGAGCGCCAATGGCAGCGTCGCCGCCTGGCAAGAGGTGCTGGTGGGCAGCGAACTCGGCGGCTTGCGTTTGGCCGAGGTAGCGGTCAATGTCGGTGATGTGGTCAAGCGCGGCCAAGTCTTGGCGCAATTGTCCGCCGACACCGTGCAGGCCGAGTTGGCGCAAGCGCGCGCCGCCGCCAGCGAAGCGCGCGCCCAGCTGAGTGCGGCCAAGCTTGACGCCGACCGGGCGCGCGAGCTCAAGAGCAGCGGCAGCGATGCCTTGAGTGGCCAGCAATTGCAGCAATACCTGACCCTCGAGTTGACTGCGGCCGCCCGCCATGAAGCCGCCGTGGCCCGCGTCGAAAGCGATGAGTTGCGGCTTGCACAAACCCGCATCACGGCGCCCGATGACGGGGTCATCTCGGCGCGCGCTGCTGCCCTTGGCGGTGTCGTGCAGCCAGGCCAAGAGCTGTTCCGCTTGATCCGCAAGAACCGCTTGGAGTGGCGCGCGGAGGTGCCGGCCACCGAGCTCTTGCAGTTGCGCCCCGGCATGGCGGTGGCGGTGATCGGTTTGGACAATCAGCCAGTTGCCGGTCGCTTGCGCATCACCTCGCCCAGCGTGGACGCCCAAACCCGCATGGGCCTGGCCTATGTCGATTTGCCGGTCGGGGCCGCAGCCTCAGCGTTCAGGGCCGGCAGTTTTGCGCGTGGTGAGTTCAAGCTGGGCAGCAGCAATGCCTTGAGCCTGCCGCAAACGGCGCTGCAGCTGCGCGATGGTTTTGCCTATGTGTTCCAGGTTGGCGCCGATGGTCGTGTGCAACAGCGCAAGGTCACGATTGGCCGGCGCAGTGGGGAGCGCGTCGAGCTGACGGGAGGCCTTGATGCAGGGGCGCGCGTCGTCGCCAGCGGGGTCGGCTTTCTGAGTGATGGCGATTTGGTGCGGGTGGTGGATAGCGCTACGGCGGCTGCAGCGGCTTCAACAGCCCCAGCAGCCAGACCTGCCCAAGCTGCCAAAGCAGCCAAATAAGCGGAGCCCGCGATGCTGAACGTTTCCTCCGCTTCGATCCGCAATCCGATTCCGGCGATTCTGTTGTTCATCATGCTGACACTCGGCGGTTTGCTGGGTTTCAGGGCGATGAAGATCCAGAACTTTCCTGACATCGACCTGCCCACGGTGACCGTGACCGCATCCTTGCCGGGCGCATCGCCGGCGCAGCTCGAGTCGCAAGTCGCGCGCAAGCTGGAAAACCAGTTCGCCACCCTGCAAGACGTCAAACACATCTACACGACGGTGCAAGACGGTGTGGCCATCGTGACGGTCGAGTTCCGCCTGGAGAAGGGTACACAGCAAGCAGTGGACGATGTGCGCGACGCGGTTTCGCGCGTGCGCTCCGACCTGCCGGCCGATCTGCGCGACCCGGTGATCTCCAAGATGGAGCTGTCGGGCATGCCCATCCTGACCTACTCGGTCGCTTCGCCAAGAATGGATGACGAGGCGCTGTCCTGGTTTGTAGATAACCAAGTAGCCAAACGCATCTTGGCGGTGCGCGGCGTCGGCGCGGTGTCGCGGGTGGGCGGCGCCAGCCGCGAAGTGCGGGTTGAGCTGGATCCGGCCAAATTGCTGGCCTTGAACGCCACTGCGGCTGATGTGTCGCGGCAGCTGCGCCAGATTCAGCAAGAGGCTTCGGGTGGGCGAGCCGACATTGGCGGTGCCGAGCAATCGGTGCGCACGCTGGCGACGGTACAGAGCGCGCAAGAGCTGGCAGCAATGGACATCGCCTTGTCGGACGGCCGGCGCATCCGTCTGGACCAGATTGCCAAGGTCAGCGACACAGTGGCCGAGCAAAGGGCAAGTGCTCAGCTCAACGGCAAGCCGGTGGTCGGCTTCGAGATCACCCGCACGCGTGGAGCCGGTGAGGTGGAAGTGGCCGCTGGCGTCAAGCTCGCGATTGAGGAGCTGCGCGCAGCCCACCCCGAGATCGAGTTTGCCGAGGCCTATAACTTTGTCGATCCGGTGCAAGAGAACTTCGACGGCTCGATGGTGCTGCTCTACGAGGGCGCACTTCTCGCCATCATCGTGGTGTGGTTCTTCTTGCGCGATTGGCGCGCCACCTTGGTCGCCGCGACGGCTTTGCCTTTGTCGGTGATCCCGGCCTTCGGCCTGATGTATCTGCTCGGTTTCACCGTCAACACGGTAACGCTTTTGTCTTTGTCCCTGGTGGTCGGCATTTTGGTCGACGACGCCATCGTCGAGATCGAGAACATCATGCGCCATCTGGCCATGGGCAAGACGCCTTACCAAGCGGCCATGGAGGCGGCCGACGAGATCGGCATGGCAGTCATCGCCACCACCTTCACCTTGATCGCGGTGTTCTTGCCGACGGCCTTCATGGGCGGTATTCCGGGCAAGTTCTTTGTGCAGTTCGGCTGGACGGCGGCGATCGCCGTGTTTGTCTCGCTGGTGGTGGCGCGCATGTTGACGCCGATGATGGCGGCCTACATCCTCAAAGCACCGAAGAAAGACCACACCGAGCCGCGCTGGCTGACCGTCTACACCGGCTGGGCCAAATGGTGCTTGCAGCACCGATTGCTGACCTTGGCTGGGGCGATTGCCTTCACCGTCGGCTCGCTCGCCTTGGTGCCCTTGTTGCCGACCGGCTTCATCCCGCCGGATGACTTGAATCAAACGCAGGTCACCATCACTTTGCCGCCCGGCAGCACTTTCAAGCAGACCCAGGCCTTGGCCGAACAGGCGCGCGTGATTGTGGCCGCTAACCCGCATGTCAAGCTGATTTACACGGCCATCGGCGGCGGCAATGCCGGCGGCGACCCGTTTGCGATGAGCGGCTCACCTGAGGTGCGCAAGGCCACTTTGACGCTGAACATGACGCCGCGCGGCGAACGCAAGGGTCTCAGCAAACAGGATCTGGAAGGGCAGTTGCGCGACGCGCTGGACGTCTTGCCGGGCGCGCGGGTCAAGGTCGGCTTTGGCGGCAGCAGTGAAAAATATGTGATCGTGCTGGCCGGGGAGGATGGCCATGCGTTGGCCGAACATGCGCAAAAAGTCGAGCGCGAGTTGCGCGGTATCCCCGGCATTGGTGCGGTCACCTCGACCTCCAGCCTGGTGCGGCCGGAGTTGATCGTGCGACCCGACTTTGCGCGCGCTGCCGATTTGGGTGTCAGCGCGGCGGCGATTGCCGACACCTTGCGCATTGCCACGGCCGGCGACTATGACCAGGGCTTGGCCAAGCTCAATCTCGCCCAACGCCAGGTGCCCATCGTCGTCAAGCTGCGTGCCGACGCCCGGGCTGACCTGGCGCTGCTGGGTAGCTTGCCGGTACCGGGCAGCCATGGGCCAACGGCGCTCTCCAACGTGGCCACGCTCGAGATTGCCAGTGGACCTGCGCAAATCGATCGTTATGACCGACTGCGCAATATCAATTTCGAAATCGAATTGAATGGCCAGCCGCTGGGCTTGGTGGAAAAGACTGCCTTGGGACTGCCAAGCCTTGTGAACTTGCCGCCTGGCATCATTCAAACCACGGTCGGGGATGCCGAGGCCATGGGTGAGTTGTTCGCCAGCTTTGGCCTAGCGATGCTGACCGGGGTGATGTGCATCTACATCGTGCTGGTGCTTTTGTTCAAAGACTTTATTCAGCCGGTGACGATTCTGGCGGCGCTGGTCTTGTCGATTCCAGGCGCCTTCCTGGCGCTGTTCATCACCGGCACTGCCTTGTCGATGCCATCCATGATTGGCCTGATCATGCTGATGGGCATTGCGACCAAGAACTCGATTCTGTTGGTGGACTATGTGGTGATCGCGCGCCGCGACCATGGTTTGCCGCGCTTTGAGGCGATTCTCGATGCCTGCCACAAACGCGCCCGACCTATCGTGATGACGACGATTGCGATGGGCGCGGGCATGTTCCCGATTGCGATGGGTTGGGGCGTCGACCCGAGTTTTCGTGCACCTATGGCCATCGTCGTGATTGGCGGTTTGATCACTTCAACTTTTCTGAGCCTGTTGGTGATTCCGGTCGTGTTCAGCTATGTCGATGATGGCATTCAGCGTTTTGCTCGCCTGTTCAAGCGCCAAGCGCCGCAGCCTGCCGAAGCCTTAGAGTCTTGAAATCTGGAGTTATGCAGCCATGATGATCAGTATGAATAAACCGCTTCGGTCCAGTTTGTTGCGTGGCACTCTGGCGTTCAGTCTGATCTTGGGCTTTGGATCGGGTTTGACGGCCTGCCGTACGCCCGATGCCGCGGCGGTGAGTGGCAATCCCTTGCCGGGGCTGGATGCGCCACCCGCCTCCGATGTGGCTGTGGGCTTCAACACCGAGGATCTGGATTGGCAAGACGGCGCCCGCCAGCGCGCGGTGCCGGCGCGCCTGTATTGGCCCAGCAATGCCAGCAGCCAGGCCGCCGCCGTACCGCTGATCGTTTTCTCCCACGGTATCGGCGGCTCGCGTCGCGGGTATAGCTATCTGGGTGCCTATTGGGCGGCCAAGGGTTTTGCGACGCTACATGTACAACATGTAGGCAGTGATAGAGCACTGTGGCTGGGCAATCCATTCGGCTTAGTCGGGCGCTTGCAAGACGCGGCCAAGGAGAGTGAGGCGCTGAACCGGGTTGCCGATGTGCGCTTCGCCCTGGACCAGTTGTTGATTGGTCCCCATGGCAGCCAGATTGACCCGGGCCGCGTGATTGCGGCCGGGCATTCCTATGGCGCCAACACGGTGATGCTGCTGTCCGGCGCGCAGGTGGTGCGCCAAGGCGCGGTGATGGACCAGCTGCGTGACCCGCGCTTCAAGGCAGCCATCATCATCTCGGCCCCGCCGTTTTATGGCGAGACCGAACGCACGTCTGAAATCCTCAAGCCCATCACGATCCCGACCCTGCACATCACGGCCACCGAGGACGTGATCGTCATCCCTGGCTACCACTCCGATGCGCGCGACCGCATTGGTGTCTTCAATGCGACCGGCAGTGCGCAGAAGTCGCTGGTGGTGTTTGAAGGTGGATCGCACAGCATGTTCACCGACCGCGCCGGCACCGGCGGTGTGACGCTGAATCCGCTCGTCAAAACGGCGACCAAAGAGGTTGCTCTGGCCTTTTTAAGTCAGGTTTTCGAGGGGCAAAGCGAGCCAATGCAGCAGTGGAGCGAGCGCCACAAGGGGATCGTCAATCAGACCCAAATGGCGGCAGGGTTTCAGCCGTTCAGCGTCGTGCGCCCCTCGGGTTCGCAACTGGCCACGGGCTTGGGAATGCTGCCTTCCAGATCGGAGATCCAGCAGGCGTCCAGCACCGAGCAGTAGCAAGCCTCGATGGTGACTTTGCCGCGGCCTTGGCGGTCAAACTGACGCCAGAGCTGCAAGGCCTCAGCGTCTTTGGCGGCAGGCTGTACCCAGGAAAACAGCTTGATGCTGCTGCCGGGTGAAATCAGGCGCGGCGCAATCGTCGATGTCATGATTTCTAGCGGCAATTTGGCGGTTTCGGGGCTCGACGCGCGAAGCTGCTCGCGCAGGCTCTTGATCAGCTTGCCTTCGGATTTCATTTCGAACCAGACGATACGTGCCGGGCCGTTTCCGTCATTGGTAACCGAGAAACTCAGCGCAGCCTGGCCACCGTCAAAATTGCTGCTCATGAATTGCAGCAGCGGCGTGGACCTGGCAAGAACAAGGCGCGAGTTCTCTTTCACCAAGGCTTGCATCGCGGCGCTGGTGCGCATCGAGCTGTAGACCGCGCTGGCGGTGCTCAGCACCATGCTGGCGGCAACGGCAATATGAAACCATTTCGGAGCTGGGTCGGCTTCTGGTTTGATCAGTTTGGGCGCTTCAATCATGGTGGGATTCTATGGGCCTTGGCGCCGACCGAATATTGAGCCTCGGTGCCGACTGAATCGAGCGAGGGCTTGGGCGCCGCCGTCACTTGGTCGCCCAGCCGCCGGACACGGGGAACACCTGACCGACAAAGCAGTTTGCGGCTTCGCTGCACAGGTAGGCAGCGAACAAGGCGTCTTCACGTGCCATCACAAGTCGACCCAAGGGCACCTCCCGCGCCAGTCTCTTCTGGAACTTGGGGTTCGCTTGGAGAGTGGCGGGAAAGTAGCTTGGGTTGTCTACAAAGTTCTGCGCGATGGCGTTGACTTGAATGTTCAGCGGGGCCAGCTCAACGCCAACGGATTGCACGTAAGCGAGCTGCGCGCCACGCGCTGCGCTGTAGGTAGAGGCCCGCTTCATGCCGCGGAGCGCCGAGGCGCTGCCGACAACGAGAATCTTGCCTCCTCCGCGGTGTGCAAAGATGGGCACCACCGCCTTGATCAGCCGCGGGAGAGGATCGACCAGCGCGGCGAACACGCTTCGCCACTCTTCCTCGCCAACTTCCGACGATGGCGTAGTCGGAGCAGGGATAGACAGATTGGCGACGAGTACGTCAATCGGACCGGCACTGGAGACGACCTGACCAGCAGCCTCAGCCGCGCTGAGTTCTACGCTGCTGCGGACAAGGTCTGCTCCTTGCTCGGAAAACACCTCGCAGAATGCAGGCCCCATGAACTCGTTTGCCTGGGTGATGAGGATCCGTTTTCCGACGAGTGCGTTCTGCATTGGCATTGGGAGTTGATCAAGCGACAAAACTGTGGGCTGCGACGCCGAAGGTTCGAACTCAGCAGCGAGCGGCGGCTGGGCCCGCAAAGCCCAGGATGCAATGGGGGCCTGAGGAGAGCAGCCCTTGCGAGTCGGCTTGAACGAAGGCTTGGTCGGCATTTGATACCGTGCTCTCATGACTTGCCTTCGCGCTTGAATATTGCCTTCGTGTCTTCGAATCCGATTGGTGTAGATGTGTGCTCGTGGACGACGCGCAAAACATGGCCGCTGGCCTTCAGCACCCAAGTAAAACGGTTCTGCATTGCCCGAAGTTCTTCGCCTTGAGCCGAGAAGGCAGCGTAGCGTGCAAAGGCACTCATTGTGGCGAAGCTGGGCTCGGCCGTGATCTTCACGTCCTCGAACGTGACCCTGACGGTGTCACTACCAAGCGAAGAGAACCAACCCTCGACAGCGATTCTCCAAGCCGCTGCACCCTCGTATGACCAAATGCCCCATGTGTCGAATACCCTGACTTCAGGGTCGTAGAGTTGCATGAACGTGTCAGCGTTCTTTGCCAGAACAGCGGACTTATATGTGTCGATCGCTCTTAGAACCTGCTTCTCTGAGTCTTTCACGAGGAGTCTCCTTCCGACCAGTGATGGGGCTGGCTTGTGCTGCATCACGTTGAAGCCAAGGGTCCGTAGCCTGCTGGCCGCGGAGCTGAAAATATACAGGCAGCTTAGCGTGGCCAGCTGGCGGAGGTCCGATCGAGCGGCAGCTTAGGCCGCACTCTCGGCCTCACACAATTCCTTGAGCTTGGCCAGTGCCTTTGGCCAAGTCTCGTTCATGTACTGCCCCCACTCGCTGGGCACGTCCAGTTCGATGACCAACTTCGTGCCCTCGGGATCACTGACAAATGTGTAGTTCTCATAGGCGGGGGCCCAGGCTCGAACGGATTCGCTTGTCGTGTCCTCTATTCCATTTGCAATGAAGCCAAGGTGTCGAATAGAGATGAACTCGTTCATCCGGTTCTGAGCGATTTCCGCGACCATGCCATCTCCAGAAGGGGAGAGAAACTTGATTTTTGCCCAATGCTCCCACGAGCCTGAAAAGCACGAGCCCTCCGCGAAAGCCGAGGCCCAACGCTTGTAGCTATCAGGTCCTACCACGAGGCGCCAAACCGTGGGCACTGACGCGTTGATCTTGGCGGAAAACTGAATGCGGCGCATGGATGACATCTAGGGCTCCGAAGGTGGGCGGCTTCGTGCGGCCTTAGGTTTGGGCTAGCCGCTTGCCGCAGTTGGTGCGATTGAGCAAGTGAGCAAGTGAGCAAGTGAGCAAGTGAGCGAGTGATTAGGCCGCACTCGCTTGCCAATGCTGCTGTTAAAACCAATAGTCTGAAACACACTTCCCAATTCTTGGCAAATCTTCAAAAGTATCCAAGCCGTCGAAGTGATCGATGGGAACCGCGGCGACGCTATCCGGCTCAGACAATCGAACGTTGACCGCCAATCTACGCTGCCCATTTTCATCTTTGGTCTGAGCCCGCCAATGCGAGACACAAGCGCATTTTGGGCAGAAATGGAACTCAATGGATCGGCCTCTGATGTATGACGATGTTTGGCCCGTCACGTGAACATTCCGGCCTTCGTAGTCGTATATCCAGAGTGCACCGTAGCGACGGCAAACCGTGCAATTGCACGCGGTTGCTCCTTCAGGCTGCAGATCGAATCTCCACCGTACTTCACCGCAGTGGCAATGTCCTTCGAGCATTTTTTCCTCCTTCTGAAAAGTGCTGCGACGCTTCTTCTGCGCGACCTGACCTTGAAGCTTAGGGGCTGCAGCCAGCTGGCCGCGCGGAGCTGAAAATATACAGGCAGCGCGGCCTGCTGGCTGAGGGCCACTCGAGCGACGGGTTTGGCTGCGTTGTGCGACAGCGTACGAGCGATTCCTTGTCAGACATGCGCGATCCACTGCCGTATCAAATCCACAAAGGCTATCTTCTTGGCGGCAAGGTCCTGCATATCATTGAACACAACCATCGCGCGATCCTTCGCGAGCCACTTGAGTAAGCCTTCAGGATCTGCGATAGGAAGGGCTTGTTGGGGAGTTTCTCTGACCTTGGTGCCCAGGTGAAGAATGACGCCGATGCCGGCCTTCTCGCGCAAATTTGTAGTGGCGAAGTAGTCCGTCGTGCGATAGCTCGGCGCATTCCACTTGATGCCCTCGGCAATCGATGAGTCGGCACCAAGGATGGCAACTCGGATAGCGCCCACTTCGTCCTTTCGCGGGT
This sequence comes from uncultured Roseateles sp., assembly GCA_963510335.1. GTDB lineage: Bacteria > Pseudomonadota > Gammaproteobacteria > Burkholderiales > Burkholderiaceae_C > Paucibacter_A. Next base: position 10,673 of record CAUPEV010000065.1, read on the forward strand.
GGACAAGCTTGGTCATGAAGTCGTCCACTGCCTCGGTCGTATCCGCGCTACTGTTGCGTGTTGAGGACCTTGAGGTTTTCGATGCCACGAGCGGAGCCTTTCTTGAGTTGCGCGGCCTAGCTGCTTGTTAGGCCACACCGCGTCAGGAGGTAGTTCATGTTGCTGCTGCGCCCAGAACCCATGGAATGACAGTTCGCATGACAAAGACGCAAGAGATGATGCATCCAACTAGGGTCGCTATCTGAACCATGCGTGAGCGGTGGTTCTGAAGCGCGGAAAGCCCAGGCCCTAGGGTAAGCCAGATCGTCAAGCCACCGAAATAGCCAGGCGAGAACGATGCTGGCAATGGGCATCCATAGCTTGGACCAATCGCGCTTGCCTAGTGGTGTGTCGAGATGTTTTGGTTCGAGTTTCATGACCGTGCCCAGTGCGGCCTAACGAGGCTGTCCAACAACCCTATATTCTCAGTCACTCCCGCCGTCCGGCGGGTGTAAGTGGCTGTCAAATCGAGTTGCTGGATCCATGGCTTAAATGGGCTGGCCGTCGCCGCTGATGTCAATGAACTGGACGTTCTACGCGCAGGCGGCTGCGATGCTGCGCTTGGAGATCAAGCCTTGGCAGTGGGCCAGCAAGACGATGCTTGAGCATCACGCGGGGATCGAAGGCGGAGGCGCCCGTGGTGTCGTTCTTGAAGCGCGCTTCCAGCGCCTTCAAATCAAGTTCCTGGTCCACAAGGAAGTTGAGTGCAAAGGCAAAAGTTGCCCGGTACGATTTGCTCCGACAGCAGCACCGGCAACATCAGTGCGTGGCAATCACTGAGTTTGTAGCGTGGCAAAGCTCGACGCCTGAATTGAGTATGCGTATCTTTAAAGTTATGCGGCTCGGTGTAAATCGGGGTGACTCGGCTTGGGAGTTTTTTATAGCCTGAAGGTCGAAGTTGAGCTGCGAGCGACGGCCGGGCGCGAAAGGCCCAGAACGCAATAGGGGCCTGTAGTAACCAGCCGTTGCGAATCGGCTCGCACGCAGGCTTAGGCATCGCGTTCACTTGCAAGTGCCTGAAGTTTAAGGACGGTCGCCCAGTTTCTCGTGGTGGCTGCCTTGCCTGCTTTGCCGAGGAGGGATTCTCCGGCCTTGCTTTCCAATATGCCTGCAGCGCACAGCAGGTATGCAGCATTTTTGCCTATTGCAAACTTCTCTGGAGCTACTACGAGCGACTCAATGGCGGCGAGGCCTTGCAGCGCCTTGGTGTCTTGAGTGAACGCGACCAGAAAGCGTGGATGTTCGTGCGTTCCCGCGTCGATTGGATTCTCGGAGATGATGGCCGCGAGTTCTTGGGCCGACTTGACGATGACGGGCACCTCAAGCGCGAGCCGAGATGAAATGGCAGCGGCAATGCTTGCCGAATGCTCCACCGGAGTGCCTGTTGGGGCGCAGAAAACTGCGTTGCCGCTGTTGAGCAGCGTAGCGACGCCTGTGTAGCCGAGGTCAAAGAGCAGGGCGCGCAGCTCAGCCATGGGAACTCGCTTAGCTTTGCCGACGTTGACGCCGCGTAGAAGCGCTAGGAATGTGGGCATTTGTGATGCCTAAGGTCGAAGTAGAACAGCGAGCGGCGGCTGGTGGTGCCAGGCCCAGAATGAAATGAGCGCCTAAAGAGAGCAGCCCTTGCGAGTCAACTCGAAAGCAGAGTTAGGCTTCATTTCGTAGCAGCATAGCGCTGAATTTGGGCCGGAATTACACGCCAAGCGGCCAAAATCGCGACGGCATAGCGCGGCATAGCGCGGCATAGCGCGGCATCGCCGGGTCATGCGCCCTTGCGGGAGCGGCCGCAGCAGCTTGCGCACAGGCGCATCGTAAACTCCGCCAGAAGCTTCGATGCCAATTGCCTCCGCGAGCAAAGCCTGAGGCGCCGATGACAAGCAAATGGCGGCTTACTTGCGCGCAGCGACAGCTAGATAGGCCTAGAGAAAAGCAGGACATATGGTCAATGAGCAGATGAATCGACTCCGCAATGTGGTCTACAGCAGCGTTCTTTTGTTGATCGGTGGCTGGCTGCTGGTGATCGGCAAGAAGACCTTGATCCCTGTGGTGGCCGGGGCGGCCCTCGTCTATGTATTTGTTGGCCTGACACACTCGCTGCGCCGGCTGTCCTTGCGCGGCCATAGCCTGCCGCTGCGACTGAGCTATTTGTTGGCGCTGGCATGCATAGGGCTGGCGTTGACGTTTATTTTCTATTTGGTGGCGGCAAACTTTGAGCAGATTTTGCTGCGAGCACCGGCATACCAGCAGTCGCTCTTGGTCGGTATTCAGAAGCTGGCGGTGCTGATGGGGATAGAAAACGAGCCGACTTGGACCACGCTGCGCCAGGATTTTTTCGCGCAAATCAATCTGCAGAGCTTGCTGGGCTCGATGGTGATTTCGGTCTCGTCCTTGTTGTGGGCCATCGTGGTGGTGATGCTGTATGCGACGTTTTTGCTGGTCGAGATGCGTTCTTTTCCGGCCAAGGTCGATGCCATCATGAACAGCCGGGGCGGGGCCGAACGTGCACGGCAGATCGGCCAGCGCATCAATGGGCGGATCGGCGCCTACCTGTCGCTCAAGGCACTTTTGAGTGTGTTGCTGGGCGGCTTGAGCTGGGCCATCATGGCGCACTATGGGCTCGAGTTCGCGCCCTTTTGGGCGCTGCTGATCGGCCTGCTCAATTTCATTCCCTATATCGGCTCCTTCCTCGGCGTTTTGCTGCCGCTGGCCATGGGCATCGCGCAGTTTCAGGACCTGAGCATCATCGTGCCGATGATGTTGGCCTTGAGTCTGGTGCAGTTTGTGATCGGCAATTTTCTTGACCCTTACATCATGGGCAATTCACTCAATTTGAGCCCGCTGGCGATCCTGATCAGTTTGGCCGTTTGGTCTGAGCTGTGGGGTATTGCCGGTGCTTTTCTTGCTGTACCCATCACCGCCGTGATCGCCATCATTTGCTCCGAGTTCACCAGCACAAGACCGGTGGCGGTCTTGCTGTCGCAGAACGGCCGGCTCTGACCGCATGACGCAGCGCATGCGGCATTTGCTGGGCCAGATCGGCGGCCTGCTGCGCGCGGCGGCCGTGAATTGGGTGCGCGACTATGCGCAGAGCATGGGCGCGGCGCTGGCGTTTTATATGATTTTCTCGATCGCGCCGCTGTTGTTGATCGTGATCGCGGTCGCTGGTGCGGTGTTCGGCGAGGAGGCAGCGCGTGGCGAAATCTACGATCAATTGCAAGCCTTGCTGGGCTCACCCGGCGCGCTGGCTGTGCAGGACTTGATCGAAAGCGCCGGCCGGCCGAGCGAGAACTTGATGAGTGCGGCCTTTGGTCTGCTGTTTCTTTTCATCGGCTCCACCTCGGTGTTCACCGAGCTGCAAGACGCGCTCAACCGCATCTGGCGGGCGCCGCAAAAAGAGAAAGTGTCGGGCTTGTGGGCCTTGCTGCGCGCCCGGCTGCTGTCTTTCGGGATGATCCTGGGCATAGGATTTTTGCTGGTTGTGTCGCTTGCCTTCAGTGCCGGACTGGCTGCGTTGAGCCGCTGGTGGGACCCCAGTTCGGTCGGTTGGCTGACGCTGGCGCGTGTCAGTGAGTTGGCATTGGGCTTAAGCTTGTCGACGCTGATTTTTGCGCTGATCTACAAGACCATGCCCAGGGCAAAAGTGCAATGGGCCGATGTGTGGATCGGTGCCTTGGTGACCTCACTGCTGTTTGTGGCGGGCAAAACCCTGATCGGCAGCTATATCGGCCACAGCGGCGTTACGACCGCCTTCGGCGCTGCCGCGTCGCTGATTGTGGTGCTCTTGTATGTCTACTATTCGGCGCAGATATTCTTGTTCGGCGCCGAGTTCACCTGGGTGTACGCCCACCAATTTGGTTCGCGCCGCGACCAAGGCGCAATGCCGGACGGCAGTTCGCCCTTGCGCTAAACAAGCCTCAGGCCGCTTGCGGCATCAACGATTGCCAAAGATGCTGCGCTGAATAGGCCCGCCAAGGCCGCCAGACCTGCGCTCGCTCGCTCAGCTGCTTGGCGCTGGGGCGGCTGCCTTCTAGCTGTTCCAGCGCCTGCATCAGCCCGACATCGCCCGCCGGGAAGGCGTCGGGTTCACGCATTTGCCGGATCGCAATGTACTGCGCGGTCCAGTCTCCGATGCCGGGCAGGGCACGCAATTTCGCCAAACCCTCGTCCAAACTGGCGTCGGCATCGAGCAGATGGCAGTTGGCAAGCAAGGCGTTGGCTACGCCCGACAAGGTTGCAGCTCTTGATTTGGGCATGCCCAAAGTTGCCAGGTCAGCGCTGGCCAGCCGCTCCGGTGTGGGGAAAAGGTGGGTTAGGCCAAGCCGCTGTATGTTCGCGTTTCTCAAGTCGTCAAAATCGCCCGTGACGCCCATCGCACTCAGCGGCTCGCCATATTGCTGCACCATCTTGCCGGCCAGTTTGATGGCCGCGCCGACGGTGATCTGTTGGCCCAGCACCGCGCGCATGGCCAACTCGAAGCCGTCCCAATTGCCCGGCACACGCAGGCCCGGTCGGCGCGCCGTCAACGCAGCCATCAGGGGGCAAGCGGCTGACAACTGCGCTTGAATCACCGCCGGGTCGGCCGCCAGATCGAACATGCGGCGTAGCCGCGCAATGATGGCGGGCAGGGCGGCCAGATTGGGGAAGCGCAGCAAGACCCGCAGCGCCTGTTGCTCGCTGGCATGTGTGACGCTCACCGTACCATGCACGCCAGCCAAACAGATGCTGCGGCTGTAGCTGTTGTCTTGCACCGTTTCCATGCCGGGAATCGCGCGGGCCGCCAAAAAACCCAGCATGGCCGGCCAGTCGTAAGGCGGGCGGTAGCGCAAGAGCAGGCTGACCTCGCCTTGCGGGCCAGCCGAACAGTCGGGTGCACTGCCATGCCGGAGCGCGCTTGGCGGGCGTGCAAACATGGTTTGAAAGACCTCGTTGAAGCGACGAATGCTGCCGAAGCCGGACGCAAAAGCGATCTCGGTGAGCGGCAGGCGGGTCTCGTGAATCAGCTGCTTGGCCAGCAGCACGCGGCGGGTTTGTGCCACCACATTGGGCGCCGCACCGACATGCTCGGCAAACAGGCGGCGCAGCTGGCGCTCGCCCACACCGAGCTTGTTGCACAGGCTGGCCAGGTCGGCGTTGTCCAGCTCGCCCGCTTCGATCAAGGTCAAGGCACGCGTGACGGTGTGCGAGACGCCACTGTTGGAGACACCGCGCCAGGCGCCGGAGTCGGGCGCGGCTTCGGGTCGGCAGCGCAGGCAGGGCCTAAACCCTGCCTCTTGCGCAGCCGCTGCGCTGGACATGAAGCGCACGTTCTCAGACTTGGGCGTGCGCGCCGGGCAGATCGGGCGGCAGTAGATGCCGGTCGTCTTGACGGCAATGAAGAAGCGCCCGTCAAAGCGGGCGTCGCGGCTGGCCAGCGCGCGGTAGCAGTTGTCGTGATCCAAATTCATGGCCGCGATCGTCGGGGCTTAGCCTGCCTGTGTCTAGCGGTTTCCGGACGCGGCCATTTCAGTCGACGCTGCATGTTGGCGAAGAGTTGGCGAAACCTGGGCGAAACCTTGGCGAAATGTTGACTGAGCGTTGGTGGAATGCCGACGGCCGAAAACCGCGAGTTCGGCTGATCAGGGCCGGGCACGATGCCGACCTTTCCAATACATCAGTGAGCTTCTTCATCATGCCAACTCAGCTTCAACGGACATTGCATTTTCGCCAACTCAATCAGCAAGGTCGCTTGCTGCTGCCGAATGCCTGGGACTGCGCCAGCGCGCGCATTTTTGCCGCCGAGGGTTTCCCGGCCATCGGCACGACAAGCGCTGGCATCGCCTATGCACGCGGCTTGCAGGACGCCGAACTGATAGGGCGTGACGCGATGCTGCGCGAAGTCGCGGCCATCAGCGCTTGCCTCAAGATCCCCGTCAATGCCGACATTGAGGCCGGCTACGGCACGGCACCTGAGAAGGTCGCGCAGACCATTCGGGCCAGCATCGCGGCCGGGGCGGTGGGCGTCAATCTGGAAGACCGGCTGCATCACCAGCCGAGCGCCGTGCTGTTTACCATCGAAGAGCAAATGGCCCGCCTTGCGGCAGCGCGCGCCGCGGCCGAGCAAGCCGGCATGCCGCTGTGGATCAATGCACGCACCGACACCTTTTTGCTCGGCCTGGGTGCGAATGCCGAGGAGCGCTTTGCGCAAACGGTGGCCCGTGCCAACAGCTATCTGGCGGCCGGCGCCGATATGTTGTTTGTGCCAGGCCTGGTAGACCTGGCGCTTGTCCGGCGACTCTGCGCCGCCGTCAAAGGGCCGATCAACGTGATGGCCATGCCGGGTGCACCTTCAGCGCCGGACTTGTTTGCGGCCGGCGCAGGCCGGGTCAGCTTGGGGCTTTGTCCCATGTTGGCCGCCATGGGCGCCGTGCGCAATATCGCGCAGGAAGCCAAGGCCAATGGCACTTGGCAACACATGACTGATAGCTTCTATGGCTTTGAGCAGGCCGAGGCCTTGTTCGCCACCGATTGAATCTACCTCAGTGCGCGGCAATCACGCCGCAAGCAATCCTGGCGCCCGAATTGCCGGTCGGCTGGGTGGCATAGTCATCCGGCGCGATGTGCACAATCACGCTGCGGCCATCGATGCTGGCCGGGCCGGCAGCCACGGTCGGGCCGTGCAGCATGAACTTCTGATCGACCTTGCCGTTAGCGTCGGCCTTCAAGGCCGGCATATCACCGGCATGGTGGGCGGCGGATTGGGGACCGTGCGGCTTGCCATCAGGGTTGAAGTGGCCCCCGGCGCTTGTGCCGTCAAGGCTGGCGCAGTCACCCTTTTCGTGCATATGGAAGCCATGCTCGCCATTGGGCTTGAGGCCGCTGAGCTTGGCATGCACCATCACGTGGCCGTCCTTTTCGTGGAACATCACCAAGCCGCGCACATTGTTGCCCTGCGTTGGTGTCAGCGACGCAGCGGCCATGCTGCCCATGCCACCCATGCCACCCATGCCGGCACCCATGCCCATCCCGGCGCCGCCGCCATGTTCATCATGTTTGCCGCTGGGTGTGTTGCAGGCCGCGAGGGCCAGCATGGCGGCGGTGAGCGCGACAATGCGCAAAGAGGCGCTGAAAATGTGCATGAGAAACTCCGTTAGGCAAATGGGGTGAGGCTGACTTTAGCCCCTTTGTATGAATATTGTTTTTCGCCCTGCGCGTGAGCAGGTAGACATAGCAATCAGCAATAAGGTCCCATTTGAAATGACAGTTTTGACCACGCAGCGGCTGCGACTTGAGCCGATCAATGACGAACACCTCGCCGGCTTGTTCGAGCTTAACGCTGATCCGGAGGTGATGCGTTACATCACCGGCAAGCCCGATACCCTGGACGACACGCAGGCCATGATCGATCGCTGCAAGGCGCGCTGGGCCGAATGGGGCTACTCCTGGTGGGCAATTTTCGAGTCGAGCAGCGGCGTCTTGATTGGCGCGGGCGCGATTCAGCATCTCGGGCGAGATGCGAAAAACCCGCTCGAAATCGGCTGGCGCTTTCGCAAAGACAAGTGGCATCAAGGCTTTGCCTCCGAGGCTGCACGCTGCATGGCCGGTTTTGCCTTCGAGACCTTGAGCGCGCCTGAGCTGCTGGCCGTTTGCCACCCGGACAACACTGGCTCGTCCCGTGTCATGCAGCGCCTGGGCATGAGCTATCGCGGCATTGAAACTTGGTATGAGATGGACTGCGCCGTCTACGCCATCAATGCCGCCGAGTGGCGGGCCCGGCAGGGCTTGAGTTCCTGAGGCCAAATGGGTGCGAGGCCATGAGTTGATTGGGCTGAGAGAGGCCAATAGCGGCCAACAGCGGCCAAGAGCGGCCAGGCCCGCCGATTCTTTAGCTCCGCACCCTTGACCGCTCAAGCCGCAAAAGCGCCAGCGTCATAGGCCAGGTTGAAGGTCTCGGCATCTTGCTCAAGCTTCGCAGCGCTGGCCTGGGCCGCTTGCAGCAGTTGTGCTTGCCAGCGGTCCTGCCCCTGGCCAAATTCGATCAAGGCATCGGCCGCACAGGCGCCCCGGCGACCGGAGCTGCGCAGCTGCGCCCAGGCCAAGGTCTCGGCCATGGTCTGCGTGAGTTGGACCAAGCTGCCCATCGTGTCCCCGGGTGCGAAGGACTTGGGCGCAAGTGCGATTCGGTCTTCGCTGGGCTGCAGGTCGCGCAGCACATAGGCCTGGCCCTGCCATATCAGCGGCTGCAAGAAGGCCGGACTCACCGCCTGCATGCTGCGCTGGCTCGCGACGATGCGGTCTGCTTCGTTGGCCCAGGCCGGCTGCGGCCCGTACTTGTGCAAATGGGGCAATAAGCTGGAAGGCATGGCCAGTTTGAGGTCCAGCAGATAGTTCTGATCGGGCGAACCCTTGCCCGCAACCAAGATCACATAACGCGGCACGCCCAGGCTGCCGGTTCCGGCGATGCGCCGCCCCACATCCAGCACCTCAAAGAAGCCGGGCCGGGCCTGGCTTTTCGCAAACTCCAGCATCAAGGATTCGATGTCGGCTCGTTCGGCTTCGCTGACGGCCAGCGCTTTTTTGCCGTCGATCTTGAGTCGGCGTTGCGTGCCTTCCTGCTTGGTGCGGCCATCCAGAAACGCGCTTCGCTTGCGGTCTTTCATCCCGTCCAGCAAGTCGCCCACCGGGCCACTGGCCGTGTCTCGCTCCAGCCAAAAGGCTTTGCCTTCGCGCAGCGCAGCGGCGTAGCGGTCGATGAAAGACTGGCTCAAAGCCAGTCGCTCGGCTGGCGTCAACTTGAGTGCTTGCGTGCCCACTTGCAAGCTGGTCAGCAAGCGCAGCGCATCCCATGTGCAGGGCGCCAGGGCGGCCTCGTCGAAGTCGTTGATATCGAAATAGACCAGGTGCCGCTCGCCCTTGCTCTCACCCTTGTAGCTGCCGAAATTCTCGGCATGCAAGTCGCCGCAAGCCCAGGTCTGCGGCAGCTCCGACTTGCCCGCATGCAGCACGGCTTCGGCCGGCAGCTGAGCGTAAAAGAAGTGGCAACTGCCGCGCATGAAGGCAAAGGCCGACGCCCGCATGCGCTGGTACTTCATCTGCAAGCGCTCGTTTTCGCGCTCGGCGTTGTAGCGGCTGATTTCTGCAATGATGTCCAATGTCATGGCAAGTGGCTTCCAGTTTGAGCTGACAAGCTGCGCGGCTCGCCCGGCGCATGGTCAGCAGCCCGAGCCAGCACAAACGCAGAAGTTCTAGCCAGTCTAATGGACAGCGTCAATGGATGCTTCGGCCAGAGGAGCCAGCAAGGGCAAGTCGATCTGGAAGCGGGCGCCTTGCCCGGCTTCACTGTGCACCGTGATCTCGCCGCCCAGCACCGAATGCACCAGGTTGTAGCTGATGCTGAGTCCCAAACCGCTGCCGCCTTGGCCCATCTTGGTCGTGAAGAAGGGGTCAAAAATCCGCTCCATATGCTCGGCGGCGATGCCGCAACCATCGTCGCGGTAGCTGATGCGTATGAAAGGCCTATTGCTTACGTCGGCATGCAGCTCGGCTGCGAGCCAGATCTGACCGCCGCGCCGGCCTTCGAAGCCATGCAATACGGAGTTATTGACGAGATTGGTCAAGACTTGGCCGAGCGGCCCGGGGTAGCTGTCCAGCTCCAAATCGCGCGCAATGTCGACCTGCCAGACATGGCCTTTGTTCTTGAGCTCATTGGCCAGCGTTTCCAGCACGTCGTTGACCAAACGATGCAGGCCAAAGCGGCGCCGCTGCTGGCTGCTGCGATCTACGGCCACCTCCTTGAAGCTGCGAATCAGCTCGGCAGAACGACTCAAGCCGCGCATCAGCAGTTGCGATGAATGCGTGACTTCGTCAACAAAGTCGCGCAGCTCCGATTTGCGCAAGCTGGCCGCAGGCTGGTCCAAACGGGTCGCGAAGGCTGCGGAGTTTGCTTCGAGCGTGCTGGCCGCCAACAGGCAGTTGCCCAGAGGCGTATTCAGCTCATGGGCAACGCCGGCCACCAAGGAGCCCAAGGCCGCAAACTTCTGTTGCTGCACCAGCTCTTCCTGGGTTTGTTGCAAGCGGGCATAGGTGCTGGCGTTCTCAAGTGCGACGGCGCTATAGGCCGCCAGGGTCAGCAACATATCAAGGTGCCAGGCTTGATAGGCGCCCGGCGTTTGGCTGTAGACCCCCAAGAGGCCGCGCACCTGGCCGTTGACCACCAGAGGGGCCAGCAAGGCTTCCGCACAGCCGGTTTCGAAGAGGCTCAGCGTCTGCCCGGCGGGCGCACTGAAATGCTGAGGCTGGGCCTGATCGATGCAGATCCATTCCAGCGCTTGCCGCGCACTCTCCTTCGACATTGCCGGCGTGCTAGCAGGGATGCTCGCCGGACTGTTGGCTTGTAAGGCGGGCCGAGTCAGCCTGATGGCCGGCCGAGGCTGATGCGCAGCAAACAGGTAGGGGAAGTCCAAGGCTTGGCCCGGTAGGTCCAGGAAGCCCAGACCAAGGCCATCCACCGGCATCAACTCGCGGATATGGGCATGGACGCTGCGCAGTATCAAGTCCTGATCCAAGGTCGAGGTGATACGTCGCCCGACTTCGCTCAACATGGAAATATTGCCATGGGCCTGCTCGACGATTTCCTTTTGTCGCTCGACTTCCCGTTTTTCATCGACCAGCAATTCCATGGTCTGCTCGACCCTGCGCTTCTCTTGGCTCAGCTCCGCGGTGCGGGTCGACACTTGCGCTTCCAACTGCAATTTCTGACGTGTCAGCACGGCCAAGCGGGCGTAAATCAAGCCGCCAAGCAGGCCGCTGAGCAGCAGCGTTGCACCGATGCCAAACCACCAAGTCGCCCAGTAGGCGGGCAAGATCTGCAGCGCCAGGCTCAGCTGATCTTCGCTCCACAGGCCGTCTTTGTTGGCGGCCTTGACTTTGAACTGGTACTCGCCGGCGGGCAGATTGGTGTAGCTTGCCAAGCGCTGGTTTGGCCCGCTTTGAATCCAATCCTTGTCAAAGCCTTCGAGCTTGTAGGCGTAGCGGTTGCGTTGTGGGTCGGCAAAATGCAGCGCCGCAAATTCAAACGACAAGCTCTCATGCTGAGCGCCTAGCTTCAGGCTGCGCAGTTCGGCCAGGCCAGCGTCGAGCCGCACGCCTTGCACCGTTTGCCCCGGCAGCAAAGGTTCATTGTTCAGCCTGAGGGCGGTCAGTACCAACTGCGGCGGGGTGCGGTTGTCGAGAATCTCATCCGGGTGAAAGCCGGTCAGCCCATTGAGGCCGCCAAAGTACATGCGCCCGTCGCTGTCTTTGAAGGCCGAGTTGGCAAAATAAAAGCCCTCGATCATGCCGTCCTGGGCCGAGTAATTGCGAATTTCACCGGTCATGGGGTCCAGGCGTGAAATGCCGGAGGTGGTGCTGATCCACAAGCGCCCCTTGTCGTCTTCAAGAATACCGCCGATGGGGTCGCTGCTCAGGCTCACATGTGCGGGCAAGCGCCGGAACACGACCTTGCCAGCGCTTTGCTTGATCATTTCGTTGAGGCCTTGTGCAGTGCCGACCCAGATGCGCTCTTGACTGTCTTGAAATAAATATTGCACGCGGTCGCTGA
>CAUPEV010000066.1:0-22201 GCA_963510335.1 uncultured Roseateles sp.
GATCCGCGTTGCATGGCTTTGCTCAACGCCTGCTCAATGAATTCAGGCGATCTTCTCAATTTCTGCATTTGTACTTGTCGTTCCGGTGCGGGTCATCCGCTGGGAAAAGGGATACGACAACTATTCTGCCGCGGGGGGAAGCTGATGTCCACAGGGTCGTGCGAATCACCCTTTGAAAAATGCAGCTTGTGATTGCGCCGGTAAAGGTAGCCATGAGAGTGCCCTACTTCAGTTACCTCCCGCGTGTCGACCTTGGCTGGCCTGCGAGGCGCCAACTCGGGCACAAGGACAAACGAGAGTCCGCCCCCCTCGAACTCAACACCGACTTGGCAAGGCAATTTCTTCGCCTTGACTTCATCCCGGGCCTGCTGACATGCACTCAGCATTTCCTGCCATGGGAGGTCAGCGAATCTTGAGGCAAGTTCAGTGGGAACCCAGAGGTACCGCTCGCCAAGCAGGGCAATGCCTACCTCGAGGCGGCGCCTGACATCTGCCTCGCCGAGCCGCGTCAGGTCCTCAGGGGTCAATTGATACGACGCCGCAGAGTATAGATACGTGCCAGCAATACGCTCACCAGTCGCGCACTTGACATCTTCACGAGACACACCCAGAGCTGCGGACAACACAATCCAGAAGGCACGATATAGGCTTTCAAGACCAGCCCATGGAATCCCCGACATCCGCGCAGGCAAGAAGACATCCTTGGCCCCACCTCCCTGGAGACGATCCGGACTAACCTTGACACACGTGGCCGACTGCAGAATCACCTGACCTTCGGTTGGGTCAAACTTCTCCTCCTGGCCATTGGCTGCATTGTCGTGCTGAGCCGACTTAGTGGCATGCTCACTGTCTTTGGCACTCTGAACTTCGTCCACCCATCGCGGAAGCTGGTTCTGGAGGTCCAATTGCGGCTCCTCGCCGCGATTCACCGGGTTTCTTGCGGCCTTGCTGGGCTGTACTCCAATTGCATCAGACATAGGAAATCCTTTCCCCGCCCAAAGGCGGCGATAAACGAGTTGAATGAGTTGAATTGGGACTCGCGTGATCAACGGTCCCGGGTGCGCGGCGCTAAAACGGGCTGCGCGCGCCATGTCGGCGCCAAGCTGTTATGAGAACAATAGCGTCAGCAAGACCGCACTGATTCGGATCAACAGGGACTCTGCGTACAACGCTGCAATGACGAGTCACGTTTAGCCATGTAACCCGCGGTGCGGCAAGAGACCTTGCGCGCGCCGCAAGCTGAAGGTTCAGCCGATTCGGCGCGCCAAGTGTTTGCGCGCGGATGGGTTTGATACCTCGTATCCGTCCGGCGAACCCGTCTTGAATACGCCTGTACCGTTCAGGTAGGCAGCCCAGCCGGTCGCCACCGGTGAGGCAGCAACTCCTCGATGCGCTTTGCCGGCAAGGTCGGCAGCCGCTCCAGCACATCCTTCAAATAGGCATAGGGCTCATGCCCGTTCAGACGCGCCGAGTGCACCAAGCTCATGATGGCTGCGGCCCGTTTGCCCGCGCGCAATGAACCCGCGAAGAGCCAGTTCTTGCGGCCAAGTGCGATGGGACGAATTTGGTTCTCGACCCAGTTGTTGTCGATAGGCAATTCGCCGTCGTCGATGTAGCGCGTGAGCGCTGTCCATCGGTTCAGGCTGTAGTCGATGGCTCTGGCGGTGGCCGATCCGTCGGGCACTTTTTGCCGCTGCAGCGTCAGCCATTGGTGCAGCGAGTCGGCCACCGGTTTGGCTCGCGCTTGGCGCTCAGCCTGGCGCTGCGCTGGGCTGTACTCCTGAACCTCGCGCTCCACGTCATAAAGCATGCCGATGAGCTTCAGCGCTTGCTCGCCTATCGTGCTCTGGTGGTGCACCCACAATTCGTGGAACTTGCGCCGCGCATGCGCCATGCAACCGACCTCGGTCACGCCCATCGCATAGCAAGCCTTGTAACCGCTGAAGTCATCTGTTACCAGGCTCCCCTGCCAGCCGGGCTTGGTGTCTCGTGTATCGCCGCTGTCATCCGGATTGGGCAGGCCCAGGAAGCTGCGCACATGCTGTCCGCCACGGCTGTCGGCAAAGTCGAAGACCACCGCCTTGGTGGCGTTGAAGCGCGTGGTGCAGTAGCTCCACAGATAAGCGCGGTGTGTCTTGCCATCCCTGAGGTTCGCAGGCTTGAGCATCGCCACTGGCGTCTCGTCGGCGTGCAGCACGCCGTGGCTGAGCAGCTCGGCGGCCAGCGCGTCCACCAAGGGTTGCAGTTGTGCGCCGCATTCGCCCACCCATTGCGCCAAGGTTGAGCGCGAGATCGCCAACCCGGCACGCTCGAAGATGTGCTCCTGCCGATACAGTGGAAGGTGGTCCAAGAACTTGGCCACCAGCACTTGCGCCAGCAAGCCGGCGGTGGGCAGGCCCTTGTCGATGATGTGCGCGGCCACCGGCGCTTGCACCAGCGTCTCGCATTGGTCGCAGACCCACTTGCCGCGGATGTGGCGCTCCACCGTGAACACACCGGGCTGATAGTCCAGCTTCTCGGCCACGTCTTGGCCGATACGCTTTAATTGGCAGCCGCAGCGGCACGTCGTGCTCTCGGGCTCATGCACGAACTCGCGGCGCGGCAGGTGCTCGGGCAGGGCTTGGCGCTTGGGCACTTGCTTGTCTTGCGCTGGCACCTTGGCCGGCGCCAGGGCCTCGATCTCCTGGGCCAGCGCGGCCAGATCGGTGTCTATGGTTTCCTCCAGCAGGCTGCGCTGCTCGACGTTGAAGCCCTCCGACTGGGCCGCGAACTTCAGCCGCTTGAGCACCGCCATCTCGTGCGTGAGCTTGTCGATGAGCGCTTGCTTGAAGCTGATGTCGTGGTTCTGACGCTGAATGATCGCGTCCTTGGCCGCCATGTCGCGCGTCAAGGCCAGCAGCATCTGGCGCATTTGCTCCGGGTTCAGCGATTCGATTGAGGGTGCGGTCATCACAGAACAGATGATGCCGATGGCCTCGCCAATGCGCATCAGCACATCCCGCAATTGATGCGAGCAGCAGGTGTTGATCTACTTCCTAACTACAAAACCCAGATGACGCCAGCCTCGCCGATGCGCTGCCACGGCAGGCCCAGCACCAAGGCATCCAGCTGGGCGCGCGTGAGGGCCAGCGTGTCGCCGTCCTGCGGCCAAACGAACTTGCCGACGTTTAAGCGCCGCGCCGCCAGCCATACCCCGATGCCGTCGTGCACCAGCACCTTCATCCGATTGGCTCGCCGGTTGGCGAACAAATAGGCGTGGTGCGGTCGCGCGGCACCGAAGACATGAACCACCCGCGCCAATGCGGCCTCAGAGCCGCCGCGCATGTCCATTGGCGCCGTGGCCAGCCACACGGCCTCGATAGAGATCATGCCCTGCATCAGCGCAGCAACTCGCGCGTCCAGACCGCAAACTCTACGGCTGCGGCGGTCGGCCAGGTGATGCTGATCGTCGTGTCGCCGCGCCGCAGTTCAATCCGAATGTCAGCAGGAGCAGCGGGTTTAGGGACGGCGCCAAGCGGCAAGGCCAAGAAGCCGCCGATCTTGGTCGGCACGGCCAGATGGCCTGCCCGAGCCAGTTGCCGCCAGCCATGCACGATGTTGGCATTGATGCCGTGCGACATCGCCACCTTGGCCACTGAGGCGCCAGCCTCATCGCATTCGGCCACGACCCGGGCCTTGAGTTCGTCGCTGTACTGGCGCCGTTTAACCGTCTTGTCTGTTGTCATCATGTCCATCTATTGCTAAGTGGACATGATCCTTACAGACCGGATGGGCTGATTCAAGATGGGTTGGCCGGACGCTTACGATACCTCAGCGGGCAATACTGGGCAATGCTCCGCGACTAGATGGAGCCGGGGCAAAGGTGATGCGAGCGCAAGGCCTGCATTCGAAAAGCAGTCACGCCGCGACCGCCGCCTGTCACTGCCAATGGCGCAACAGGTCTGTTAATCCGGTTCGGTCTAGGCGGCCCAAACTACTGGCACCAACCTAGGCAACTACGGACCGGGGTCTTGAAACTCGGGCGTGCAAAAAAACACAACCAGACTTTAGATTTAATGACCCTAAGGTCATTTGGCTACAAGGCTCAAGGTCTCGCAGCAGTTCACGGTTTTCCGCAGCCCTCCCCCAAAGAAGTGCCAACGGGCCGATGGTTCGCCATTTCTAGCGTCCTCAATATCGCACGTCACAGCAAAAAATTCAAGGTGTCTTCGCGGCAGTATGCGTCCTACATAGATCCGCTGTTCGCCTCAGCGACAGCAACGGTACCAATGAACTTGGGCGCGGCCTTTTGACACACTCAGAACGCCTCGCGCAGTGTTGCAATACAGATGAGCCGACGTGGCTTAGCTGCTTGCTGAATTTAAGTCACGGGAAAACCCACGTGAATCTCAATGAGTTCCGTTTGCGCCCTATCCGTATCCGTTTCAGTGTACGTACCGCCGGTAAAGGAATAGACGGGTGAAACATATTTGTTCCTCAAAAATTGCGGGTTTGGCAAACTCGAATCGCCGGAGGCTACCTCGCCATTCTCACTAAAGGTCACGCCCAACTCTCCCCCAACGCCTGCGCCTGCTGCAACACCAGCTCCACCGCCGCATCCTGCAAGTCCGGCGGGTATTTGTACTTCCGCAAGATCCGCTTGACCATCAGCCGCAGACTGGCCCGCACGCTTTCCCGCTCAGACCAGTCAACGCTCAAGTTCTTGCGCAGGTTTTCGGTCAGCTCGTGCGCAATCTTCTTAAGGATCTCGTCGGTCAGCTCCCGTACGGCTGACTCGTTATTGGCCAACGCGTCGTAAAAGCGCACCTCGTCCTCGCTCAGGCCCAGCTTCTCCCCGCGCCCCGCCGCCTCGCGGAACTTCTTGGCCATCTCGATCAGCTCTTCCATCACCTGCGCCGTCTCAATCGATCGATTTTGATAGCGGCTGATCACCTGGCTGAGCATGTCCGAGAACTTCTTTTGCTGGACGATATTGGTCGCGAACTTCGCCTTCACTTCGCCCTCCAGCAGCCGCTCCAGCAACTCAACCGCCAGGTTGCGCTCCGGCATGTTTTTGACCTGTGCCAAAAATTCATCGTCCAACAGGCCGATATTGGGCTTGTCCAGGCCGACCGCGTCAAAGATATCGACCACGCTGTCCGACACCACCGCCTGGTTGATGATGGTCCGAATCGCCTGCTCGCGCTGCTCATCCGTCTTCTTCTGCTGCGAGATTTCGCGCTTGGTCAGAATGACTTTGACCGCCTGCATAAAGGCCACTTCCTCGCGCACGGCCTTGGCTTCGTCCAGCGTGCAGCAAAGGCTGAAGGCCTTGCTCATCGCCAGCGCCGCATCGGCAAAGCGCTGCTTGCCGTCCCGCTTGCTCTCGGTCTTCAGCCCGAGCACATGGTTGGCAGCGCCAGCCAGCGTCTTGTGCCCGCCGGTCAAAAAGTTGCTGTAGTCATAGCCATGCAACAGCGCCCGCAGCACGTCCAGCTTCTCGGCCAGCAGGCTGTAGGCCTCATGCGCGTCCACCGTCGGCCGGCCACGGCCTTGCGAGGCCGAGTACTCCTTCATCGCCGCTTTCAGCTCACTGCCGATACCGATGTAATCGACCACCAGCCCGCCCTGCTTGTCCTTGAAGACCCGGTTCACCCGTGCGATGGCCTGCATCAGGTTGTGGCCCTTCATGGGCTTGTCCACATACATCGTATGTACACAGGGCGCGTCGAAGCCGGTCAGCCACATATCCCGCACGATCACCAATTTCAGCCCATCGGCCGGGTCCTTGAAGCGCTTCTCCAGCCGTTTCTTGACCTGGCCGCTGTAGATGTGCGGGATCAGCAAGGCCTTGTCGCTGGCCGAGCCGGTCATCACCACTTTGATCGCGCCGCGCTCGGGGTCCTCGTCATGCCAGTCCGGCCTGAGCTTGACGATCTCGTTATACAGATGCACGCAGATGTCGCGGCTCATCGCCACCACCATCGCCTTGCCGGCCTGCGCCGTCTCTCGCGCCTCGAAATGCGCCACCAAGTCGGCCGCCACGCTGGCCACCCGCGGCTCGGAGCCCACCACCTTTTCAAGCGCAGCCCAGCGACTCTTTAGCTTGGCCTGCGTGCTCTCTTCTTCGTCATCGGCCAGCTCGTCCACGTCATCGTCGATGCTGGCCCGCTCCTCGTCCTTCAAACGCAGCTTGGCCAGCCGGCTCTCGTAGTAGATGGCCACAGTGGCGCCGTCTTCCTTGGCCTGCTGCATGTCATAGACATGGATGTAGTCGCCGAACACCGCCCGGGTATCGCGGTCAGTGGCCGACACAGGCGTGCCGGTGAAGGCCACAAAGGTCGCTTGCGGCAGCGCATCGCGCAAGTGTTGCGCATAGCCGACCTGGTACTTGGTCTGATATTCAGCTTCGTTGTCGGCGGCCAGCAAGGCTGGCGATGCCGCCGAGGCTTCGGCGTAAACCAAACCCTTGGCCGGCGCTGCGGTCTTCACCTTGACCGTCTTCAGCTTCGCCTCAAAGCCGTATTGCGTCCTGTGTGCCTCATCCGCGATCACAACGATATTGCGCCGGTCCGACAGCACCGGGAAGAAGTCTTCATCCTCCCCAGGCATGAACTTCTGGATCGTCGCAAACACAATGCCGCCCGACGGTCTGTTGCTCAGCAAGGCTCGCAACTCTTGCCGCGTGGTCGCCTGTGCCGGCTGCTCGCGCAAGAGGTCTTGCGCCAGGCAGAACACGCCGAACAACTGCCCGTCCAGGTCATTGCGGTCGGTGATCACCACAATCGTCGGGTTCTGCATCAAGGGCTCTTGCATCACCCGCGCCGCAAAGCAAGTCATCGTGATGCTCTTGCCGCTGCCCTGCGTGTGCCAGACCACGCCGCCCTTGCCGCGCACGTTGTCTGCGCTGTCGGGGCGCGAGGCCAACACCACATGCTCAATCGCCGAGCGCACCGCATGGAACTGGTGATAACCGGCGATCTTTTTGATCAGCGCTCCGTCATCCTCGAAGAGCACGAAGTAGCGCAGGTAATCAAGCAGATAAGCGGGTGCCAGCGCACCGCGCACCAGCGTCTCCAACTCATTGAACTGGCCCAGCGGGTCCAGGTCCACGCCGTTGATGGTGCGCCATTGCTGAAAGCGCTCGCCGTTGGCCGACAGCGAGCCCATCCGCGCCTCGCTGCCGTCAGAGATCACCAGCACCTCGTTGTACTGGAACAGGTCGGGGATTTGCGCCTTATAGGTTTGGATCTGGTCGTAAGCCTTCCAGATGTCGGCCTGCGTGTCGGCTGGGTTTTTCAACTCAACCAGCGCCAGCGGCAGCCCGTTGACGAACAAGATGATGTCCGGCCGGCGGGTGTGATGCGCGCCCTTGACGGTGAACTGATTGACCGCCCACCATTCGTTATTGGCCGGCTCGGCCCAGTCCAGCAGCCGAACAAAGTCGCCACGGGTCTCACCGTCTTTTTGGTACTGGACCGGCACGCCCGCCACCAATAGCTTGTGAAACGCACGGTTTGCCGACAGCAAGGACGGGATGCCCAGATTCAACACCTGTTGCAGCCCATCCTCGCGGGCCGCCGCCGGGATGCCCGGGTTCAGCTTGTGGATGGCCTGAGCCAGCCGCTCACGCAGCAGCACTTGGCGGTAGTCGCTGCGCTGAGGTGCGCCGCTCTCGGGCGCGATATTGGCGCCATGGTGATGCTCGTAGCCGACCTCTGTCAGCCAGCTCAGCGCTTCACTTTCGAGTTGATCTTCGGTCATCTCACCAGCCTCCCCAGGCACTTTGTTTTTACTAGATCGCCAGCAGCTCGATATAGCGCTGATAGCTGTAACTGCGGTTCGTCTTCTGGCCCGTGATCTCGGTCACGATGCCCAAAGACTCCAGCACCTTCACCGCCGCGTTGGCCGTCGGGAAGGTGGTGTCCAGGCTTTGCCGCACGCGCTCAATAGTAAAGCGCGGCATCATCGGCAGCTGCTCAAAAAGCCGGTAGCTGGCGGGGCCGGCCTTGGCATGCGCCAACAAGCGCCGCCGATCTGCCGCCACCAGGCTGGCAATCGTCACGATGCCCCGCTCCGCCTGTGTCGCCGCGGCTTCCACGCCTTCAAGAAAGAACACCACCCAGCCCTCCCAGTCGCCATCGGTGCGAACGCACGACAAGCGCCGGTAGTACTCGGATTGATGTTGCTTCAGGTAGCCGCTGACGTACATCAATGGCTCGGGCAACAAGCCCCAATGCTCAAGCAAGGCAGCGATCAGCAAGCGCCCAATACGCCCGTTGCCATCCAGAAAAGGGTGGATAGTCTCGAACTGCACATGGGCCAAGGCGATCTTCACCAGCGGCGGCAAGGTCTGCCCTTGCGCTGCAGGCTCATGGATAAAGCGCTCCAGGTCCGCCAGCAAGGCGGCCACCTGCTCGGGCGGGGGCGGGACAAAGGCTGCATTGCCCGGCCGCGTACCGCCGATCCAGTTTTGCGAGCGACGCAACTCCCCCGGCTGCTTGCCCGTCCCACGCGCGCCATTCAGCAGCAGCCGGTGGGCATCGCACAAAAGGCGCACGCTGATGGGCAGGCCGCCCGGGTCACGCAGATTCTCTTGAACCAGCCGGAAGGCGCCCAGGTAGTTAGTTACTTCCTCGACGTCATCGGTATTGCTGACCGCAAAGCCCGCCTCGTTGTCGAACAGATCAGTCAGCGTGGCCTGCGTGCCCTCGATCTGCGAAGTCAGCAGGGCCTCCTTGCGAATGGCGCTGTACAGCAGCCAGTCCACCGAAGGCACCAGGCCCGAAACCCCCGACAGCCGCGCCAACGCCAGCTCGGCTGCATGGTTCAGGGCCACGAATGACTCGGCCGCCAGGTCGGGGCCATGAGGCGGCAAGGGATGCGGCACAAAGGCCTGGACGACTTCGCCCAGGGTGCTTGAGTTGATGTAAGTGCCCGTGCTGCGCATCGTGGGTATGAAAGCGGACTTGAATTGAAAACCGGCCTATTAAAGCATTCTTTAATGACGGCGCGCAGAATGAAAATTCTCTTTCATCGTTGACACTCATTTCGCAAGCGGTCCCGCCATCTCTTCAGTGGCCGCCTCCGGCAGACGCAGCCGGTCAACAATCAGGCGGTGGCGGCAGGTGACTGCCTCTGTGAGAGCAACAAGCCGTCGCGTTCAAGCTTCTCCCGCAGCAGCTACCTGCGTTCAAGCTTGCAACCACCCATTCAACGCCCGGCCGATATTGACTGTAGCAACGTTGACCCGTTCGTATGCCGAGCTCAGCACCTGCTGGGCTGCTTTCGCTGGACGAGGCCCGTCCGGACGTTGGAACTCGTCAAAGCGCACCTCGTAAAGCTGGCCTTCCTCCGGCTCCAGTGCCAGGTTCACGGTAGGTCCACCGTGATGCTTGAGCTGATTGACCAATGCATTGATCTCAAGAAACTCAACACTCTGCCGCAGCCGCTCGAATTCCTCACTCAATGGCTCCAGCTTGGCATCAGTCAACCTTGTCTTCTTCAAAAAGTCAGCAATCGAGTTCAGATCGACGCGCCGCTTGAAGGGTTCATCGCCCAGGTTGAGTCCCAATGCGTAGAACGCTACATGGGCCAAGATGTCGCAGGTCACGTGAATGGCTTGGGCACAGGCGAACAGGTGGGCTTCACACTGGATGAAGAACAAGTTGCTCTGATCAGCCTCCTGCCGACTGCCAGGTAGCCCAATCGTCCAGATGTCGATGCCAGCTGCCAATGGCTCTTCGACATGCGCGCTGACGATGCCCTGGTACTCGGCGAAGTGATAACGCGCGTGAAGCAATCGAACGGTGGTCGCGCGTAGCACTGGCCGCAACTTCCAGAGCTGACCATGCCCCCAACGTAAGTTCACCAACCGACGCGTCTCGTCGATGTTCCATTGAGTGCTTGTCGAGTCCGCGTTCATGGCAGTGCAGCGATTTCAGATTCGACGGTCGGCAGCCGAAGCTGGCCGGAGATCAGGCGGGGGAGCAAGGTGTCGCGGAGGTCCGTAAGGAGGCGGGCTCGCTCTTGATTCGCGCCAATGTTCGCAAACAGAGCATTGGCAACTTCGCCGAAGGCAATGCGAACCTCTCGTGGTGGGACCACCAACGGCGTGCTGCCAACAACCTCTGGGCGAACTGCTGGATATGCGCCGCCGTCTGCGAGATGTGCCAGGCGATCAATCGCCTCATCGCGGGTCGCAGCAATGTAGACCAGCGCTTGATCAAACTCATGTCGGGATCGGAGAACTGCGAAGCCGGTGCTGCCGGTGAGCCCAACGATATCTTGAGCTATGCGGGCAAAAGAACGGTTGCCAGGCCTGACTGTCCCAACGATCACGTCACCAACACGCAAAGCGCGACGCGCACGGCTGGGTGCTTCGTCGAAGCTGAACTCGGTGATGCCATCAATCTGATTGGCTTTGGTGTTGGCGAGATCGATGTACTGAATTCGATCAGGGTGTTTCTTGGCACTCCAACTTTCAGGGTTCAGGTCAGCCAGTGTCTCAATCGTGCCGGTCTGCCACCCCTTCGGCACCAAGCCCAGCGCCGACTCCTCGAAGCTGTCCGGGAACAGCGCGGCGGTGGCTTCGTCCATGCCCTCGGGCGGGAGACCTTGGCTCTTGGCGCGCACGGGGTCGAAGTCCACAAACCAGGACTTGAACAAAGCTTGAGCGATGGCTTCCAACGTGGCGTTGGTTTCGCGAAATAGGATGATTCGGTCGTCGAGGGCGTTAACTATTGCCGCTAAATTCAGTCGTTCGGCGACTGGCGGCATTGGAATAGGGAGTGCGCGAACGTCCTTGAGGTTGATAGTTGTTTGAACCGTTGTGTTGGCGCGGCTGCTCAGCAGGAATTGAGCCAAGGGGGAGCGCAAACAAATGGATATCCAACTCGCCTCTACATCTGGCAAGGGATGAATGACACACACTGCGCGGGCGACGTTGTACCCCGCCAAATGTTTAGGAACAACCGCAACTTGTCCCACTGAGCCCACCAGAGTAAGCAAGACCTCTCCACCCAGCAACCGAGTGCGGCTGTACTTTGCTTCAACGTCAGGCGCAATGTGCATCACGTCCATTAAGTCGAGTCGCATATCCTTAAAGTTATTGACCCGAATCATTGGTACGCCGACTTCCACAGCCGGCCCCGGCTGAACCACGCCATAACTCAAAGAGCGAGCGCGGCAGCATTCTTCAAGGGGAATGTAAGACCACCCGTAAGGCAACGTCGGAAGGTCAAAACTCATACCCAAGTCCCCCCAGCTTGGCCCGAATCAAGGCATCCAACTCCGCGCCCTTGGCCATCTGCTCGCCCAGCTTTTCGGTCAGCTTGCTCATCTTCTCGCCAAAGGCCTCGTCGTCGTCTTTGACTTCTTCGGCGCCGACATAGCGCCCCGGCGTCAGCACATGGCCGTGCTGGGCAATCTCGGCCAGCGGCACGCTGCGGCAAAAGCCCGGCACATCGGCGTACTCGCCCACTGACTCACCCACGGCAGCCGCCTCGCCACGCCAGGCCGCCACCACCGCCGCGATCCGCTCAATCTCTTCGTCAGCAAACTCGCACTGCACCCGCGAGATCATGCGACTGGACTTGCGGGCGTCGATAAACAAGACCGGACCCTTGCGCTCTACAGGCTTGCGCTTGACCAGGAACCATAGGCAGGCGGGGATTTGCGTGTTGAAGAAAAGCTGGCCCGGCAAGGCGATCATCACCTCCACCACATCGGCTTCGACCATGGCGGCGCGGATCACGCCTTCGTTGTTCTGGCTCGAACTCATACTGCCATTGGCCAGCACGATGCCGGCTCGGCCGGTGGGCTTCAAGTGGTGCAGCATGTGCTGCAGCCAGGCGTAGTTGGCATTGCCTTGCGGCGGGTCGCCGTATTGCCAGCGGGCATCGCCTTCCAGGCTGCCGTGCCACCAGTCGCTGATATTAAAGGGCGGGTTGGCCAGGATGAAATCGGCTCTGAGGTCGGGGTGCTGGTTGCGTGTAAAAGTGTCGCCCGGCTCGCGGCCGAGATTGAAGTCGATGCCGCGGATGGCCAGGTTCATCGCCGCCAAGCGCCAGGTGGTGGGGTTGGCTTCCTGGCCGTAAATTGACACATCGCCGAGCTTGCCGCCGTGGGCCTCGATGAAGCGCTCGGACTGCACAAACATGCCGCCCGAGCCGCAGCAAGGGTCATAGACCTGGCCCTGGTGCGGGCTCAACACGGCGACCAAGGTTTTCACAATGCTGGCCGGCGTGTAGAACTGCCCGCCCCGCTTGCCCTCGGCGCTGGCGAACATGCCGAGGAAGTATTCGTAGACCTGGCCCAGCACGTCGCGGGCGCTGCTCGGGTTCTCGCCAAAACCTATGGTCGAGACCAGGTCCACCAGCTCACCCAGCTTGCCGTCGGGCAGCTGCGCCCGGGCATAGCGCTTGTCCAAAATCCCCTTGAGCTTGGGGTTCTCGGTCTCGATCAGGCTCAAAGCCTCGTCGATCAGCTTGCCGATCTCAGGCTTTTTGGCCTGGGCGCGCAGGCTCTCCCAGCGGGCCGCCTCGGGCACCCAGAACACGTTGACGGCGGTGTAGTAGTCCCGGTCATCGGCCTCGGCCGCAAGGTCTTCGGCACCGGCGTCGCCGTAGAAATACTCATCATCCGGGTCGGCCAGTCGGGCCACCACCTCGGCGCGGCGAGCGGCAAAAGTGTCGGAGATGTACTTCACGAAGATCAGGCCTAGCACCAGATGCTTGTATTCGGCCGCATCCATATTGGCGCGCAACTTGTCGGCCGTGGCCCAGAGGGTCTTCTTAATGTCGTCGAGCATAGTGAGTAGCTATTGAGTGCTGTTGTTCTTGTATTTTTAAATTTGGCTCAGGCGTCAGGCTTTGGCTTGAGCCCGACCCAGAAGGCGCCGCCCTCTTTCACCATCAGCAGCTCAGGGTAGGTGCCCACCATGTCCGACAAGCCCGAATGACCGAAAGACTTGGGCGTGAATGCCGGGTTGGTGCGTTTTAGGTACTGACCCAACGCACCTAAGCCCACCCGGCCATCGGTAGTGTCCCCCGTCAGCATGCTGACTGCGCTGATCACGGCCTTGGGGCGACTTTTCTTGACGGCGGGCTTTGGCGCAGCAGCCGGCTTGGGCTTGGCGGGGGCGGTGGCGTCCACAGGCTCGGCAGGCAGCTCAGGCGGCAGCCATTCAAAAAACTGATCGCTCGCATTGCGCAGAGCATCCGGCGTCTTGGCTTCGCCAACGATGCACACCGTAGCGCCTCGCTCCCGAAGCTTGCGGCAAAGATACGAAAAGTCGGAATCGCTGGTGACTAGGCAAAAGGTGTCGGCGCGCTGATCGAACAAGGACTCGAAAGCATCCAAGGCCAGCGCGATATCGGCAGTGTTCTTGCCGGCTGCGTACTGATACTGCAGATGCGGCGTAAACGCCAAGCGCACAAGTGCCTCTTGCCACTTGTTGGCCAGAGTGCTGTGGTTGCCATAACCCCGGCGCACGACCACGCGGCCGAACTGAGCAACCACGCGCAGCGCGTACTCAAGAATTTCAGGCGTCGTGTTGTCGCAGTCAACCAGCACCGCGACCCGGGAATCGGTGCCGGACTCGTTAGGAATCATTGTTCTATCTCTCCCTTTGGGTAGGGATGATATGCGGGTGTGCGCGCCGGTCTACGCTCCTCATTTTTCCATCACTTCTCGACCCTACCATCAGAATACCCAGGCCAGTTTCGAATCGCACACCCGCATCAGGCCGACATTTGCGCCAATGGCTTTTTCGCCGAACAGTTGCGTCAAATATTGAAATGCCTGCTGGCGCAATCGTGGGAAGACAAGTGCCGCAAGCTCTGAGGCCGCACGCGCTATGACTACTATTTGCCCATCCCTGAGATGCTGCTGCGTCGGCAGGACGGCTGGGTGCCGGCCTATAAGGTGCTCAATCTCGACGGATTGATCTGGGCTGTAGAGTAGAAGCCGGCTATCGGCAGCCACAAAAAGAGTTCGCAAGCTGGCTGAAGGCGTCGTCAGCGGATGAGTTTTTTCTAAAGAACTCGATCAGCATGAAGACGATCTTTGGCCTCGGATCAAACTCATGAAGGGTTTGCCAACCAGGCCTCGAACATCAACCGGCACTACTCTCCTCGCTCAATTCGATCGGCTAAACGGTCCAGAGCTGACCCTCCAAGCCATGCCAGCACCACGATGATGGTGATTCCAATTGGCCAGATGTATGCCCAGATATCCATTTCAGTCGGATTCAAGTTTTTTCAGGTCTTGCTCGTGCGTTTGACAAGTCTGGCAGTCCCGAGACCCCTCGGTCACTTTGGCCTCGTCGTCCAGATGGTCCCGCAGGTAACTTCCCAGGAGCCACATCAGCACTATTGCGGCAGAAACAATCCACCAAAATGGGTGGGTCCAGATTGATGCATCGTCCATTGTTGAATGCTACTGCCCTCATCTCGCTGTTGCAACGAAAAGCATTCCTCACAACTTCATCGTCGCTCTGCAAGCTGGAAACACCGAGCAGCCCAAAAACTGCGTGCCTGCATGGCTACCCTTCTTCGCAGTTCTGAGAACCATGGGTGACCCACAGTCTGGGCAAGTGCTTCCAGTAGCCGAAGTAGGCGCTGCGGTCGCTTGTGCACCTGGCGACGAACTTGAACCAGCTACAGCCAGCGACTGTTTAGCTTGCTTGAGCAAACCAAAGAGCCGTTCACCGTCAACGAGCTTCACGTTCCTGCCATCTGAAAACGCGATGGCATCCGCCGTAAATCGCCCTGATGTCACAACGAAGCCGCCAGCAGCGCCCCTGGCCGCCATGACGCCATACAGTTCACGAACCACATCCACGCCAACTTTCAGAGCCTTCCATTGCTTGCACTGCACCAGGAACTTTTCCGAACCTTTGGACAGGACCAAGTCAACGCCGCCGTCGGGCCCGCCGCCGCCGACTTCCGAGACCAAGAACCCCTGAAGGCGAAAAGCCTCGCCGACAAGTACTTCGAACTCACGCCAAGACATGCCGCTCAAGGCGTCAGCACTTCGTGACTGGGTCACATTGGTCACCAGCCCTTGCCTGCGCCGACGCTGCAAAAACGAGATCATGGCGCCGGCACCAAACATCAGGGGCAACAAGTACTGTCCGAAGTTTGCGGCAGTCATGACCAACGAAGCTGTCACCATTGCGCCAAGGTGCTCCGGTGCGGCTGAGACCCCTACCGGGGGTGCAGCAAATCGGTGAAGCACGAAGTAGCTGGAAACGCCAAGTGCCAAACAGGCCCACCAAGGCAGTTTCGCCGCCAACAACATCAGATCTTCGCCAGCACTCGTTTTCTTCTTAGCCATTGGTCAAACTCCCCGGGATACATAGTCTTGCGATCGATGATACTGAGAGGAATGAGGCGCTATCCTGCGCCGACCTAACTTCAAGGTCGATTGGCTTTGCCAGTCTCAAGAACTGCCAACTACGTCATGATCTGCGCTTGCTATTTCATGCGCACCGCAAGCGTTGCCCTCGCCTCTATGGGAGCCGCCGCACGGATTCAGAGTATCTGAGTGCAAGGTCACGCATCGATAGAGCGCAACGTGCCCTTCCGAGTTGCCCTTAGATTTGTTCCGGCGGGTGCAACTTCATTCTCTGTGCAAGTTTGGACATGATCCAATCTAGTTCGGCAGGTGTTACATCCCAGCCTTTTTGACCAACGGACTTGCGTACGCCCGACAAAAGAGCGCTGAGCTCCATTTGCGGCCGTGTCAACAGCTTACGGCAACAGTACGCGTCGAGTTGCTCCACCAAATCGCGGCAGTTGTCAAACCGCTCAAATAATTCGTCATTTGTTCCGCCTTCAATGTACTTGCCTTCGATCAGTCGGACACAAATTTTTGATTGCGCCCCGCTAACAGATCCGAGAGATGGGTGCCGAGGGAAATCGTCAGGGATCGAATTGAAGTCATGCATCATGAGGGTCCTGGAGAAAGATGCTGATGATGAAAAAGCCCATGTAGTGCCGCTGTAAAGTCTCACATGACGCCATCCAAATACGCATGCACGGACTCCAGGTCTTCCATTCGCCCCGAGCGCATCAACTCAAGTGCTGAGCGCCCGCCAAACAGAGGTGCGTTGTTTGGCAACTTGATCCAGCTGTCGGCAGCTTCACGATCCGGCAAGAGCGTTTGCAGGATTTGGAAGATGTTCAGCAAAAGCGAAAGCCTCAACTGCGCTTCTGAGCTGAGGCCAAGCTCGGGGTCAGGGGTCTCAAACCCCAGCAGGCAGTGCCGGTCAGCGGCATCGAGCCCCCATACGTCGGCCAGGCGGTTAAATATCTTCACGCCCGTGACTGCGGGGGCCACTGGAGCATCTTCGTTGGGGATTGGGGGCATGGACTGTGTGTTTTCCATTTTGAGTCGTGATTTGAACGGCAATCAAAGTACAAGGCTAACTTTCTAAGTCAGCAGACGAGCTGGAATCACGAGATTTCGGCTCGTCTGCTGCCAGGCCGCGCTGCATATTTTTCACCGACCATCACGGCTCGGGCAGCAACCAGTTTCGTATGGAAAAGCCCTTGCAGGTTTGGGTCCAAACAGGGAGCAAGCCGGGATCAGCAAAGTGCCGCTGCGTGAATCTCAAAAGGTTGCGGGTCTCTTCGTTTCCAAGGCTCTTGAACTGCAGCTGCAAGAACAACTGATGCGCATCAAAGATGGCCTGAGCCCATTCCATGGGCATGGCCGGTGCATCATTCTGAACGAGCTCGATCAGTTGCGAGGGATCTGGATAGCTGCCCCGAAGTAGGGCCGCTCGTTGCCTCAGTTCGGTCGGCACCAAACCGTCTTGCTCGATCAGGGGCAGCAGCTCCGCGCCCCAGCGCAGGGCGCGCATTCGCTCGTGCGGCACAGTCATGATTGATCCTCCTTGATGGAGGCAAGACAGCCGGAAAACCTGGTGAATGGATTCATCTTAAATACTCGTTAGGTGATGTTCTGGGTCGAAATTCGACCGGCCTCAATGCGCGTTCGAATTCACACACCTGCGCCATTCATTCATCAATTCCTTGATCAAACAGTTGAGCTCATCGCCCTGCGGTGCCCGAGCAATTTGCCGGTAAGGCGTCAGAGTCAGCTTCATGCTGTCGCCCTCGTAATCCAGTAGACGGACCAGCGAACCTCGGGCGGCAGGACGACTGCCACATTCGCCACTTCCGCTGACTTGCCAAGCATAGAGTTCGGTGTCGAAGAGTCGGTGGCGCAGTTCGCTCGCGGCGTGGCCAACCCAATGCCTGAAGTTGTGAAATAGCAGTTGCGAGTCGCCACTTTCGTCAACGCGGACCTCAACAGCGAGGTGCTGCCTGATTCGCCGCCAGAGGTCCTCGATTGCCCACCAAGCTTCCAGCGGCGCCAAGTCGGCAGGATGGGTCTTCGCTGTCACGGGCTGCATCTGGGGTCGGGCAAGCTCAGCAAGTGAGCGTCTCGATGGACAGCTGATGCGCAGGCGTCTTTGAATGCGGCCGCAATCCGACTTGACGAGCCCGTGAGCGTTGATGGCCGAACGATGACCCGCATCGCTTGCAGGTAGGTTTCGCGATGAACGTGTTTGCATGCAGCCTCCTATTGATGAACTTGGGTGACGGCGCCGCGCGCCAGAATCCGGAAGAACATGCCAGCGTCTATGCGGTCCCAGCGGTACAGCCAGTTGATTGCCGCCACCGCCAAGTCCTGCCGGTTTGCCAGCAGCCAGGCACTGTCCTCGTTCAGGTCGTCGGCCACGCAGCGGGTCAACGGGCTAATGGCGGCCGACGCTCCGATTTCGTCTTCGAGAATCCAGTTCAGGATTTCGACCTGGTCGGCCACGGTGAGATCACGGCTGTCCGAGCGCACGACGAAGAGCCAGGGGCTGCCACCGAAGTACAAGTCGGCTTGCGCCAAGAATTCATCGAAGCGTCCGACGAACTGGCGCAAGACTGCTGCGTCGGCGCCCCGGGTCGGTGTGATGCGGACCGCGAAGCGAAGAAACGGCTGCGCGGCTTGGGTTGTCGTGGTCAACTTACTCATGAGCGTCCTCCTTGACGCAAGTCCAAAGGGTTTGCCAGCGATACAGGGTCTGCAACAGGACGCCTTCAATCACCCGACGCAACAAAGCTTGGCCACTGCACTTTTGGCCGCGCTCATCACTGCTTTTGCCCTCTTCGCCCGCTTTGCCAGCCTTGTCATCCTCGCCCTTGACTGCGTCGGTCATGGAAGACTCAAGCAGTTGCCCATGCAGGCTTGGGTTGAAGTCACCAAAAATCAGCCCCTTAAGTTCTATGGGTGAGAAAACTCTGGCGCGAATGTCCGTGTCCTGATCCAACAGCCAATTGACCACTTCGTGTCGGGCCAGACGGGACCCCTGTCCTTTGAGCGGAATGACGGCACAGATGCCGCTGCTGTGGCCCATCAAATAGCCTGCGTTCACCAAATGCCGCCGCATTCGCCGAAAGAAGCGACGGCGTTCGCCGCGCGATGGCGCGCCGTTGAGACGGATAAGAAAAACCAAAGCGTGCTGCGCTTGGGGGTTAGTCAGCACGGTTCGCAGTGCGGGGATGTCGGTCATGGGAATTCCTTGTGAATTGGTTTCGCTGACCGTTGGCAAGAAGCGCGGGGCGGAGTTCGGCCCTGCCCTGGCCAACGGGGCATTGACGGTCTTTGCTGGAGCCGGTACTTGGATGCAGCCAGGCCAACAACTGGTGTAGTGGGGTCGATCAGTTCAATGCGGCCCGGCACGGACCGGCGGGCGCAAGCGCTGTTGCGGGCGCTGGCTTGACGCTTTGGCGCTCATGGCGTGGCCCCTTCTCCCTCGCCGCCCTTGCGCGACAAAGTGCCCAGGACATGGCGCCGATGCAGCAGGGCACCGACCAAAGCTTGGCGCACGGCATTTCGGCAGTCCGCAGCGAGCTCCGCTTCTAACGGTTTATCGTCGTCCGCGTCATGGACGGGGAACTCAGTGAGGTAGTCGTGCAGTGGCCTGGGCACATGCATGTGAACTTGGCTGAGTTCTTGCTGGTCAATCAACCAGTTCAGCGTTGCATGGCGGGCTGCGGTGCTGTGAGCTGGGTCACTGGCCACATGGCACAGGCCGTACCTGCTGCCGCTCCAGTAGCCCTTGGGGCGCAGAGCTCGGCGCATCTGGCCGAAGAATCGGCGCTGCTGCGCTTTGCTCAGCTGCGGGCGCAGTTCAACCGCGACCAAGAAGGCGTGGAGGCCCGTCGGAACAACAATTGGGGTCCATGTCATGACGCTGTCCTTTGTGTTTTTGGGCGTGGCTCCGCCCTGCCCTGCTTGCGGGCATATCTCAGATTTATCGGGATTTACTGGGGGGCTTGCTCAGCGGTTGAGCTGCACGCCCGGTGACTTGGTTGACGGCACAAGGCCTGCTGAGCCTGGTGATGTCTTTGGCGGCGCAGAGTTGCTGGGTGCCGCCGGCTCACTTGCCACGCCCCCGGTCGCAAAGCGCGAGGCCAGCAAGCGCTCGATCGCTGAGCCGTCCTGCCGGGTCAGGTTGGGCACATAGCGGCTGTAAACCCGAAACAGCATCTCGGTGCTGCTGTGGCCGAGCTGACGTGCGATCCACTCGGGCGCTTCGCCGGAGGCCAGCCACAGGGTGGCGGCGGTATGGCGCATTTGGTACGGCCTTCGCAGCTCAAGCCCCAGGTTGCGCAGCAAGGGGTACCAAATTCGGTCCGTGAAGTTCTTGTTGTCGAGCGGCTTGCCTTCACGGTTGCAGAACACGTACTCGGACAATTTGAAGGTGGCCGCATGCATACGCTGCAAGGCGTCGACCACGGGTTGGCTCATCTGGATCTCGCGTTGTGAGCCATCGGTTTTGGTGTATTCATCTTCACCGAGGACAAAGGTCTCGCGGATCAGAATCAAGCGATTGGCGAAGTCCACATACTTCCACTTGAGGCCATGGGCCTCACCAGTGCGCATGCCGGTGAAAAATCGGATCAGAAAGTAATCATGGAAATCAGGCCGTGCCTTGCTCAAAATGGCCTGGACCTGATCAAGCGTGAACGGATTGACGTCCGTCTTGCGAATGCGCAGAGGCTTGTAGTTCTGCATCGGCGAGGGAAAGCCAAAACGATCTGCCGCCTCCTCCATGATCTGACGCAGCGGCTGCAGGATGCCGTTGATGCGCTTGTTGGACAAGACGGATTTTTCGCCCTTGCCGGGCATTGATGCCAGGTGATTCCGGAATGCCAGGATGTCTGCCTTGCTGATGGACCCCACCGGCTTGGCGGCGAAGTACTTGATCACGTGGCCGTCCAGCGTCGACCTCAACACCGCAATGTGTGACCGCCGCCATTCAACCTTGTGCTCGGTGAACCATTGTTCGGCGAAGGTGCTGAGGGCGGGGGTGGTCGCAGTTGCCACCGGTACCGGCGATTGGTTGCCGTCTGCTGCAGATCCTGTCGCAACGTCTGCTGCTCCGACCGCGAATCGACTGGCCATCGGGCTGCCAGGAAAAAAATCTCCATAGTTGAAGGTTCCCGCTCCTAGTGCTTCTTTCAGCTTCGCCAAAACCGGGTTGAGCCTGCGTCGATTGGCCGGGGTGTCCTCTAGAAGGGATTGCTCCCTGCAGCGCACACCTTTGTGCGTGAAGTCAAAGAGCAATTTCCCGGACTCTTTGCGGACAACAATCTTAGCCATGGAGATTGCTCCCATTAGCCATAGGAATGCCGAAGGTGGAAGCCGCGACGCCGTGTTTCATGTCCCGTTCGATGGTTTCCCACAGGTACAGAATTTTTCGTCCACCAAAGGGCCTGACATAGTGAACCCCCTCAAGCAGGACGCTGTCCTTCAACCGCTCTCGAATTGTTCTCTGGTCGTACTTGATACGTGCCGACAGTTCGTCGGTTGTCAGGTACGTCGTCACCGCCGGGGATGTGCTAGTCTGCATCACTTGATTACTCCGCTAATCAAACGCTATCCACACGTAGCGTCTGATGCTCATAATAATCACATGTTGATTGTTTGCAAGAGCATTTGATGCTTTTGTTTATCAAATGTTGTTTTTGGGTGTCACGTGATTCGCTTCAAGCTAGCTGAACAGATTGAGAAAAAGCAATTTTCCCTGGGTCGTCGTGTGACGATTCAGGAGGTCGCTGCTGAAGCTCAAATCAATCGCATGACCCTTTCAAAGATCTTGAATCAGCGTGGATATGCGACAGGTACGGACACCATCGACAAGTTGTGTTCGTACTTTGGCTGCCAAGTCGAAGACTTGGTTGAGCACGTCGCGGACGGCATGAGCTGAGTCAACCAACGGCGAATCGGGAAGCCTGGAAGACACTTTGGAGAGCGCGATGAGTGCGATGCCGGAGCGAGAAATGCTGTACGCCGAGGTTTGGTCTATTCCCATGATTCATCTCAGCAAGCGTTACGGCCTGTCAGGGCCCGGGCTTCGGCAGGTCTGCGAGAACCTTGGGATCCCAGTACCCGGACGAGGCCACTGGGCCAAGCTCGCCGCTGGTCACGACGTCCCTAGACCTACCCTGCCACCACTCGCCCCCGCCTTGGAGGTGGACACCAGTGGAAGTCAACGTCGGAAGAGCGGCCGGCTTGCCCGGCAACCATCGGTTGAAGTCAATCCAATATCTGCTCGAAATAAAGCGCCGCAACCACCACTAAAGCAATCAGATGAGATGCCACCCTTGGAGCATCACCCTCTGATCCGAGCGCTGCTTCCTACTTACGACAAGGAGGCCAAGGAAGCACTTCAGCGAAAGGCGAAGCACGAGTGGGAGGAGGCAAATCCAGGGCGACCATACCGAGGCGTCGCGCCACCACACTACAGCTGGAAGCATTTCTGTGACTGCGGTCAGATTCTTGCGCCGACCCACAAGAAGTCAGCGATCCGGGTCTCTCTCATGACCTACAAGCGAGCGTTGCGCTTAATGAACTCTCTGGTCGCCGAGCTCGAGAAGGCGGGCTTCGAGCTTACGTTCGCCGAACATAGACAACGATTGATCGCAAAGCGAGGCGAAGCACACATCAGCATCAGGTTGACCGAAAGGCTTGACGCCGGCACACGGTTTGACCGTATCAACTCGTACACGCGCGAGAAGGAATACGTGAAGACTTTCGGCGGCTGTCAAGCCAGTTGTCGCGTGAAGGTGTTGAACTAAGCGACTTTTTTGTAGGCTTCGGCCTCCTTGGTGTTCGGGGTCTCGGGATTCAGATTGACATGATCGACGTA
>CAUPEV010000067.1:0-22130 GCA_963510335.1 uncultured Roseateles sp.
AACTGGAAGCATGGCCAGGTGCGCGACTACGAGGTCTATCTGGGCGACAACAACGGCGATTGGGGCCAGCCGGTGCAGGTCGGTCAACTCAAGCTGCAAGAAGGCTTGCAGACCGTCACTTTCGCCAAACCGGCCGCCGGCCGCCTCTTGCGCTTCCGCGTGCTGAGCACCCATAACGGCGACGCCGACCAGGCAGCGAGTGGCGTGGATGAGATGGTCACTGCCGTGTCGGCGCAGGCCGCTCCGGCCAAGGCCTTCAATGCGCTGGCGCCCAGCGAAGTCGAGCCCATCGTGCTGTCTGAGTTCCATGTGCTGGAGCAACGCGCGGCCGAGGGCTTGGCCGAGCAGCAACGCTATCTGTCCGAGCTGCGCCTCCCCAAGGGCATCGCAAAGAACCGCCCGGCAAGTTCGGCTGAAGCGATGCGCATGAACCGCCTGCGCTTCCACCAAGGCCTGGGTGTCGGCGCGCAGAGCCGCTTGGACCTGCAACTGCAGGGGCCATGGAACTTGTTCCGCGCCGACCTTGGCATTGATGACAGCTGCCGCGCTTACGGCGGCCTGCAGTTCCAAGTCTGGGGCGATGGGCGCTTGCTGTACGACAGCGGCCTGGTGCAAGCACCGGCCGTCGTCAAACCCGAAATCGATGTGCGCGGCTTGACGAAGCTGAGTCTGCGCACGCTGGGTGCCCTTGGCAAAGAGACCCACAAGGTCTGCGCCAACTGGGCCAACGCCGCGCTCTTGGGTCTTGAAGGCGCGCAAGTCGAAATCCATCAGGGCAAGAAAGAACGCTGAGTCCTCCCCTAAAAAAAGGGCCTGCGACAAATAACTTTAGAACTAGGCGGCAGCTGGGCCTGACCGTCTTCAACCGGAGATAGAGACAATGAAACATACGAAATTGGTGGCATTGCTGGCCGCCGCAGGTTTGGTGCAAGTGGCGCATATGGCCCGGGCTGCCGAGGAACTGGAGCGCGTCGAAGTGACCGGCTCCAGCATCAAGCGCGTCAATGCCGAAACCGCTTCGCCGGTGCAAGTGATCACGGCCCGGCAAATCGAGAGCATGGGGGCACGCACCTTGATGCAGGTGCTCGACAACCTGCCCGCCGCCAAGCCCGGCCAGCAAGACTTCCGTTCCATGTACACCGGCTCGGACGGCGCCTCGCAAGCCAATCTGCGTGGACTCGGAGCGCAAGGCACATTGGTGCTGCTGAATGGGCGCCGCCTGTCCTTTTACGGCGCACCGGAAGGCTTCCAGACCCAGTTTGTCAATATCGACGCCATCCCTGCTGCAGCGATCGAGCGCATGGAAGTGCTGACCGACGGCGCCTCGGCCGTCTATGGCTCTGACGCGATCGCCGGCGTCATCAACGTGATCACCAAGCGGGCCTATCAGGGCCTGGAGATGAGCGTCACGACCGACCATTCCAGCGAAGTCAAGGCCTTCGGCGAACATCAGCTCAGCGCCACCTACGGCTTCGGCGACTTTGATCGCGACCGCTTCAATATCTACGGCTCGGTGAACCTGTTCCAGCGCGACCGTATCGCTTTCTCCGACACCTATCTGAAGCGCCCCGAGCAGTTCTACGTCAACAACCCCAACTTCATCAGCAATCTGCGCATAGGCGTGGGCAGCGAGCCCGGCGTGATGAACCCCGGCAGCTTGTTTGTGTTCGACTCCAAGAACGTGCGCACCAGCATGGCGGCTCCCGGTTGCAACAACGTCTTCACCTCGGGCGCCAACAAGAGCTGCGTCGTCAACGGTCTGCCCAATCAGTTCGACACCGGCCCCAAGAGCGAGCGCGCCACCGGCTACCTGGCCGGCCGCCTCAATATCAGCCCCGATATGGAAGGCTTTGCTGAGTTCGTCTACACCGATGTCAATTTGCGCGGCGAGCGCGGGCCGGGCAGCTTCAGCAGCGGCCAGACCATCAACTGGTACTCGCGCAATACCGGCACCACGCTGAACACCTTTGTGGCACCGTTCTTGGGCCCCAATAACGAGTACAACAAGCTGACACCGGAGTTGCAGGCCAAGATGGGCGGCGCCGCCGGCCTGAGCTATTTGCTGCAGGATGCCGCCGGCCATTTCGGGCAAGAGACCACCGACAAGAGCTACCGCGCCATGGCCGGCGTGCGTGGCACCTTGTTTGGCAGCTGGGACTATGAAACAGCCTTGAGCGTGGCGGGCAGCGACTCCACCGTCTTTCAGACCGTCAATATCAACACCGTCGGTTTCGAGAAGGCTTTTGGCCCCTTCACGCTTGACCCGGTCAGCAAGCGCAGCTTCATCCCCGACCATCCGGCCTACCAGTTCGGCGTGATCAACGAGAAGAATGCCGCGCTGATCCGCGAGGCCTTCCCGACCTTTGACATCCGCTCGCACACCAAGCTGATCAGCCTTGACGGCAAGATAGAAGGCAAGGTCGCGACGCTGCCGGCCGGCGATGTGCGCGCCGCCTTTGGCTACAACCTGATGCGGGAATCGTTCGAGACGCCCGGCAACAAAGATGCGGCCGACGGCCACATCACCCAGCAAGGCGGCTCCTGGTTTGACGGCCAGCGCACCATAGGCGCGCTGTTCAGCGAGGCCATTGTGCCCATCACCAAGAGCCTGGAGATGGACGCCGCCGTGCGCCTGGACAAATACCCGAACTTCGCTGCCAACCTGGCGCCCAAGGTCGGCCTGAAGTTCCGTGCCATGCCTGAGCTGCTCTTGCGCGGCACTTACTCGCAGGGTTTCCGCGCGCCGAACTTGGCCGAGTCTGGCGAAGGTGGCGTGTTTGCGCAGCGCGGCGGGATGAAGGACACGATACGCTGCAACGAAACCAACGCGATTGCCGATCAACTCAAAAAGTCGGTCGACAAGGCCGACCAAGACCTGGGCAAGAACCTGCTCAACAGCAACTGCAGCAACAATATCGCCGGCCTGACCCCGCCCAACAAAGACTTGAAACCCGAAACCGCCAAGAGCGGCACGCTGGGCCTGGTGTTCCAGCCGGGCAGGGACTTCGACATCTCTGCCGACTATTGGCTGATCCAGCGCCGCGATGAAATCATCCGCCAGGATTTCCAGGAGCTGTACGACCAATACGCCGAGAAATACGGCCCGACCCTGGCCGGCGCGCCGGGCGTGATCCGCAGCCCCATCACCGACACTGACCGCAGCAATGTCGCCGCGGCCGCCGCCATGTGCGCCAACCCGGCCAATGCGGCCGCCTGCACGGGCAAGCCCTTGAACTATTCGGTGGGTCTGCTGGCGGGCATGAGCAATAGCTATCTGAACCGTGGCCGCACCTTGGTCGATGGCTTCGACATCGATGCACGCGGCCGCTTCAGTCTGGGCGAAATGGGCAGGCTCAATTTGGGGCTGGCCGCCACCATCATGAATCGCAACAAGCATGATGACGCGCTGGGCGACGGCTTCTCGCAGAACTATGTCGGCTACTACGGCCAACCCAAGTACCGCGCCACCTTCAATGCCGACTGGCGCTTCCAGAACTTCGGCAGCAGCTTGTTCGTCAACTACACCGGCGGCACCAAGTGGGCCTACGACAAAACCGACGAAGAGAACAACAACCCCACGAGCTGCACGGCGGCCGACGTGGCCCTGCCGGCCAATCTCTGCGGTGGCGCACCGGCCTTCTACACGGTCAATCTGGGCTTCAACTGGGAGCCGATCAAGACCTTGAACCTGGGCCTGAACATCAAGAACGTCTTGAACAAGCAGCCCGAGTACGACCCGAACGGCTGGGAAGGCTACAACCACGCCCAGAACCTGTTCGGTCGCGTGTACAGCCTTTCTGCCAGCTACAAGTTCTGGTGAGTCCAGGATGAGGAATCTTTTTATGCAAAACCATGCCTTGACGATCCGGCGAGCGGCCTGGAGCCTGCGTGTGCTGACTTCGCTCGCCGCTTGCGGCGGCGGCAATGTCGCAGAAGAACCAGCCTCTGCCGCCGCTGCAGATGCCGGCCCAAGCATGCGAGCGCTGGCCGCACCTGCCGTCACCGCCGCCAAAGCCAGCGCCCCACAAGTCGCGCTCGGCGGCAATGCCTACATCACCCAAGCGGGGCCGGACGCGACCGAATGGATATCCAATGATGACGGGCTGATGGACTGGACCGACCCGGCCACGGTAATCAGCACCTATGTGCGGGTCGCGCAGCCGGGCAAGTTCAATATCGTGCTCAAGGGCAGCGCGCCGGATGGCGGCGTGAGCACCGTGCGCATCACGGCGCTGGGCAAGAGCTTTACCCAGCGCCTGACTGCAGGCAATGAGCCAAGCAAAGGCCAGTTCACCAGCCTGGCCACGGTGAACGTGGCACAGGCCGGCTACGTCAAGATCGATGTGCAAGGGCTCAAGCGCACGGGTGCGGAGTTCGGCAAATTGAGCGCAATTGAGCTCAGTGGCACGGCTGCCACCGGCCTGCTTTATGCCAACGCGCCGGAAGACTATTACTGGTCGCGCCGTGGCCCCTCGGTACATCTGTCCTATGCCGTGCCGGCCAATACCGAGTACGCCTACAGCGAGTTGCAGATCCCCGTCGGTGAAGACCCGATCGGCTCCTACTTCATGGCCAATGGCTTCGGCCAGGGCTATATGGGCATTCAGGTGAACGGGCCGGACGAGCGTCGCGTGCTGTTCTCGGTCTGGGACCCGGAGGACGGAGGCGGCAAGACCACCTTGGTGAAGAAAGGCCCGAACGTGGTCGTCAATGACTTCGGCGGCGAAGGCACCGGTGGCCAGTCCTACCTGCTCTACCCCTGGGTGGCCGGCAACACCTACAAGTTCATCACCCGCGTGCGGCCCGACGGCCAAGGTGCCAGCCTGTACTCGGCCTGGTTTTTTGCGCCCGAAGACGGCCAATGGCATTTCATCGCCACCTGGAAGCGGCCTAACATCAACACTTGGCTGACCGACTTCTATGCCTTCGCCGAGAACTTTGACGGCGACCACGGTTGGCGCGAACGCAAGATGCTGCACGGCCAGCAATGGGCCGTCAATAAAGACGGCACTTGGAAAGAGCTGAACCGCGCCCGCTTTACCGTTGACGCCACCGGCGCCAACAAGCAAAGGCTGGACTATGCCGGCGGTGTCGACGCCAGCGGCAAGTTCTTCCTGCGCAATGGCGGCTTCTTCAATGAGACGGTGCCGGTTGGCCAGACCTTCACGCGCCCGCTGACCGGTCTAAAGCCGACCGTGCAACTCGATACCCTGCCCTGAGATGCTCATCATGAAGAACAATCTCTCTCGCTGGAGCTTGGCGCTTGCAGCTGCCGTGTCCATTGCCATGCCCGCAAGCGCCGAGGTGCTGACGCTTGATGTCAGCGGCATCAATAGCCAGGACGTGATCGGCTCGGCGGCCAATACCGTCCTGAACTTCAACCTGGGTGCGCTGGCCCATATCAACAGCCTCAGCTGGCAAGTCAATCTGGAGGCATTCAACCCGAGTTGGCTGTCGGAGCTGCAGCTGAGTTTGAGCGGCTCGCAGACGAGCAGCGCCGGTCTGCTCTTTGCGCCCGGCACGGGCAGCGAGTTTGCCGGCAGCCAGGCCTTTGCCGGCTCGATTGATTTGCTCAATCAGGGCTTGGACTTCAGCGTCGGCGCCGATGGCGTGCTGCGGCTGGAGTTCAGCGAAGCGGCGTCCGATGGCCTGAGCCCCGACGGGCGCTGGCAGTCTGGCCGGCTCGTCATAGACTGGACTGCCGCCGCCGTGCCCGAGCCGGCCAGTTATGCTTTGCTAAGTTTGGGACTTTTGCTGCTGGGCGAGCGCCTGCGGCGGGATCGCAGAGCCATTCTGTAATTCTTTGATTTCGTCGATGCAGCAAGAGTTTCCGCACCGTGCCAGCAAGAACAGCAACAGTCGAGAGTGGACAGTCCAGTGAGGCCCATCAAACTGCGCATCGCCTCCGGCATCTTTGGCGGCTTGGCGCTGTTCATACTGCTGCTGTTATGGGCTTCGCGCCAAACGCTGAGCCTGCACGGCGGATTGTTCTGGATCGGCGGGAGTCTGAGTTTTCTGATCTTCGCAATCGAACCGGCGCGGCTGTTTGCCCCTGTCCTCGGTGAGCGAGCCCCCTACAAGCCCTTGATCGCAGCGCTGAATGCCGTGTCCACCTTGCTGTTGCTCTTGGCCGGCCTGGCCTGGCTGTTCGCCCAATTTTGAAATCCATTTCCGACCTAGCACCATGAACTTGAACCGCAGAGACTTTTTCTTATCCTCCGGCGCCGCTGGAGCGAGCTTGGGCTTGCTGAAGAGCGCATCCGCAGCTGCCCGCCCGCGCCTGCGCGTGGGCCTGATCGGCACCGGCATGCGGGGTCAGGTCTTGCTGAAAGAGCTGCTGCGTCGTGAGGACGTCGACGTCGTCGCGCTGTGCGATATCGAGCCCATCATGCTCGGTCGCGCACTGGCCATGGTGGAAAAGTTCCAAAAGCCCAAGCCCCAGACTTATGGCGAAGGCGCAGACAAGCTCGCCTATCTGCAGCTGCTGGCACAAAAAGACCTGGACGCCGTCATCATCGCCACGCCTTGGGAGCTGCATGCTTCAATGGCCATCGCTGCGATGGAGGCCCGGGTTGCGGTCGGCTGCGAGGTGGTGGCCGGCATCACGCTGCAAGATCACTGGGATGTGCTGCGCACCCAGCAGCGCACCGGCACGCCTTTTATGCTGCTGGAGAACGTCTGCTACCGGCGCGATGTGATGGCGGTGCTGCAGATGGTGCGCGCGCAGATGTTCGGCGAGTTGGTGCACTTACAGGGCGGCTATCAGCATGATTTGCGCGCCGTGAAATTCAATTCCGGTGACCCGGCCAAACCCTATGGCGGCGGCGTCGAGTTTGGTGAGAAAGGCTGGTCAGAGGCGCGCTGGCGCACGCAACACGCGATGGATCGCAATGGCGAGCTTTACCCCAGCCACGGCATCGGACCATGCGCGATGTATACCAATATCCACCGTGGCAACCGCTTCACGCATATCAATGCCTTTGCCAGCAAGGCACGCGGCTTGCAGGACTTCGTCGCCAACAAAATGGGCAAGCCTGAGCACCCATCGGCCAAGGTCAAGTTCAAGCTCGGTGACATCGTCACCACCACCTTGGCCTGCGAAAACGGCGAGACCATTCTTTTGCAGCATGACACCTCGCTGCCGCGCCCCTATTCGTTGGGCTTCCGGGTGCAGGGCACCAACGGCCTGTGGATGGACCTGAACCATTCGGTGCATATCGAAGGCATCAGCAAGCCGCATGAATGGGAGGATTTCCAGGCCTACCAGGACAAGTTCGAGCACCCGCTGTGGAAGAAGCACGCGGCCGCAGCGGCGGGCGCCGGCCATGGCGGCATGGACTGGTTTGTCGTCAATGCCTTTATCGAAGCGCTCAAGGCCGATGCGCCCATGCCCATCGATGTCTATGACGCGGTGGCCTGGAGTGCGATCACGCCGCTGTCCGAAGCATCGATTGCCGAGGGTTTCAAGACCCTGCCCTTCCCGGACTTCACCGAAGGGAAGTGGAAGACCCGCAAGCCCATCTTTGCCTTCGGCGATCAGTACTGAGGCTTGAACCGCCCGGCTTTGCCGCCGGTCAAGCTTTTAGGCCCCAGGGCCTTGAGGCACACCGCTATCATCAGCTCAGCTTGGCTAGTGACTGGGGATGCTGATGCGCGGCTTGGCGGCTTGTGTGGCCGAACTTTTTTTGGTTGCGATGGGCATTGGCGCAGCAAGCACCAATGCTGCTGCAGCGGACTTGGTGCTCATCGTCGATGCCAGCACCGAGATGCCCTGGGCGCAGCTGCAGAAGAACCAAGTTCTCTCAGGCATTCACCGGGATCTGGGCCTGGCCCTGAGCAAGCAGTTGGGCCGGGAGCCGAAGTTCATGGTCTTGCCGCGCAAACGCATTGCGAAAGCCCTGGAGGCAGGCGAAGGAGACCTCGTCTGCGGCCTGCTGCCGAAGTGGTTTGCCGGGCCTTTCGATTGGAGCCAGCCGCTAATGCCGGATGGCGAGTTGATTTTGAGCCTGGCCAGTGCCGCGCAGCCCAAGACGCTGGCCGATCTGCGCGGGCAAGCGCTGGGCACGGTCAGTGGCTTTGCCTATCCGGAACTTGAGCAAACGCTGGGCAAAGGCTTTGTGCGCGAGGATGCGCCCAACGCGGCGGCCAATCTGCGCAAGCTGAACCTGGGCCGCATGCAATATGCCGTCTCGAAT
This sequence comes from uncultured Roseateles sp., assembly GCA_963510335.1. GTDB lineage: Bacteria > Pseudomonadota > Gammaproteobacteria > Burkholderiales > Burkholderiaceae_C > Paucibacter_A. The sequence continues at coordinate 8,196 of CAUPEV010000067.1, forward strand.
CAGCTCTATGCCGACTATCAGCGCCGTCAAGGTGTGATCAAAGTGGCCTTGCATCCTGACTTCTTGTTGGAGCGCTATGTGATGCCTTGCGCCTTGTCACGGCGCAGCGAGATCAAGCTCGATGAGCTCAACCACGCCATCGACCTGCTCGACAAGAGTGGCGCCTTGCAGCGGATGATCAGCAGCTACCGCTGAGATTTCGGCTCTGCAATCAATGCCGTTCGTCGCCACCAATCCCATTTCGCGCGGCCAAGCCTGCGCTTCGTCGCCTGCTTGTGGCGCCGCGCGCTGGCTTTACGGACACTGCAGACATTGCAAATAAGCACCCCCAGGCCGACGAGTTAAGTCGGCCGCCCCCAAGGGGGTCAGACAAGCTCGGGGCGGCCCTTCTCTTGCTTGAGATGAGCCCCCTCAACACCAAGGAGTCGCAGCCATGAACACCAGCCGCCCACATCAGCTTTTGACCACATTCTTGACCGCCTTCGGCGCCGTTGCCGCGTCGGCCGTGTTCGGTTTGAATCTGGCCGCTTTGTCTGAGCAGGCCGATCAAGCTGCACAGCAACAGGCAGAAAAACGGGTGGCGCGTGAGATGACGGCGCAAGTACACAAGCTGCCGACGGTGCTGATCGAAGGGCGCCGTCAGGCCTGAGACTGAGTAACATCGCCACCTCAAAAGGGGTGGTATGCAAGACATTTCAACTCCGTCGGCAACTATCCGACGTTATGCGCTAAGGCTTGGGTTCTTGGCCCAAGTATTGATCTTGTCGGCCTGCGGCGGCGGGGGTGGCGGCAGCGATAACAGCCCGCCCGCCCCCGAGCCCATCCCGCTGCCGGTGCCGCCCTTGAGCGCCGAATGCCAGCCGGGCTCGGTCGCCAAACTGGTGCAAGAGGTCGCGCCGCTGCCAGGACATAACACCGAAATTGCACTGCTCGCCTGCGCCGGCAAAGAGCTCAAGCACTTGAGCTGGCGCCAGACCGGCGGCTCTGCACTGAACCCGCTCTCGGCCCGCTCACAAGCGATTTCTGTCGAACCCCAGCTTGGCCAGATCTACCGTTTCGATCTCAGCTATCAAGACAGCCAAGGTGCCAGCTTCAGCCATAGCCTGCCATTGGAGGCCAAGGCCGCAACAGCTGATGATGGCGCCGTGCTGCGCGGCGAACCCTCGGTGCTGGCCGGCGGCAAGACTTCGCTGAGGGTTACCAGCGCCAAGCTCAGCGAGGCCGATTGGGAAGGGGCCACCGTGCAATGGCGCCAACTCGATGGGCCGACGGTGGTATTGGGCGAGACCCATATGCGCCGCGTAGTCTTCACCGCGCCGCAAACGGCGGCAGACACGACCCTGCGCCTGCAAGCCAGCATCACCTTGGCGAGCGGCGCCAAGCTCAGCGGCCAGTTCAATCTGCTGGTGCAAGCGCCGCCGCCCAATGCGCCGGCCGAGCCGCTCTTCGGCGCCAATACGCCGGCCAGCCGCGTCTATCCCTATATCGCGCAAACGGCACAAAACCCTCATGCCGCTGCGCTGGATGAGTGCATCTACAGCCCACGCCTGACGGATGGCAATCTATGTAACTTGGGCAAGCTGCCCTTGCTGGGGCAAGCCACGGCGGGCCAAGTGCCGACGGTCGAGCAAGTGATGCAGCGGGTCTTGGTGTCGAACGACTGGATGGGCGAGGTGTTCGAGCGCTTCTTGCGTGAGCATGACACCCATGGCGACTTCCGCCGCATGTTGGCCAGCGTCACCGCCATCGTCATAGGCGGCCGCGTGCGGCCGGCCTTTTACTGGAGTGCCACCGGCGCCATCTATCTCGACGCCAGCAACCTGTGGCTGACGCCCGAGCAACGCGACACCGTGAGCGAGTCGCCCGACCCGCGCAGCAACAATGGCGCGGCACTCGGCTACGCTACACCTTGGCGTTATGTGAAGGACAACCGGCATGCCTACAACAGCCTGTTGCGCGAGCCGCGTCAGAGTCGGCCGCTGAGCGAAGTCGTCTACTCGCTGGGCAGCCTGCTGTATCACGAGCTGACTCATGCGGCCGACTTCATGCCGCCACGCCTGCAAGCCAGCCTGCCCACCGACAAGCGCGTCTACCAAGCCGGACCGGCGCGCAGCCTCTCGCAGAATCTGTACGAGCAGTTCCCGTTCTACTCCCGCGAGCTGCAGGGTCTGGCCAAGGTGCTGTCTTTCGGCGCGACAGCGACGGCGCTACAGATCTCGTACGCGCCGACTGACATCGCCCACTTCTTCAGCATGGACCGCGTCAGCGACGACTACGCCTACTCGGTGCCCGATGGCCAGCCCTTCTCGCGCGAAGACGCCGCCATGCTGGTAGAAGAAACCATGATGCAGCTGCGCTATGGCGTGCTGCGCGACTATGCGGTGACCAACAAGCTGCAGGATGACGCGCTCAGCGCCGATCTGATCGTCACTTGGGGCCAGCGAGGCCGCGTCGGCGAGGCAGCAATCAAGCCGCGCGCAAAGCTGGTCTTGGCCGAGGCCATGCCTTGGGTTGATGCGGCCTTGATCGACACGCTGGCCCCGCCGCTGTTGCTTCGGCCGGGGCAAAGCTGGGGCGCCAACCTGGATCAGGCCGCCTTGGCCGCCGACAAGCTCAGGCCGCTGTCGGCGCAGCAGCGCCTCAATGAGCGCGAACAGACGACGCGGGAATTGCGTTCGCGTTAGGGCTTAGGGCTTAGGCGTTTGGCGGGACAGCAAATGCCCGCAGCATCTCCAGCACCGGCCGCGCCGCCGGCGGCATCAGCGCTGGCTCCGGGTAGACCAGCACCAGCTCGCGCGTCAACGCCGGTCGCAGCGGGCGCAGCTGCATGCGCTCGTGCAGCGCCAGCACCTGCGGCGCATCAAACGTGTCCTGTGGCATCACCGAAGCGCCATAGCCGGCCACCACCATGCTCTTGATCGCCTCGGTGTAATTGAGCTCGATGCGGGTCGCCGGGTTGAAGCCGGCCTGGCCGAACCAGGCCATCGTGTGGCGGTACATCTGGGTCGAACTTTCGTTCAGGATCAAGGGCTTGTCGGCCAGCCAGGCGGGCGTGACTTCATCGGGCACATCCCAGTCCGGCGGCAGATAAGCCAGCACAGGGTCGCTGCGCCAGGGTTCGCTTTGCTGGCCATGGTCCGGCGGCAAGGGCAAGGTGACGAGGCCCAGATCCTGGCGGCCCTCGCGCAGCGCCGCCAAGGTGTGATGGGTGCCCAGCACCGCGACCTCGACTTCGATCTCCGGGTGAACTTCTTTCAAGCGCGCCAAGACCTGGGGCAGAAGATAGACCAGCACGCCGGTCTGCGTCGCCAGCCTCACCTTGCCGGCCCGCCCGCGCGCATGGCGAGCGACCAGCTCGACGGCTGCGTCGGCATCACGCAGCAGATCACGGCCGCGCTGCACCAAGACTTGGCCCGCCGAGGTCAGCTGCGCGCCGCGTTTTCCCCGCAGCAGCAGCGTCGCGTCCAGCCGCGATTCGAGTTCGCTGATATGCAGGCTGACGGTGGGCGCCGCCAGGTGCAAGGCCTGCGCGGCGGCCGCGAAAGTGCCCAGATCGGCAATCGCCACCAGGGTGCGCAGCTGGTCCAAGTTCAATGCACGCATCAGCTTTCCTGAATTAATCGATCAGATGATTCAACTTTTCAAACCATACCCTAAATTGGAAGATGCGCAACAAGACCACGGAGAAACATGATGCAAGTCCTCAGAAACACCTTCCCCTCGCTTCAAACCCTCTACGCCGCCTGGCTGCAACGCCGCCGCCATGCACGCATGCGGTCCGAGCTGCTGAGCCTTGATAGCCGCGAACTGCTGGATCTGGGCCTGGGCCGGGGCGAGCTGGAATTTCTTCTTCTGCACAAACAGGACTGAAGTCGCCAAACCGTCTCGGGCAGCGCTCACAATCGGCGCAAGACAAGGAGCCCGATGATGAGTTTCAGCCCGCCGTTTTTTGCCCCCATGCAGTACCACGACGCCGCCGCCGCGCTGGCGCAAGCGCAGCAGATTTATGCCACCAGCGTCCAGCATTTGCGCGCCGCCCTGCAGCGCTTTGTGGCCGGCGAAGAATTGCCCAAGGTGCGGGCCTGCTATCCCTTTGTGCGCCTGCGCCTGCGCTCCAACAACCATGCCGCGCCGCCCGATTCGCGCCTAGCCTTCGGCTTTGTGGACGGCATTGGCAACTATGAAACCACGCTGACCCGTCCCGATCTGTTTGCCGACTACAACCTGCGGCAATTTCAACTGCTGCTGGACAACCACGGCGAAGCGCTGGAGGTGGGCAGCAGCAACCAGCCTATTCCCTTGCACTTTGCGCTGGGCGAGCAAGAGCATTTCGAAGGGAGCCTGACGCCCGAGCGCCGCCGCCACTTGCGCGATCTGTTTGACCTGCCAGACCTCGCCGCGATGGACGACGGCATCGCCAATGGCACGCAGGAACTCAGCCCCGGCGCCGCCCAGCCCTTGTCGCTCTTCACCGCGCCACGGGTCGACTATTCGCTGCACCGACTGCGCCACTACACCGGCACAAGGGCCGAGTATTTTCAGAACTTTGTGCTGTTCACCAATTACGCCTTTTATATCGACGAATTCGTGCGCATGGGGCGCGAGCTGATGTAGCGCAGGCCCGACCCGGCCCAGCCGCATGAGCTGGACGACTGCATCGCCTTTGTTGAACCAGGTAACTTGTTAACTCGGCGCGTCGGCTTGAGCGCCGAGGCCGAGGATGCGCTCGGCGCGGCTTTGCCGCGTCTGCCGCAGATGCCCGCCTTTCACCTGATCCGGCGAGACCACAGCGGCATCACCATGATCAATATCGGCGTCGGACCGGCCAATGCCAAGACCATGAGCGACCACATCGCGGTGCTGCGCCCGCATGCTTGGCTGATGCTGGGCCATTGCGCCGGCCTGCGCAACAGCCAGCAGCTTGGCGACTATGTGCTGGCGCATGCCTATGTGCGCGAAGACCATGTGCTGGACGAAGAGCTGCCGCTATGGGTGCCGATTCCACCGCTGGCGGAGATTCAAGTGGCACTTGAGCAGGCCGTGGCCGATGTGACCCAGCTCAGCGGCTTTGAGCTCAAGCGCGTCTTGCGCACCGGCACGGTCGCCTCGACCGACAACCGCAACTGGGAGTTGCTACCGAACGACCGCCATGGCGGCCCCGAGCGCCGCTTCAGCCAGAGCCGCGCGATCGCGCTGGACATGGAAAGCGCCACCATCGCCGCCAACGGCTTTCGCTTCCGCGTGCCCTATGGCACTTTGCTCTGCGTCAGCGACAAGCCGCTGCACGGCGAGATCAAACTGCCCGGCATGGCCGACCAGTTCTACCGCGCCCGCGTCGACCAGCATTTGCGCATCGGCCTGCGCACGGTCGAGCTGCTGCGCGCCGGTCCTTTGAGCCAGTTGCACAGCCGCAAGTTGCGGAGTTTTGCAGAGGTGGCGTTTCAATAAGGAGCTGGGCGGGGCTTCCGTCGGGCTTGCTGTTATGCCCGCAAGATGCCGGCTGTTCGGCCCGGCAAGATGCGGGGAGAACGGATGCGGCGCATGGAGCCAAAGCCGTACCGCGCCACCGAGTGCATCAGGCTTGAGCCAGTTGACGCAGCAATTGCTGGCCCAGCTCCATCGCATCAGGCTCGGCGGAGTCATTGTTCATCAGCACCGCCACAAAGAAGCGGCGGTCACGGCTTCGTCCCGTGTAAGTGTTGAAGCCGGCGATGCCGCCTCCGTGTTCCACCACGGGCAGGCCATTGAGCGTCTGAAACTCAAAACCAAAACCATAGTCCACAGGCTCGCCATCGCTCAAGAGCGCCGGGCTCCACATCTGCTGCCAGGCCGCTGCACTCAGCAATGCCGAACTTTGCATCGCAAGTTCCCAGCGCCGCAAATCATCCAAGGTGGAAAGCAAAGCTCCGGCCGAAAACGGCAGGCTCATGCTGATATCGGGCGAGCGTTCGATGCCCTGGCCTTCGTCGGTAAAGCCTTGAATCGGCCACAACCCGCCGTGGCCCTCCAGCCCCGTGCTGTTCATCCCCAGCGGCACAAACAAACGTTCTCGAAAGTAGATCGCCAGGTCAAGCCCGGACAGCTCTTCAATCACCAAGCCCAAGAGGTAATAGCCTGAGTTGCTGTACGCAAAGCGCTCGCCAGGCTTGAAGGACAAGGGCAGGTGCACAAAGAATGCGAGTCGCTCGTGCACCGTCAGTTCCTTGACTTCAAACTGCTCAAAGCCTGCTTGTTCAGTGAAGCAGGGTATGCCAGAGCTATGCGTCAGCAATTGCCGGATCGTGATGCCATGATCCGGCACGCGATACCCAGACAAGCAGCTGGCGACCTTGGCATCAAGGTCCAGGGCGCCCGCCTCCTGCAGCTGCATGATGGCCGCCGCAGTGAACTGTTTGGTGATTGATCCGATACGAAACACGTGGTCCACACGCAGCGCTGTGGGCGGGTCCAATTGGGCCAAGCCATAGGCCATGCAATGCACCACCTGACCGTCCACCATGGCACGCACCGCAGCGCCCGGTTCATCCTGACGCAAAGCCTTGCAAAGTTCTTGATGCAAGCGGGGGTCGATGACCTTGACTGGCGAAAGCTGGTTCATGAGCTGCTAAAAGAGTTTCGACATGGGGTGGGCATTGTCGGACCGGCTAAGGCCAAGCCCAGGTTCATGTTCATGTTCATGTTCATGTTCATGTTCATGTTCAGTTTCAAGCTCAGAAACTTCATCAGGAATTCGAACCGCAACAGGCCAAGCTTGCCGACTTGCACATCTGCCCGCTTCTTCCCCCAGATTCTTGGCACAAGCCAAGTTTGCTCGGCCAATCAGGATAGAGAATGGCGGGTCTCCTCCGAGTGAGCCGCCATGCAATTCGACAACCCGACTCTGTTCAATCTGGCGCTGCTGCAAGCGCTGTGTTCGACGGTACTGCTTTTGCTGCTGATGGACTGGCGCAGCGCAAGCCCCGCCGCACGACGAGCCCATATTTTTATGGGCTTGCAGTCATTGGGCTGGCTTTTCTTGGCCTTTTCCGGCGCGGGCAATGACAGGCTGTGGCTAAGCTTGGCCATGGCGGCCTTCAGCGCCAGCCTGAGCGCCTTGTGGTGGGCGCTGCAGCTATGGCTGACGCCGCGCCCGGGGCGAGCCCTGGCCATATTGGCGCCACTGCTCATGCCCTTGATCTACGGCCTGCAGTTTGACGATGTCGGCTTTCGCGCTACTTGGGCGCAGTACTGGCTGGCGCTTCAGCTAGGCATGCTGCTGCTCAGCCTCTTGCTGCCTAACAAGCTGGATCCACTGCACAGCGCCTTGTCGAAAGTGCCGCCCACGCCTGTCCCGACGGCCAATAACTTGCGCTGGCGCTCGGTCTTGGTGGCCGCCGTCGTGCCGCTGCTCTTGATCGGCCTGCTGCGCGGCAGCATCGGCGCCTTCGGTTCCCCTCCCGATGGCTTGCTGGCACCCGCGCCCATCAATACCGCGCTCGCCCTGGCTGCACTCTGGGGCACAAGCATGGGCGTGCTGGCCCTCATTTTGGCCTGGCGCTGCGAGATCGAATCGGAGCTATCCCGTTTGGCGCAGACCGACCGACTCACAGGCCTGGCCGACGGCCGCGCCTTTGCGGCGCGCTCGGTCGACATGATCTCGGCCGCCCGCCGCCACCAAGAACCGCTGGCCTTGATGCTGATGGAGATCGACAACATCAAGAGCATCGAAGCCGAACATGGTCAGGCCGGCGCCGACCGGGCCTTGGCCTTGTTCAGCGCCTGCATACAGGCGCAGATGCGGCTGGGCGATCTGGCCGGCCGAGTCGGCCCTGAAAACTTCGGCCTGCTGATGGATCGCTGCGAGCCGCAGGGGCCGCAAGCCATGGACCTGCGCCTGCGCAAGGCCTTGAGCGCGCGCGCTCAGGCGGAACTGGGCTTCGCACTCGACTACAGCGCCGGCTGGGCCAAGCTGCGCCATGGGGACCGCAATCTTGAGGATTTGATGCGGCGCGCCGAAACCGCGCTGTATGAAGCCAAACGGGGTGGTCACGGGCGGCTACAGGCCGAACCCGGTTTGGAGGCCTAGAGAAGAAGCGCTGGACTCGGGGGCGAGTATTGCTGGCACGCCCTTTGCATTGGTGACTGCAGTTCGCCGTTCACAAGACGGTTTTGGGCAATCCAACGCAAAGGCCACTTCTGATGCTCGACTCAACGATCTTCTCTACACGCGGCCAGACTTCGATCAGGCGCAATTTCGAGGCGCCCGCCTATGCGCAGGCGCCAAGCCAGTCTCCTGCGGGCATCCGCAAGCTTGGCAATCAAGACCTGCAGTGGCTGCCGGCGCTTTGTGATTTGCTGATTGACGGCGTGCACCGCGGCGCCAGCCTGGGCTTTCTGGCCCCTTTGTCACGCTACGCGGCCATGGAATATTGGCACAGCGTGTTCGCTCGCCTGGGCCCCAATCACAGCCTTTGGATTGCTTGCGCGGCTTCTGATTCAGGTGCCGGCGAGCAACTCTTGGGCGCCGTGCAGCTGTCCTACTGCCCGCGTGTCAACGCGCACCACCGTGGGGAGGTGCAGGGCTTGATGGTGCACAGCCGGGCCCGCGGTCGGGGCGTGGCCAGCCTGCTGATGGCGCGCCTGGAATGTGCTGCGGCGGCACAGTCGCGCACGCTGCTCGTGCTCGAGGCGCCATCAGGCTCACAGGCCGAAGCCGTGTATGTGCATCTGGGTTGGCAGCATGCCGGCGAGATCCCGGACTACGACGCCAGTGCCGACGGCAATCTTCAGCATGCCTCGCTTTACTTCAAGCGACTGAAGCCGCTGCGCTGAATGCCAGGGGTCTAAACCGCGGCACCACAAACGCGACCGCGCCCCTGTGACTTGGCCAGATAGAGCTGCTGGTCGGCTGCCACGATCAACTCCTCGGCGAGGCGGTTGCCCTCGGGCAGCAAAGTCGCCACGCCCAGGCTGACGGTCAAATGCGCGCACACGTCCGACCGGGCGTGTGCAATTTGGGTGGCCCGAATCGCGGCCTCCATCTCGCCAGCCAAGCAGAGGGCTCCGACCAAATCGGTATCCGGCAAGATGCAAGCAAACTCCTCGCCGCCAAAGCGGCTGACCATGTCGCCGGGTCGCTTCAACTGCGCGCGCAAGGTCGTGGCGACGGCTCGCAAAGCCTCGTCACCGGCCAAGTGTCCATAGTGGTCATTGAAGCGCTTGAAGTAATCCACATCCACAATCATCAGCGACAACTGCTGGCCGCTGCGCCGCGCCCGCTGAAACTCCAGCTCCAGGCGTTCGTCAAAGAAACGCCGGTTGTAAGCGCCGGTGAGGCCATCAATGAACACCATCTGGCGCAACAAGTCACCTTGGAATTTCAAGGTCAGATGCGTTTTGACGCGCGCCCGCACCACGGCTGGATTGAAGGGTTTGGAAATAAAGTCAACCGCCCCGACCTCAAGCCCTTGGGTTTCGGTCTGAGGTTCACTGTGTGCCGTCACAAACACCACCGGGAGATCCTGCAGCGCGGCGTCGGCCTTGATTCTGCGGCAGACCTCAAAGCCGTCCATGCCTGGCATTTGAATGTCCAGCAAGACCAGGTCAGGCTGCTTATCGCGGCAAAGGCCCAAGGCCTGCAGGCCTGACGTGGCCATGAAAACCTGGTAGTCAGCGGCGAAGACCTGGTACAGCGCTTGGATATTGACTGCCTGATCGTCCACAATCAAAAGCCTGGGCTTGCGGCCGAGTTGCAACAAGGGATTGAGGGGCCGGTCTTGCGGTTCGAGATGGACCTGTTGCGTCATGGCTTGAGATCCGCAAGCATGGCGTCGCACAAGCTCAGGGCACGCTCAAAATCCAACGCGCCGACCGCCCCTTCCAATGCCTCCAAGCTGCCCTGGCGTGCACCCAGCAGGGCCGTATGCCGCTCTCGCAACTGCGCCAAGGCTTCGGTCGCCCCCATATCAAAGTCTCTCAGTAATTGCATCAATTGAGTCAGCTCTTGCTTGAAGGCCTGCGCATCGCTCGGCTGCGGTACGGCAGGCGCCGCCGGCTTTGGCCCCAGGGCAGACTAATCTTCCTCCAGCTGCAGCATATCTCGACAACCGGTCTGGATATTTCTGTTCAGCTCACTCAGCCAAATAGCGCTGAGGTGATCGCCGCGTTTCAAGACCGTTTCGCCTTCCCCGCCCCATTCGGCCATATTTACCCCGCCCAGTGTCGCCGCCAGGCCTTTGAAAGAGTGCAAGGCCATAGAGGCTTCTTCGGTACGCGCTGCGGCCAACAACTCGGTCAGTTGCGCCGGCAAGGCCAAGGCCGAACTGGTGAAGGAGCCCACCATGCGCCGGAACAGCTCGGTCTTGCCCATAAACCTATCCATCGCCGCTTGCAAGTCGAAGCCCTTCGCGGTGGCACGATCCCGCAATTCCGGCGGCACGGCCAGGCTGGCAAACCTGGGCGCACCAGCCGAAGGCGCCGCTGTCGCTGCCGCTGCTGCAGAAGAAGCAGCAGAAGGTGCGGCAGGCGGCACATGCCCCGTCAAACTCAAAAGCAGCTCCACCAAGCGCTCAAGATCAAAAGGCTTGCCGATATGTTCGTTCATGCCGGCGGCCAGGCAAGCGTCGCGGTCGGAAGCCATGGCATTGGCCGTCATCGCCACGATGGGCAATTGCGTCAGCCCCAGCTCGCCACGAATGACCCGGGTGGCGGTGTAACCATCCATCACGGGCATCTGCATGTCCATCAGCACAATGTCAAAGGCAGCGGCATCGGCGCGCAAGAGATCGACGCCGATCTGCCCGTTGTCTGCCAAGCTCACACGCGCACCCGCATCCTCCAACAGTTCCTGCGCGACCTGTTGATTGTTGAGGTTATCTTCCACCACCAGGATATGCATATCCTGCAAAGGCTTGGGGCCGACAACGGTGGGCGCGGGCTTGGTTGCAGCCCCTGCACCGCCGCGTGCCGCCTCCACCGCCTCTTGCAGCATCAGCGCCGTCACCGGCTTGACCAAGAAGCCATCGAGGAGACTTTGCTCGGATTCGCTGCGTGCGGCGAGCATCTCGCGCCCATGCGCCGTCACCATGACGAGCAAGGGCATGGACTGTGTGCCTGCCACCTCGCGGATGCGCTGCGCCGTTTCGAAACCATCCATTGCCGGCATATGCCAATCAATCAGCACCACCTCATAGGGCTGGCCGGCGGCCACTTGCCGCTGCAATAGCGTCAATGCGGCCGGCCCCGACGACGCCAGCTCGACCTCCCAGCCCAAGGCTTCAGTCATCTCGCCCAACACATCCAGCGCGATTGGGTTGTCGTCAACGATCAAGGCGCGCAAAGCCCTGGCTTGACCGGCGTGAGCGCCGATGGCCGGGGGCGCCTCGCTCAGCATCTTCAGCCGGAAAGAGAAGCAGCTGCCCTTGCCGGGGGCGCTCTCCAGCAGCAAATCGCCCCCCATCAGCTGCACCAGGCGCTGGCTGATCGCCAAGCCCAGCCCCGTGCCGCCAAAACGCCGCGTGGTCGAGGCCTCGGCCTGCGTAAAGCCCGAGAAAATCCGCGCCTGATGCTCGGGCGCGATACCGATGCCGGAGTCGCGCACGGCAAACTCGATCTCCACGGTCTGACCCTTCACCGCCAACAAGCGCGCGATCAACACCACCTCGCCGCGCGGTGTGAACTTGATCGCATTGCCGCCCAGATTGATCAAGACCTGCTGCAAACGCATGGCGTCGGCATTCAAGACTGCAGGCAAGGAGGGGTCGATATCAAACAAGACCTCCAGCGGCTTGGCCCCGACATTGGCCGACAAAATTACCGACAGGTCGCGGAACAGCTGCTCCAGCCTGAAAGGCTGCGGGTCCAGCGTCATCTTGCCGGCCTCGACCTTGGAGAAATCAAGGATGTCATTGAGCAAGCCCAGCAAGGAGCGCGCCGCACCCTCGGTCTTGCCGGCGTAATCTTGCTGGCGCGCATTCAGGTCGGTTTTCTGCAAGAGTTTGAGCATGCCCAGAATCGCGTTCATCGGCGTGCGAATCTCATGGCTCATATTCGCCAGGAATTGGCTCTTGGACCGTGAGGCCTCCTCGGCCGCTTCGGTCGCCTGCATCAAATCGGTGATGTCGATGCGGAAGCCCACCGTATGGCCATCATCCATCTTGCGCTCGATCACCCGCACCCAGCGCCCGTTCTCGAGCTTTTGCACCAGCATTGAGTCACTACGCCGGTGAATGGCCAGGCGCTCAGCCACCCATTCATCGATGCGGCCTTGCGCTTCACTGTACTGGCCGCGTTCGGCGCCGCCGCGAATAATGTCCTCAAAACTGGCGCCGGGCACAATCAAGTCGGCCGAGGTGGCATACATCTGGCGGTATTTTTCATTGCAGAAAACCAGACGGTCGTCCGGCCCGTACAGCACAAACGCCTCATTGACCACATCGATCGCGCCGCGCAGCAAAGCCTCGGCACGCCGCACCTCGGCCTCAGCACGGTCGCGCTCGCCGACATCCATATAGGTCGTCACGAAGCCGCCACTGGGCACCGGATTGCTGCGCATCTCCAGGCTCAGCCCGTTCGGCCGACGCCTGCCCCATTGATGCGGCGCCGCCATCGCGGCCAGCGCCCGCTCATTCGCCGCGCCGATCGCCGCATCGACCGAGATGGCGCCATATTCACCGCGCTCGGCCATCAAGCGCGCAATGCGCTCGACCGTCAGTGGCGCGGCGCACAAAAAACCCTCATCAAGACCGTACAACTCGGCATAGCGCCGATTGTGCAGGGCTACATTGAGTTGCGCATCGATCATGGTCAGCCCGCAGGGTAGGCTCTCCAGCACGATATTGAGCAACTCGTTGCTGCGGCGCTGCCCATCCTCCATGCGCTTGCGTTCACTAACGTCGAAATAGGTCGTCACGAAGCCGCCATCCGGCATCGGCGCACCTCGTACTTCAAGCGTTATGCCATTGGGCCGCTGCCTTTCGAACTGATGCGCCGTGGGGTGACGCGCGCGTTCGATGATTTGCGCAATCGTGGCCTCGATGTCGGGCCCCTCGCCATATTCACCACGCGCGGCATTGAAACGAATGATGCTTTCGAACGATGTGCTGGGGCCAGCGAAGAGGCTGGCCGGGAAGTCCAGCATTTGGAGGAACTGTTGGTTGTGCGCGAGCAAGTTCAAGTCGGCATCGAACACGCTCAAAGCGCAAGGCAGGTTGTCGAGCACGCTGCGCAAAACCGCGTGGCTGCGCTTGGTCTCGGCCTCAAGCAGCCGCTGCTGCGTCACATCCTGATAGCTGCCGACCAGGCGCACCGCGCCCGCATCATCAAACACGGCCTCGCCGACCGAACGCACCCACAAGAAGCGCCCCAGCTCGGTCCGCAAGCGCAGACTCAGATCCCAGGATTCGCTGCGCTCCACTGCTAAGCGCATCGCCTCCTGCAGCAAGGCGCGGTCCTGCGCCGAGAAGTAGGACAAGGCCCGCTCTTGCGTGATCGGCCCGGCAGGTGCGTCGGGCTGAAGGTCATGTAAACGATAAGTTTGCGGTGACCACGTCAAAGCCTGCGTGGCGAGGTCGATTTCCCAGGCGCCCAGGCCGGCCAGGCGCTCGGCTCGGTCCAGCACCAATTGCTGGTGCTGCAGCAACTCGGCCGCACCCTTGGCCGCGCTGATGTCCATATGCGTGCCGGCAATCCAGAGTGGCTCGCCCTCGGCAGTGCGCTCGTAGAGCTTGCCATGTGCGAGCACCCAAACCCAGTGCCCGTCACGGCTGCGCATGCGCAGCTCGCATTCGTAGAAAGCGGTCTCGCCAAAGAAATGCCGCATCAGCGCGGCGCGCGCCTTGGGCAGATCATCGGGATGGCAGTAGTTGGCCCAGGTGCTGGCATCGACCGGCGCCAATTCCGCCAGGGTATAGCCCAGCATATCGGCCCAGCGCTCATTCAGCCTCAGCTCGCCGGTGA
>CAUPEV010000068.1:0-22078 GCA_963510335.1 uncultured Roseateles sp.
AGCCGAAAGAGCTAACGCCATGGCTGTCGGGTGTGCGGCGAAGCGAGGTAAAGGAGGAGGCCGCAGGCCGGGGGACACGAGCGGAGTCGCGCACCCGATAGCCATGGCCGGAGCAACATCGTTTGAAGGTGAACGGCTGCTCCGGGCTCGGAGCTGCCACCCAGCCGCCCGCGTCAAGCGCCAAACGTCCAGTGACGCGGGCGCTCAGGCCTTTCGCGCCGCCGGGCGCATGCTGGCCAGCGTTTCTACGCGCTTGAGCAACTCGCGGTCGTTCCAGGGTTTCTTGAAGATGCCGTACAGGCCTTGTACCTGGTGCACGCGGGCCTGCATTTCGTCATGGCCGGTGATGGCAATGATGGGTAAATCTTCGGTGTCCATATTCCCTTGCACAGCGGCGATCAGCTCGAAGCCGTCTTTATTGGGCATCTCCAGATCGGTGATCAAGACTGCAAAAGTTTGTTCGGCCAGGCGCTCCAGCGCCTCGACACCGTCCTTGGCCAGCGTGACCTGGTAGCCCGCGGTCTGGAATAGCTTGCCCAGCTTGGCGCGTGCCACGGCCGAATCATCGACCAAGAGCAGCGCGGCGGGCTCGGGAGGCGTGGCCGCGCTAGCAGGAGCAGCCGTAGGCGCTGGCGCTGGGACTGCCGGTGTTGCGGCTGAGCCATCATCGCCGCGCCGGCTGCTGATGATGAAGACCACGATGGCCAAAGGCACCGCAATCAAGAGCGGCAACAAATAGGGGCCTAGCAGGTCCGGCAGGTCGAAGGGCATGATGATCTCGCTCCATTGCATGGCCAGCGCCAAGTTCGGCCGCCACGAGTTCAGTCAATCTAACACCAGCGGCCAGCGGCCAAGCGTGAAAAAGCCGGCACTAGGCCGGCTTCAATTTGGAACAACGCGTGATCAGCGCTTGTTGTCGCTGCCGACAAACTTATAGGCAATCGCGCCCAGCACCGCACCGGCGATTGGCGCGACCCAGAACAGCCACAGCTGCTCAACGGCCCAACCGCCGACGTACATGGCCACGGCCGTGCTGCGGGCCGGGTTGACCGAGGTGTTGGTCACGGGGATGCTGATCAGGTGGATCAGCGTCAGGCCCAAGCCGATGGCGATCGGCGCGAAGCCGGCCGGTGCGCGCTTGTCGGTGGCGCCCAAGATGATGATCAGGAAGAAGGCGGTCAGCACCACTTCGGCGATCAGCGCGGCTTGCATATTGAACTTGCCTGGCGAGTGTTCGCCGAAGCCGTTCGAGGCGAAGCCGCCGGCCACGTCAAAGCCGGCTTTGCCGCTGGCGATCAGGTAGAGCACGCCGCCGGCGGCCAAGCCACCCAGCACTTGCGAGACGATATAGGGCAGCAGTTGGCCGGCAGGGAAGCGCCCACCGACGAACAGGCCAATCGACACGGCCGGGTTGAAATGCCCGCCAGAAATATGGCCGACGGCATAAGCCATCGTCAGCACGGTCAGACCGAAGGCGAGCGACACGCCGACGAAGCCAATGCCCAACTCCGGGAATGCAGCTGCCAAAACAGCACTGCCGCAACCACCAAACACCAACCAGAACGTACCCAGAAACTCTGCGCCGTAAGCTTTCATATTGTTTCCCTCTGCATCAAGTTCAAAAATGCCGCTCCCAGGCTCGATCCGAGCTTGAGAATTCGGCGGCGCGCCATGATGCCGCAAAAATCGTGACTTTTGTCACGGGCTGACCCTTAGCCGCGCGAGCTTTGCCGAAAAAAGTAGCGTGTCGCGCCCCTCGGGGTGGCGCCATCTGATTCCTCCTTTTTGGGGTTTGACGGGCTTGTCGAGCTTCGAGTCCAATCCTGCTGCGTTTAAGCATGGGCCAAGAGCCTCAAAACCGCGAACCAACAATCAAAAAAGGGGGGAGACAGCATGAATCAGCAGAATTCAACAGATTCACAAGGCAGCGAGACGGTTTCGATCAAGCTTTATGGCGGCATCAGCGCCGCAGCCCTGCTGAGCACGCTCTTGCTCAGCGCCTGTGGTGGCAGCATCGTCGAGGCCATCGTCGACGACGTGACCTGCGCCGTGACCAACTGCAAACTGTCCGACACGCTGAAGCTGGACGACATCAGCCCGAAATTCACGGTCACGCAGGAAAACGGCCAGGTCAAGGTCGAGGGGCGACTCGGTTACAGCGCTAATTTGCTGACCGTCGTGCATCCCAGTGGCAACGACCATATGTCGGCCAGTGTGGGCGGTCAGCGCCGCGATCTGGTGGACGAAGACGGTAAACGGACGAACTACAGCGTGTTCTTGGCTGACACCAGCGAGCAACCGATAGTGACCGCCAACTTTGTGCGTGGCAGCGAGCTGCACGGCAGCACGGTCACCATGCCCAAGGCCTTCAGCGTGGTGGCGCCCAGCGGTACGCCGATGATTGCCCGCTCCGCGGGGAAATTCGTGGTGCAGCTGAGCCAGCCTTATTCCGACCGCATGGGCTTGGGCGTAAACATGGCTTGCAAGCGCGCCGACGGCAGCAGCTTCGACAGCAAGGGTGAGCCGCTGGGGGTCGCGTCCGAGGGCAGCAACTACCGAATCGGCACCTTGGATCTGGATGCGGCCTTGAACCGGGCCAGCGTCAACTTCAACCCCAACAGCCCCAATACCTCCCCGGTGCAGACTTGTGAGCTGACCTTTCGGTGGCAGCTGAGCCAGACCGGCACCGTGGCCTCAACCCTGAACCGTCACGCCGAGATCGTGGCGAGGCGCATTGCCAGCCAAAACGCCAGCTACGACGCCCGGCTTTGAACTTCGCTCAGCAGGCCGCTGGCCAGCCAGCCCTGCAGCGCCTGCACGACGGTGGCAGCCGCTTGGTCTGCGCCAGCCGTTTGCGCGGCCAGCTGGCAAATCGTCTCGAAGTCCTCGCCGCGCGCCACGGCCTGTAAGAGTTGCGCCTCCAGCGGCTCAAGCGAGCGCCATTGCGTCTCCAGCTCAGCGCGCCAGACCAGCAATAAATGATCGAGCCGGGCCGGTTCGGGCAGATCTGGGTCTGGCTCTGAGGATTCCGGCTCATGGGCGCGCAAGGCGCTCCAGGCTGGCTCTATGGCCCAGCTCAAGCTCAACAAATGCACGCTGGGATGCAGGCGGAAAACCAGGGCGGGCCAGTCCTCGGCCGCCAGGGCTGCCAACTGCTCGAATCGCAAGACCGGCGCATCCGCGCTGTCAAAAGCGGCCCGCAGCGCCCAGTCCATACGGGCAAAGTCGACCATGCAAGGATGGGTCAGCTCGGCCGCAAAGTCATTCGCCATGAAGTCGGCCAGGCCGCTGCCGAACCAGCGTATCGAAGGCAGCAAAGAGGGCCGCGCCTGGATATAGGCCAGACCCAAGGCATCGAAGTCGGCATCGCCGAGTGCGCGTTGCAAGACGGTGAAGTTATCGCGCAGCGCGGCCAGCAGGCGGGAGCTGTAGGCCTCTTGGTAGACCGACAGGCCGAGGCGGCCAGGTCCTTGCAAAAGCTGCGGCTGCACAGCGCTGCGCTCACTGATCGAGGCTTGCAAGGCCTGCTGCTGGGAGCGCAAGGCCGCGTTCATGCCGGCACCGCCTTGGCTGCAGCTTCTTGTCGCTGCTTGCGGCATACGGTGCGGGCGAGTTGCCTCGCTTGATCCAGCTCCTGCAATAGATCCATCAGGGGCGGGATCCTGTCATCGCGTTCAATCATGGTCGGCCGCTCACCGATGCGCAGCAGCGTGTAGCAATAGAGCTGCCAAACCGCATCGCAGACCGGGTGGTCATGCGTGTCAACGAGGATATCGCCGCGATCCTCATGGCCGGCCAGATGGATTTGCACCACTTGGTCGGCCGGCATCAGGTCGATATAGGCGCGCGCATCAAAGCCATGGTTGCGGCTGGAGACATAGACGTTGTTGAGGTCCAGCAGCAGCTTGGCGCCGCTGCGGCGCAACAACTCGGCCACAAACTCGGCCTCGCTCATCTCGTCAGCGGCGAAGCGCACATAGCTGGACACGTTCTCCAGCACCAGCGGGCGCTGCAGCAGCTCTTGCACCTGCGCGATACGCGGGCACAGGTGCTGCAGGGCCGCTTCGGTATAGGGCATGGGCAAGAGATCGTGCAGGTTGCGGTGGTCAACACCGGTCCAGCACAGATGATCGGAAATCCAGGCCGGCTCGACACGCGCAGCCAGGCTTTTGAGCTCGCGCAGATAGCCCAGATTCAAAGGGTCGGTGCTGCCAATGGACAGAGACACGCCGTGCATCACCATGGGGTAATCGCGCCGGATGCGGTCCAGATGGTGCAAAGGCTTGCCGCCCGGCACCATATAGTTTTCGGAGATGATCTCCAGCCAATCGGGCTTGAGCGCAGACTGCAGCGGCGCGTCCGGCTTGGAGAAGTCAGCATAGTGCTCGGTCCTGAGGCCGAGGCCGAAACCCTGCAAGGGGCCAGTTCGCATTGATTGCTCCAGATTCCAAAAGGAGGCAAGCGGCGGATGGCCGCCTGCCCGGCTTGCAGTCTTAGACGACCTTGCCGCCGGCCTTGGTGCATTCTTCGGCCGTCTTCTTGCTGTTCCAGCCCTGGCCCTTGCAGCTATTGTGGCCCTTGCATTCGCTCTTGGCGGTCTTGCAGTCGGACGTGCCTTTGCAGCTGTTCAGGCCCGCGCACTTGACCATGCCTGCATCGGCAGCGTGGGCGACGGTGGTGACGCCGGCGGTGGCGAACAGGGCTGCGGCGGTTGCGGCGATGCTCAGGCCGGCTGTGATAGTTGCTTGCATAGGGTTCTCCAGAAGAGTCAATGATTGAGGGGTGGGGAAAAGGTGACTTGGATCTGCACGCTTGGCGCTAGATGCTCCATTGCGTACCCATCTGGGTCGCGCTGCTGCGCGTTTTCCTTACGCGGCTTGCAAAAAAATCTCAAACAAGGGCGCCAAGCTAAAGTGCAGCCCATGCCAGAACAACGCACATTGAAATCCGACCGCCGGCCCTGGGCCTGGATACCGACGCTCTACTTTGGCCAAGGCCTGCCCTATGTGGTGGTGATGACGCTGTCGGTCATCATGTACAAAAACCTCGGCCTGTCTAACACCGAGATTGCGCTGTACACGAGCTGGCTCTATCTGCCCTGGGTGATCAAGCCGCTGTGGTCGCCGCTGATCGAGTTGCTGGGTGTCAAGCGCGGCTGGATCGTTGCGCTGCAATTTGTCATCGGCGCGGCGCTGGCGCTGGTGGCCTTGAGCATCCCCAGCTCGCGCGGCGTGCAGATGACGCTGGCGGTGTTCTGGCTGATGGCCTTTGCTTCGGCTTCGCATGACATCGCGGCGGACGGCTTCTATATGTTGGCGCTGAATCAGCGCAGCCAGTCCGCTTTTGTCGGCGTGCGCTCGACCTTTTACCGCCTGGCCAATATTGGCGGCCAGGGCGGTCTGGTCTATCTGGCCGGCGAGTTGCAGGAGCGCACGGGCAGCATGACGCGGGCCTGGTCGCTGGTGTTCTTCTTGTTGGCGGCGATTTTTGTGCTGCTGGGCGGCTATCACCAGTGGGTGCTGCCGCGCCCGGCCAGCGATGTGAGCGGCGCGAGCCGGCGCAGTGGCAATGACTTGTGGCGCGACGCCGTCGCCGTCTTTGCCGAGTTTTTCCGCAAGCCCGGCATAGGCATCATCATTGGCTTCTTGCTGCTTTACCGCTTCCCCGAGGCGCAGTTGCTCAAGCTGGCCACGCCTTTCTTGCTCGACCCCGTCACGGCCGGCGGCCTGGGCCTGTCGACCAAACAGGTCGGCATTGCCTATGGCACGGTCGGCCTGATTGCGCTGACGCTGGGCGGCTTGGTGGGCGGCTGGGTGATCTCGCGTGTCGGTCTGAAGCGAGCGCTGTGGCCGCTGATCTTGGCCATGCATGTGCCCAACGTCATGTTCTTGCTGATGGCCGTCAGCATGCCGCACAACTTGCTTGTCATCAGCTCGGCCTTGGCCGTCGAACAGTTTGGTTATGGTCTGGGTTTCACCGCCTATCTGATGTTCATGATTTTGGTCGCAGATGGCCCGAACAAGACCGCCCACTATGCAATCTGCACCGGCTTCATGGCGCTGGGCATGATGATTCCCGGCATGTGGAGTGGCTGGTTGCAGCAGCAACTTGGCTATCTGCTGTTCTTTGCCTGGGTGATGGTGGCGACGCTGCCTTCCTTTGGCTTTGCCGCCTTGATCAAGATCCCGGCCGACTTTGGCAAGAAGACGGAGCAGGACGAATGAGTTTGCAGCGCCGCTCCTTGCTGCTGGCCAGTGCGGGACTGGCGGCCTGCGCGCCTTTGCCCTCCGTGAAGCAGCAGGCCGGCCCAGAACTCCTGCCGGCGCCGGAATTGGCGACCCTGGCTCCGACCGCGCCGCGTGAATTCCGCGCCGCCTGGGTGGCGACGGTGGCCAATATCGATTGGCCCAGCCGCAAGGGTTTGAGCAGCGCCGAGCAGCAGGCGGAAGTGCTGGCCTTGTTGGACCGCGCTTGCGAGCTCAAGCTCAACGCCATCATTTTGCAGGTGCGCAGCAGCGCGGATGCGATCTTCCCCTCGGCGCTGGAGCCCTGGAGCGAGTATCTGAGCGGCACGCAGGGCCAGGCGCCGGAGCCGTTTTATGACCCGCTGGCGCTGTGGGTCAGCGAGGCGCACCGGCGCGGCCTTGAGTTGCACGCCTGGTTCAACCCCTTCCGGGCGAGGCAGAGTGCCGCCAAGTCGCCAGCCGCCCCGCTGCACCTGAGCCGCAGCCAGCCGAGCTGGGTCAAGCAATACGGCGACCAGCAGTGGATAGACCCCGGCGAGCCCGCCGCCGCCGCGCACACCCTGGCGCTGATTGCCGATGTCTTGCAGCGCTATGACATTGACGCCGTTCATATCGACGATTATTTCTACCCTTATCCGGTCCTTGACCCGCTCGGCAAGCAGGAGATCGATTTCCCCGACGAACCGCCCTGGGCGCGCTACACCCAGGGCGGCGGGCAGTTGCAGCGGGCCGATTGGCGGCGCCAGAATGTGGACCAGCTGGTGCAAGGGATTGCCGAGCTGGTGCGCGCGAGCAAGCCCGGCGTGCGCTTTGGCATCAGCCCTTTCGGCCTGCCCAAGCCGGCGCTGCGCCCGCCCGGCATTGCCGGTTTCAGCCAGTATGACAAGCTCTATGCCGATGTGGAGCGCTGGTTGAGCGAGGGCTGGCTGGACTATCTGGTGCCGCAGCTCTATTGGCCGATCGCGCAAAAGCCGCAGGCCTTCGGCGTTCTGCTGGAGGCTTGGCATGCGCAGAACCCGCAGCGGCGACATATCTGGCCCGGCCTATTCAGCAGCAAGATCACCGACAAGGCCGACAGTTGGCCGGTGGACGAAATCCTGCAGCAGGTGGAACTCTTGCGTCAACGCCGGCCCGGCAGCGGCCATGCCCACTTCAGCATGGTTGCCTTGCTGCAAAACCGCCGCGGCCTGGCCGATGCTTTGATCGCCGGGCCTTATGCCGAAGCGGCCTTGGTGCCGGCGACGCCTTGGCTGGGCGGCGCTGAGCCGCAAGCCAGCGCGCTGCCCGAGCTGCGTTTTACCCAGTCTGGAGAGCAAGGCATGACGCTGCAGCTGACGCCTGGCCAGCGCCACGCGGTCTGGCTGCTCTATGGCGAGCGCTGGGAATTGCGCTTGACCGGCGCGCAACTGATATTGCCGGCCAAGGCAATGAATGGATTGACCGGGCTGGTCGCTTCGGCCTTGAGCCGAACCGGGCTTGAAGGACCAAGGCGCGCTGCGCGCCTGGGACAATCCAGCGCAATTCCTCTGCCTCTGCCTGCAAGTCCTGAACTCAATAGCGCCCGATGATGATGATGAAGCTTTCCAAAACCCTGCTCTGCGCCGCCGGCGCTGTCTTGCTCAGCGCCTGTAGCACCGTGCCCAGCGGCCCCAAGATTGATCGCAGCTACACATCAAGCGCACAGGACAGCCGGGCCATGTTCTTGATCCTGCACTACACCGCGCTGGATTGGGAAAAGTCCTTGAAGGTCTTGAGCACCGGAGGGCAAGTCAGCGCCCACTATCTGTTGCGCGACGAGCCCGCCATCAGCTACCAATTGGTCGATGAAAACCGCCGTTCCTGGCATGCCGGCCAAAGCTTCTGGGCCGGCAATCAGAATCTGAACGCCTCGTCTATCGGCATCGAAATCGTCAACGCCGGCTACACCGATGGGCCATTTGGTCGCAGCTATGCGGCCTATCCGCCCGCCCAGATGGACCAGCTGATCCTGCTGATCAAGGACATCGTCGCGCGCCATCAGATCCGCCCGGACCGCATCATCGGCCATGCCGATATCGCGCCCGGCCGCAAGCAAGACCCCGGTCCTGCCTTCCCCTGGAAGCGCCTGGCCGATGAAGGGCTGATCCCCTGGCCGGATGCCGCCCAGGTGGCTAACAAGCAAGCCTTGCTGGAGGTCTTTGTGCCCGACGCCACTTGGTATCAGGAGCGCTTGGCGCGCGTTGGCTATCAGATTGCGCGCAGCGGCGTCATGGACGCGCAGACCAAGAGCGTGATCGCCACCTTCCAGATGAAGTACCGGCCGGCCGACTACAGCGGCAATGCCGATGCCGAGACCGCCGCCTTGCTGGAAGTGGTCAGCACACCCGGCGGCATGCTGATGAGCGCGCCCGGCGCGGACCCCAAGCCCTACACCTCGCGCTGGTAGTTGGGCTGCAGCCCTCAGGGCTGGCTCTCAAGCCAGCGGGCGGGTCCTATTTCGATCAACTGATCAGGCTCCCGCTCAGCATTAACCCGCAGTTCATCGCTGTTTTCCGCTTTCCAAACCGCCAAAACCGAGCTCTGTCGTTTGGCCCTGGGAAGTGCTCGTCCGGGCCACTATTCTGAACCCAGATCAGCAGCTGTTTGACGCCAACAAAAGAGCGCAGACGGTCGCGTCTAGCCCCGATGAAAACAAGGAGTAACTCATGAACCGCACGTCATCCATCAAGGCCTCGATTTTGTTGGCCATTTCCATGACTTTTGGCACTGCCATGGCTGCGTCGAACGCGCCTGTCGAGATGCAGCGCGTTGAAGTGGCCGGCCAGAAGGCCGCCGATATTGCTCGCTTTGATGTGCGGGCCGCCTGCCCCGGCATCGCGCAGGAAATGAAGAGCGCATTGACCAAGACCTTTGATCGCCACCAGGCCACCGGCGTCGTCAAGGTCGAGTTCCGCGTGCAAGGCGATCAGATCAATTCGGTGGCCGCGCGTGGCGGCCCGAGCGAATATCGCGAACCGATCCGGCGCACCGTTAAAAAGCTGAGCTGTGCCGACAGCAGCGGCGCCAATCAGCTCTATGCCTTCGAGATCAGCTTCAAGCCGGCCAACGAAGACGGCGAGGCGCCGTTGATGACATTGGCAATGCGCTGAGTTTGCGGCTTAGCCCAGCGCGCTTTTAGAGATCCGGCAGCAAGATCGTATCGCCGACCGCGCCGCTGGGCGCCACCAGCGGCAGCTCGATCACGAAACGGGTGCCGCCGCTCTCCTTATTGCCCTGGCTAAAGCTGTTGATGCTTTGCAAGCTGAGCGTGCCGCACAGCACATTGCTGACCAGGTTGTGGCTGATGTTGAGCCCCAACCCGGTGCCGCCGCGGCCCATGCGGGTGGTGAAAAATGGGTCGAACACGCGCGCCTGTATGTCGGCGGGGATGCCAACCCCATCGTCGCTGACACACAGCCGCACCATTTCGGCCTGCCCGCCTGCGTCGCCGATCCGCTTGGCGCGAATCTCGATGCGCCCGTGCTCGCGGCCTTCGAGTCCGTGTACCAAGGCGTTGGCAATCAGATTGGTCAAGACCTGACCCAATGCGCCGGGATAACTGTCCATCTCCAGGCCCGCCGGTATATCGACCAAGACCTCCACCGGCATGCGCTTGATGCTCGGCGCCATGCTCAGCAAGATCTGCTGCACCAGTTGTGCCAGCTCAAAGTGGCGCCGTTGCGCGCTGCTGCTGTCTACCGCCACCTGCTTGAAGCTCAGCAGCAGCTCGCTGACCCGTTCGATATTGGCCTGCAAGATATGCGCGCCAGTGCCGACGCGCTTGACGAAGCCATCCAGCTCCGAGCGGCGCATGCCGCGCTTCAGCGCTGACTCCATGGCGTCGGCTTCGGCACTCAAGGTGCTGGAGGCCAGCCTCGCATTGCCGACCGGGGTGCCCATTTCATGCGCGACGCCGGCCACCAGGCGGCCCAGGCTGGCCAGCCGTTCGGCCCGCATCAGGCTGCTCTGGGTCTGGCTCAGATTGAACAGGGTTTCCGACAACTCGGTAGTGCTGGCGTGCAGCGCCGCGGTGCGCTCTTGCACTCTTGTTTCAAGCAGGGCGCGGCCTCGCTCCAGCTCGCGGGCATCGTCTCTGAGGCGCATTTCCCGTCGGCCCAACTCTTCGCCCATTTGTATGAAGGCATTGCCGAGCTGGCCGAGCTCGTCGGCACGCTGTATGGGCAGGGTGATGTCGAAGCGGCCATCTGCCACACCTCGCACCGCGCTTTGCAGCGCCGTGATGGGGCGGCTGATCTGGCGCCGCACGATCCAGCCCAGCAAGCTCATCAAGACCAGCCAGACCACCGCGCCCGCCAGCAAGATATTGGCGGCAATTTTGTCGGCCTCGGCCGCCAGCAGCGCCGTCGGGTAGACGGAGACGAACAGCCAGTCCGGGCCGGGGATGCGGGCCAGCGCCAGCATATGGCGGCCGTCGCGGCTGGCGCTGACGATGGCCTCGCCGGGCGCGGGCAGGCTGAGGTCGGCGATCTCATTGAGCAAAGGGTCGCTCAAGCTTGCCAGGGCGAGATTGCCCTGCGCCGCTTCGATCTTGGCGCTCAGATTCGGGTGGGCGATCAAATGCCTGTCTTTGCTGATGAGCATGTTGTAGCTGCCCGGCAAGGCCTCGCCGAGCGTGCGCTTGAGCAGGCTGTCTACCGCCACATCTTGCGAGACGCAGGCGATCCATTCGCCGTCGTAGTCGATCGGCGTCACTGTCGACACCATATAGATGCGCGCCTTGTCGTCGTAATAGACCGGCGTCCACTGATTGCGGCGCCGCGGGTTCTTGTCGGGCGCCGCACCCGCCACCGGCGGATAGTCGAAGTTATTGCTTTGCGCGTTGGCTTCGGCGCCCCAGTTGACCGAGGGCGAGAACATGATCAGGCCCTTGGCCGGCAGATCGAAATAGGCCGAGTAGTAGCGTGCCGTCATCGGCGGCCCCCATTCGCGCAGCAGGCCGAAAGCCACTTGGGTCTGCCACATCACGGCATCGTCCAGCGCTACCTGGGGGCGCAGATAGACGCTCGGCAGGCGGCGGTGATCATCCAGCTCGGGGCGCACCCGCAGCAGCTGATCGGGCCAGCGGGCGAACCATTTTGAAAACTGTGCCTGCCAGTCTTTTGGTTTGGGTGCGGCCAGGCGGCGCAGGTATTCGTCGCGCAGCATCTCGGTATTGGCCTGCGCGATGGCGAAGTCCGCACCGCCCGCGCGGGCTCGCTCGGCCACGCCCAAGCGCAGCTCTTCCAGCGATTTGGCGCGCAGCTCGCGGCTGCTCACCCCATGCACCAGCCACGCCAGCAGACCGATGCTGAGCAGCAGCGCCAGGCTCAGCCGCCACAAGAGGCCGCGTGCAAGCGTCGCGTCGGCGCTGGCCTGGGCACGCCTCAGCAGGGCGGCGAATCGGCTTCGGCGCGGGTCGTCATCTTGCTGCTGCTCTTGCTGCTGCTCTTGCTGCTGCGCCGCCTCCCGATCTCGATTCATCCGACCGACCTGTTTTGCGTTGCCGACCGTGCATCATGCCGCAAAGCAAGCAAGGCTCAATATCGCTTTCGTTTCAAATCAGCCACTGCAGCCAAGCGCCATGCGGGTGTGACCAGGCCAAGGCGAGCTGGCTTTGCTCCCCCTGCGCGGTCCATTGCAAGGTCCACAAGGTCGAGGCGCTGGCGCCGCTGGCCAAGGGCGGCAGCGGCAGGCCACTTGGGCGCAGCGCGGGGGCTTCGGCGCTGAGCCAGATCAGCCCATGCTCTTGCTGCAAGTGCGCCACCCGTAGTTGAAAATCAGCCAATGCGGCGGGCCCGAAGTAGGCCAGCACCCAGCTGTTGAACAGCACCGGCTGAACCTGAGGCGGCAATTGCTTCAACCAGGTTTCCAGCAGCGCCAGGCAGTCGGCGGCCTGGCGAATTTCGTGTCTTGCGTTGCGCGCCAGCTTGATCGCCTGCTGCAGGCGTTGCGCTCGCACCCGGTCATGCGGCCACAGGCAGGCGGCCAACCAGCGTGTGGCCGCATCGTCATCGAGATCGATCGGCGCCGGGTCAGCGCCTAGGCGATGGGTCAGCTGCCAGCGGCTGCTCGGCGGCGGCGCTAACTCGCCCAGCCAGCGGCAATCGATTGAGGGCCGCTGAGGCTGGCTTGGCGCGCCGAGGCTGAAGCCGCCACCGTCTTGAAGATAGCGGTAGTGATAGGCGTCCACACCGAGGTTCAGTCCGGCGCTGCAGCCCAGATCGAACAGGGCCAGCTCTTGCGCGCCGCTCAGATGGGCGACCTGCTGCAGGGCCGGCCAGAGCACGGCGCAGCGGCCGACCTCATTGGTCTGTGTGGCCCGTGTTTGCAAATGAGCGCTCAGCTCGGCGGCTTGGCGGCGGGCAAAGTCCAGCAGCAAGGCAGGCAGATCTTCGTCCGGCAGGCGCGTGCCGCCTACGCTGGGGTAGTAGTCAGCGAGGGCATGGCGGACGCCCGCCAACACCCGCTCATGCAGTGCCGCCAGCAGCAGATTCGGCCGGGCCTGTGTGGGCGGTGCGTGTTGCAGCATCGCCAGCAGCTCGGGTGTGTCGGCCACCGTCCGGCAGATCGCACGATAGAGCGGGTCTTGCGGGCACTCTATGGCGGCGAAGTGGCGAAACTGCTCGGCCAAGCCGGCTTTTGTTTGTGGGTCCATAGCGCCAGTGTGGCAACAAGGCCTGCGGCAAAATGTCGGGTGCCCGACAAACTCCGGCGAAAGTACAGCTGCCATGTTGAAAGACGATCTGAGCGCTTTGCTGCACAGCAATTTTCCGGCTCTGGCGCTGCCCGCGCCGGAGCTGTGTGCTTTGGCCAGCTTGGTCGGCACGCGCAAGCTGGCGCGGGGTCGCAGCTTGTTCCTGCAAGGCCAGGCTACGCAGGCGTTCTACGCCGTCATCAGTGGCGAAATTGAAGCCCGCTTCAGTGGCCTGGGCGGGGAGGTCTCGGTGCTGGAGTATGTGCAGCCGCCACGCCTGTTCGGGCTGGCTGCCTTTGCTGCGGCCCAAGCCAGCAGTTATGAGGCGGTGGCGCGCCAGCCGACTCAGCTGCTGGTGTTTGGCCCGGCTGCTTATGAGTTGCTGATGGACCGGGTGCCCGGCTTCGCGCGTGCGCTCTTGGCCGAATTTGCTCAGCGCTATGACGGCACCTTGCGCTTGTTGGAGGCTTCGCGTCATCGCTCGGCGGCCGAGCGCCTCCAGCTCGCCCTGGCGCAGCTGACGCGCGAGCGCGGCCGAGGTCTTCCCGATGCCGAAGGCTGGCTGGGCGTCAAAGCCAGCCAGGCTGAGTTGGCGGCGATGGCCAATCTGTCGCGCCAGACCGTCAATCAACTGCTGGGCCAGGCGCAAGCGCACGGCGAGTTGCGCTGCACCTACGGCAGCCTCTGGGTCAAACAAAGTCCCGCTGCCCGCTGAGGCTCTCGCTGGCTGTGCCGCCAAACAGGCCCAGCAGGCGCGGCTCGGCACCGGGGCGTCGAATAAAGGTGCCGAAGAGCTGATCCCATAGCGGAATTGCGGTGCCGTAGTTGCGCGCCTCGGCCTCGATCACGCTGTGATGCCAGCGATGCAGCTCCGCGCTGCCGATCAGCCAGTCCAAAGCGCCCAAGCCGCCGCGGATATTGGCATGCACGGCGATACCCTGCACCTGCAGGAACAGCGCCGCCCACAGCATCACCTCGGGGTCAAAGCCGAGCAGCAGCCAAGGCAAGACCCGCGTCAGCTTGTTCCAGATCACATTGACCGGATGGGCCAGCACGCTGTTGGCAGTGTTCAGCTTGGGCGGGCGGTGATGCAATTCATGAAAGCGCCAGGCCCAAGGTCGGCGGTGGGCCAGGCGGTGCATGGCGTAGGGGCCCAGCTCCCCGAGCATGATGGCCAAGGGCAGGGCAACAACAGGCGGCAGCCCGGCCGCCCAATGATGCTCGCCGTAGACGCTGGCCAAATAGATGGCCAGACCCGTCAGTACGACGCCAGCCAAGGCGTCTGCTGCTGCATTCAGGCCGAGAAAGAAGCCGTCACGGCCCAGCTCGGCCGGCCGCGCCTGCCACTGCGGCCGCTGCGGCAGCAGCCGCTCCCACAGCATCAACCAAAGCAAAGCTCCCAGCGTGCCCAAGCCCAGCACGGTGTCGGCCGACCAGCCGGCCTCGGCGCTCAAGGCGGCATAGGGCCAGAGTGCAAAAAGTATCAGCAAATGGGGCCAGTTCAGGCGGCGAGAGTGCGTGCTGTGCATGAGTTGTGCGTGCAAGTGAGGGTGTGGCGAGCACGCATCCTCGGAGCAAATGTCCACTCATGCATTAACCTCGGTTCATGAATTCACAAAGACTGACGCAGAACCGCCCCAGCGTCGTTCCGACGCCTTGTCGTACAAGCTGTACTGTCTGCGGCGTCATGCCTAGCTGGAGCAATTTTGCGTAAGCCCGATTCAGGCTGCCCCGCCTGCGGCCCCGAATTGCTTGGCTTTTTGCAAGCCGCCCCCAAACGCCTGCAGCGCTGGCAGGCCCTGCCGCGTCGCCAGCTCAAACGCGGTGACTGCTTGCTGCGCGCGGGCGAGGTCGCGCCGGCGCTTTGGTTGGTGGAGGCTGGCCTGGTGAGCGGGCATTTTCTGGATGCCAACGGGCGCGAGCGCATTCATGCCTTCTACCCCGAGCTGCAATGGCTGGGCCTGCCCGGCGCCGAGCAGGCCAGCCCCTATACGCTGCAAGCGCTGGAGCGCAGTCAGCTGGTGGTCTTGACGCATGCCGAGCTGCAAGCCTGGCAGGCCGCTTGGCCTGGCATTGGCGAGCTGCTCTGGCAGGCCCTGGCGGTGCAAGTGCGCCGCTTGACCGAGCGCCAGCAACAATGGTTGATGCTGGATGCGAGCGCTCGCTACCTGAGTTTTTTGCGCGATGAGCCGGCGCTGGCACAGCGCCTCAAGCTCAAGGATGTGGCCAGCTATCTGGGCCTGACGAATGTGGCGTTGTCTCGCATTCGCCGGCGTTTGGCTGCCGCGCAAACTGCTGATTAGGGCCGGCTAGTCCTCCAGCAAGGCCGCCTCAATATCTTCACGCATAGACTCCGGCGTGTCATTCGGCGAATAGCGCTTGAGCACCTGGCCATGCCGGCCAATCAGGAATTTGGTGAAGTTCCATTTGATTGCTTTGAGGCCGAGGATGCCGGGCTTCTCGGCCTGCAGCCATTGCCACAGCGGATGCGCGTCGGCGCCATTGACCTTGACCTTGGCCATCATCGGGAATGACACGCCGTAGTTGAGCTCGCAGAATGAGGCGATCTCTTCATTCGCGCCCGGGTCCTGCCCGCCGAACTCATTGCTCGGGAAGCCCACCACCACCAGGCCACGCGCCGCATAGTCTTCCCAGAGCTTTTCCAGGCCCTTGAACTGTGGCGTGAAGCCGCAGGCGCTGGCGGTGTTGACGATCAATAAAACCCGGCCGCGTTGGCTGGCCAGGTCGGCCGGTTTGCCGTCGATCGACATGGCCTGGAAGTCATAGACGCTTTTGTCGCTGTCGTTCTTGTGCTTGCTCATGATGCGCCTTCGCTGGATCAATCTGGCGTGAATGGTAGCGCCGCTTGGCGACTCATCGCCGCGCCGGCGCCGCCAGCACCCTGTCGACCTAAGCCAAAGACCCAAAGCCCGCGCTGGCATAGGCCAATCGGGAGGGGGGAGGCGGGAGGGGGTGGCGCATAGGCCCAAACTTCCAGGCAAGCTAAGGACCCTCTGCAAAACCCACGTGGGTCGCGTTTGCGAGAGAACAGGCCGACTCGTAGGCGCAGTGCGAAGGTCGGGCTCTATGCCCGACTGCCGAGTACTGCAACGACCGAGGGGGCCTGTTATCTCACAAACCCGTCGGGGCGGGCCTTTGCGGGCGCTGGCCGGCGTTGCGACCCTTGCCCAGACACGAGTCTGGGCGGCGGTCCGTGCCTTGGCCAGCATCCCGCAAAGATCCCGCCGCGGCCCACGTGGGTTTTGCAGAGGGTCCCTAAGGGTTTATAGCATGGCAAATTCGGCAAAAATGTCCATCCAATCGCCTAAGCTACGCCTGCGCTGCGCAGTGCGCACGCACCGGTTCGAAAACTCGTATCGAAAACTCGAATTTTTCGCCACGCTGAACACTGGAGTGCCTTCTCTTGGATCATTTGGCCTGCTTTACCCCGAAGGACCTCAACACGTCCTCCGCCTCGGCGCCCGATTTGGCTATCTACCGCTGGCGTTTGCTGGCGCAAGGCGACTCCTGGTTCTCCACTGCCACCGCCAAGCTTGATGCGCACGCCAATCTGCTGCAAGAGATGTACTTCAAGCAGCCCACCTGCGCGGTCAACTGCGCCGGCTCGGGCGAGGCGCTCAGCCATATGGTGGACCTGGAATCGGCGCCCGACTTTGTGCGCTTGCTCAGCAGCCCGGACGCCCCGGTGTGGGACGGTGTGCTGCTCTCGGTTGGCGGCAATGACCTGATCTCCGCCGCGCAAACCCCGGCCCACACGCCCGACGGCGCCGACGTGCCGCTGCACCTGCGTCTGCTGCGCCGCCAGACCGAGTGGGGCCCGCCGTCAGCCGGCGTAGCGCGTTATTTCTCGGAGCCCGGCTGGGCTACCTACAGCGAGTATCTGCGCACCAATGTGCGCCATCTGCTGACGCTGCGCGACCAGGGGCCATCAAGTGGCAAGCCGGTCTTCATGCATTGCTATGCGGTACCCATGCCCCGTCCTGCTGGCGCTGAAGCCAATGCCAACTCGGAGTTGGGCGCGTCCGGCCCCTGGCTGTACCCGGCCTTGAAGGCCTGCGCCTTGCCGAGCGCCGACTGGGCGGCGGTCAGCCGCTTGATGGTGTTCCACCTGGCGCTGCTGCTGAAAAGCATGGCGGCTGACAAGGAGCAATTCCCGGGTCTGCATGTGTTCGACTCGACCGCCGTGCCCTTGGCGCCGGCGACCGCCGGCAGCAGCGGCAGCAGCGGTGACTGGCATAACGAGATCCACCTCAACCACAGCGGCTGCCTCAAGATCGCTCGCGCTTGGTCCGAGAGCATCGAGCAGGTGCTCAGCGGCGTGGTTCTGGCGGTGCCGGGGGGGAAGAGACGGTCTTGATGAACTGAGGCATCACCGCTTGAAGTGGGTGATGTCTGCGAGAGAGTTCAGTCGCCGTTGTTCCTGATTTCTGGGTCGTCGCTGGGGTAGAGGCACTCCACCGCGCCGCCGCTGTTGGAGAACATCAGCACCACGCCCTTGGTGACGACTTTGTCGGTTGGCATCCGGACTTCGACGCTGTTGTCATTGCTGGCGGGCTGAAAGTTGCCGGCGGTCAAAACCGGCTCATTGCCCAAGGTCTTGTAGACCACGCCGATCAGCAGCAGCTCGGGCGACTGGATCAGGTTGACGGTGCAGCTGGGCGCGGTCTTGGAAATGGTCAAGGCCTCGCCCTCGGGCACCGGGTCGGTGCCGTCCGCGTTCTTGAAATATTGGCAGACGGCGAATTTTTGCGCGGCGTCGAGTGAGGCTTTGACGTAGTAGGTGGTGCTGGCCATGGTGTGCGTTATCCCTTCCTCGGTGGAGGTCTGTGTTGTGTTCAATCAGCAAGTAGAAGACAGGTTTTCAGGTGCCGAGCTTGCTGCGCAACCAATCCTGCTGCGCCTGCACGGCCTCCTGGCGACCCAGGCAGGAATGTGCTTGAACCCAGACCTCGGTGATCTCGTAATGAAGCTGCAAAAGCCGGCGCTGTCCTTGTAGTTCGTCAATTAGCGTGACGCATTGCGCATGTGCCGCTGCCTCGTCCCGGCGCTGCTTGGCCAGCTCGGCCAGGCCCAGGCGCAGTCTGGCCTGGTAGACGTGAAAGAGTAGATCTTCGGGCTGCTTGCTCAGCGCTTGGGCAAAGCTTGGCAGCAAGTTGGTCAGCAAGGCTTGGGCCTCCTCACCCTGCTCTTGCGCTTGCAAGTTTTTGGCCCAGGCGAGGCTGGCCTGGGTGCGCAGCGGTAGGCGCCGCAAACTGCTCGCGGCGCCGGTGCCCTGATCCATCGCCAGCAATTGCTCGACAGATGCCTTGGCCAAAGACGCTTCAGCGTTGGCGGGAGACGCCTCCGCCAGAGTCAGCTTTGTACGCATCAAGGCCTGTCGCCATGTGCGCCGTGCGGGCTCTGCTTGCAACAAGTCCTGGAGTAGGCTTTGCGCTTGCTGCAATGTCGCCACAGCCAGCCTGTTTTCCTTCAGCCGAAGCAAAACCTTGCCCAGATGAATACGCATCGTAGCCTCGCGCTCGATCCAGTCGAGGTCGTGCGGCGCCAGCGACCTGGCCTTGAGGATCTGTTCGAGGCCGGTTTCAAAGCTGCGCTTGCCGGCCAGGAATTCTCCCTGCATCACCAAGGCCGAACCTAACCAACTGAAGCCTTCGGCAATGTCGCCTCGCAAAGACAGGTCCTGCGGCATCAGGACTACAGCCTGTTGCTTCAGCGCTTGCGAACTCTGAAGCTGCTCAACCGCGCTGCTGATTTCACCGCGCTCAAGTGCCAGAACGCCCAAATTGGTCAGTGCGTACGCCAGCTCGCGCAAGGGCTCAAACTGGCCCGGCGCATCCCGCAGCCAAGCCTCGCTGCCCAGGCGATAGTCTTCCCAGGCCAGCTTGGCCGGCGCCAATTGCCGCTTGGTGAAATACACATGACCGAGCCAAAACGCGGCCGTGCCCTGCGCTTTGCGCCAGTCATTGGCCAAGGCGGGCTCGGGGCTCGCGTCTGCCAGCAGCTTGCGGGCGGCCTGCAGCGGCTCGACTGCGGCGTCCAGCTCGCGTTTGTTGACGCTGACCTCGCCCAGCACCGTCAGCGCTTTAGCGCGCTGCAAGATGCTGTTCGGGGTCATGATGGGGCCGGCCGCCTCGGTGGCCTCGACCGCGTTCGCGAGCTTCAAATGCGCCAGCGCTTTCGCGCCGACATCATTGAGCAGCTCCATGCGGCCGATCGGCCGCAATTTGTCGGCAAACTCACCGAGCATATAACCGAGCAGCTCATCGGCTTCGGCACTGCGCTGCAGCGCCAGTTTCTCGGCCCGCTCGGCGCGCCAGGCCTGAGCGACGCTGAGTGTTGTCAGCGCGGCCAGGGCCAGCACGCCGGCCGTGCCGGCCGCCACCGCCGCCCGGTGCCGGCGTATGAATTTGCCCAAGACATAGGCACGGCTGTCCGGCCTGGCAGCAATTGGCTCATCGCTGAGCCAGCGGCGCAGGTCTTCGGCCAGCTCGGCGGCATTGGTGTAGCGCTCGGCGGGCAGCTTCTTCAGCGCCTTGGCAACGATGGTGTCCAAGTCGCCGCGCAGCTCGCGGGCCTGGGCCTTATCAGTCACCTGATCCGACAACTTTTTGGGCGCCACCTCGACCAGCGTGCGCATGCGCTCCAGCGGCGTGGTGCGCTCTTCCTCGCCCGGCGTTGTCGGGTGCTGGCCGCACAGCAATAGATACAGCAGCACGCCCAGCGCGTAGACATCGGTGGCGGTGCTGACCTCGCCTCCTTGCACCTGTTCGGGCGCGGCGTAACGAGGGGTGTAGGCGCGGCCGGCTAGGGCGGTCAGCTCGGTCGCAGCGGCGGAGGCACTGGCTTCTTCGCCTTGCCCTTCATGCAGCAGCTTGGCAATGCCGAAGTCCAGCAATTTGACTTCGCCGGCCGCCGTTACCAGGATATTGGACGGCTTCAGGTCGCGGTGCAGGATCAGCCGCGTGTGCGCATGTGCCACCGCCGCGAGCACGTCCTGGAACAAGGCCACGCGCTCGCGCGCCGTCAGTGTCTTGCTGTCGCAATACTGGTCCAGCGGCAGGCCGTCTACATATTCCAGCACCAAATAGGGCTGCTCACCGCTTTCGGTAATACCTGCGTCCAGCAAGCGGGCGATATGCGGATGCGCCAAGCGGGCGAGGATTTGGCCCTCGCGGGCGAAGCGTCCGGCGTCGCCGCGGCCGAGCAGGCCGGCGTTGAGGAATTTGATCGCGACCTGGCCGTCAAAGCGCCCATCGGTGCGACGCGCCAGCCAGACCGTGCCCATGCCGCCCTGGCCGATCTCACGCTCGAGCGTGTAGGCGCCGAGCTGCTGGCCAGGGCTGTTGCTGGCTTTGCTTTGCTGCTGCGCCTCCATCGACTGCAGCGCGGGCGTGGCCAGATAGTGGGCCGCGTCCATCGCGTCCTGGCGCCACAGCAGCTCGCGCAGGTCGGCGGCCAGCTCTTGGTCTTGGGCCTCCAGTGTTTGCAAACGGGCCGGGCGCTGCTCGGGGGCCAGGTCCAGCAACTCGTCCAGCAGCGGGCTCAAAAGCGGCCAGCGGGCTTTATCGATACTGCGGCGGGTCGTCTCGTTCATGCGCTTGTGTTCATGCCGGCTGATTCATGCCGGCTTTCATGCTTTGAGGGCCATGGACAAAAACAGCCGCGCCTTTTGCCAGTCGCGTTGTACGGTGCGCTCGGTCACGCCCAGGGTCTGGGCGATCTCGGCCTCCAGCAGCCCGCCGAAGTAACGCATTTCCACCACCTGCGCCAGGCGCGGATCCATCTGCGCCAGCTCGGCCAGCGCCTCGTGCACGCGCAGGATTTCGTCATCGCCCTGCGGCGGCAGCTCGGCCACCGAAGTGTTCAGCGTCACATGGTCAAACTCACCGCCATGGCGCGCGGCTTGGCGGGCCCGCACCATGTCGATGACGATGTTGTGCATCACCCGCGAGGCATAGGCGAGGAAATGCTTGCGGTCGGGAAAGTCTTGTTGCTGCTGCTCGCCGTCGGCTTTATGCAGCTTGCTATAGAGGCGCAAATACGATTCGTGTACCAGGCCGGTCGCGTCCAGCAGGGTCAGGTGGCCGGATTGGCGCATGCGGCTTTGCGCCATCTTTTGCAAGTCGGCATACAGCAGGGCCACCACGGCTTCAGCAGCGGCGGCGTCGCCAAGGCCTGCGGCGCGAAGTAAAACGGTGATGTCGCTCATCTGGCTCTGGGGAATTGGCGGGTTTCAAGCCATACGGCAGCCCGCATTCTAGGGACCCTCTGCAAATCCCCAGTGGGTCGCTTTTGCGCGAGACCTGGCCGGCTCGACGGCGGGGTGCTCGGCAGTCGGGCTTTTTGCCCGACTGCCGAGCACCGCAACGACCGAGAGGGCCTGTTATCTCGCAAACCCTTCGGGGCGGGTCTTTGCGGGCGCTGGCCGGCGTTGCGACCCTTACCCAGACACGAGTCTGGGCGGCGGGCCTCGCCTTCGCCAGCATCCCGCAAAGATACCGCCGCGGCCCACCGGGGTTTTGCAGAGGGTCCCTTGCGGCTGGCTGATTCAGCTTGCGCCGCGCGCTGCAAAATATTTTTACAGCGATGTCGGGTTTGGCGGATGGATCCCGTTCTAAGAAGAGAGGACATGAACGCTTGTTGATGACAGGGAGGCCAAATATATGGGCTGTCGCCGGGCGTTCGTGATCCTCACCCCGCCCGTTATTTTTGGCGCCAACACCTCCAAATTCCCGTGCAAAACAAAGCGACCGCCGATACTTCCTTGTTGTTCAACGAGCGTCAGGCTATCGAGCTGGCGGGTCTGCCTGCCATGATTCAGCTGCCCAGCTTGCAAGGCTTTGCCAAGCTGGTCGGGCGTGAGTTGAACCAGGCGCGGCGCTTCGGCACCCGGCCGGCGGTGCTTTTGATCGATGTGGAGGTGCGTGAGCCGCTGGGCCAGCCAGTGCAGCAGCAGGCGCAGGCCGCAAGTTTGCTGGATGTTCTGGGTGCACGTCTGCGCAGCCGGGTGCGCGGCACCGATGTGGTGGCCCGTATTGGCGAGCGACGCTTTGGGGTGGTGCTGCAAAACGTCGAACGCGCCAATGTGCATGTGATTCAA
>CAUPEV010000069.1:0-21796 GCA_963510335.1 uncultured Roseateles sp.
GATGCCGTGCTGCCCACGCTCTAGTTCGGCCGGCCCATCGTTGCTTACCCAGGCCGCTTCAGCCCCGAGCGAGCTGACGAGTTGATGCAGCGTTATGGTGTGACCCACAGCTTTTTGTTCCCCCCCGCCTTGAAGGCGAGGCTCAAGGCCGTGCCCAAGCCTGCTGCGCGCTACCAGCTCAGTTTGCAGGCCATCCTGAGCGCCGGAGAGCCGGTCGGAGATGCGGTGTTTGCCTACTGTCAGCAGCAGCTGGGCCTTACGGTCAATGAAATGTTCGGCCAAACCGAGATCAACTATGTGCTGGGCAACTGCAGCCGGCTTTGGCCGGCAAAGCCGGGCAGCATGGGCCGGGCCTTCCCAGGACATAGGGTCGCGCTGATCGATGAGCTGGGCAATCTTTGCCCGCCGGGGGTGAGCGGCGAGGTGGCGGTGCACCGGCGCGATGCTTCGGGCGCGCTCGATCCGGTCTTTTTCTTGGGCTATTGGGGCAAGGAAACCGCTGGCCGGGACAAGTTCACCGGGGACCCCGATAACAGCTGGTGCCGCACCGGTGATATGGCCAGCATGGATGCTGATGGCTATTTTTGGTATCAGGGTCGCAGCGACGATATGTTCAAGTCGGCGGGCTATCGCATTGGCCCGGCCGAGATCGAAAACTGCCTGCTCAAGCACCCTGCGGTGGCCAATGCCGCCGTGGTGCCCAAACCGGATGCCGAGCGCGGCGCCTTGGTCAAGGCCTATGTGGTGCTGAGCGCCGGGCATTTCGAATCGGCCGCGCTGGTGGCCGAGCTGCAGGCCCATGTGCGCAAGGCCTTGGCACCTTATGAATACCCGAAGGAGATCGAGTTCATCGCCGCTTTGCCGATGACGACAACCGGCAAGGTTCAGCGCCGCGTGTTGCGCTTGCAAGAGCAGCAGCGTGCCCTGCAGAAGAACTCACGCGTCAAACCTCAAGCCGCTTTGGCTTGAGGTTTGACTCAAGGCTGCCCGCTGACGCGCAAGCTCAAGCTCGCGTCGGCCGGCGCGACCAGCCGCGCGGCATCGGGCCAGCGCTCTTGGCCGCTGAGCGTCGTGCATTGGCGGCGCAGGCTGCTTGATTTTTTGGCCGCGCCGCTTTCATCGGGGTCGACGTCTTTCGGGTCGGCGCTCAAGGCAATCGTCAGCAACTGGCCGGCGGTGTTGTTGGCTTTGCTGCCGGCGGGGTCGGGCCACTCCAGCTCCCAGTTCGCTTGTGCACTGCAGATGCGCACACCCTCCGCTTGCGGAAAGGCCCAGCGCAGATACCAAGGCAAGATCTCGCTGCGCATGGTCCGCACGGTGTTCATGATCTTGCGCACCATGGCCATATCGAGCTGTTCGGGCTTGACGGTCAACAAGAGCCGGCCACTCATCTTGGCCGTTCCCTTGACCAGATTGCTGGCTATCTCGGCGTCTTTGGCCTGTTCCGTGGGCAGCACCGGCAGCTCGAAGCTGCCGTCGGCCTGCATGGCGATGGGGATGTAGGCGTCGGCATGCAGCACCGCCAGTTTGGGCGTCTTTGGCAGCGGCACTTTGGGGTCCTTGGCCTCTAACTTGAATTCCAGGCGGAACAGTCCTAGCCCGTAGCGCTGCAGCATGCTGAGCACCTCGTTCATCTGCCGGTAGGGGCGGATACTGCCGTCGCGTTTCATATTGACCGAGACCGGCTCCAGCACTTCGGGTGAGGCGGTCGAGGGTGCGTCTTGTGCTTGAGCGAGGCTGCATGCGCTGGCGCAAGCAATTGCGCATGACAGCGACCGCAAGTGTTGATTGAGTTTCATGAGATGGCAGTTGACTCGGTCCAAAAAAATTCAAGATCAGCGGGCACATTTGCCGCGTGCTTCAGCGAGCAGCCAAAACGGCAAGCTCAAGATGCCTGCTCCGCCGCCCGCGAACTCACCTTTCAGGCAGTCGCCATTGCCGGCTTTTTGGATTTCTTGGCCCAGCCGAACCGACTGTTCGAGCGGCGGGCCGTCACCGATGGCCTGGGCTGCACGCTCCGACAAAAGCGGCGTGCGCGTGGCTTGGTGCAAGGCCCTGCGGGTGGCTTCGGAGTTGATCAAGAGGCCCGGTGTGCTTGTCTCGCGGGGCGGCGCCGCAGGCGGCGCATTCTCTACAAGCTGCTCAGGGGGTGGGGCAGGACCTGTGGAGCTGGGCAATGCAGACGGCCGGGGAGTGATGCTGGAACTTCGGGCGGCAATCGGTGTTGTGAGCGGCCGCGCAATGCGAGCAGGTGGAGTCAGCAGGGGCTTGGGTGCAGTCGGTGGCAGCAAACGGATCTCTATGCGGTCCGTTGCAGCCGGCTTGAGTGAGCCCAGGCGCCATTGCGCGTCAACAAGCAGCCAGACCCCGAAGTGCAGCAGGCCCAGCAGCGGCAGCAGCGCCCAGCGTCCTGGCCTTGGTCGAGCCAGCGAAACTGAATTGAATGTACTCATGCGTCGGGCGGCAGTTCCGGTCCGTCTAGATAGCTGAGCAGTTCACCGGGCTGGCAATGCAGCACCTGGCAAATCGCCGCCAAGGTGTCAAAGCGCACGCCGCGCACCTTGCCCGATTTCAGCAGCGACAGATTCGCCTCGGTGATGCCAACGGCTTCAGCCAGCTCGCGTGAGCGCATCTTGCGCTTGGCCAGCATCACATCCAGGGTGACTTGGATGGGCATCACACGAACTCCGCGTTCTCTTGCGCCAAGTGCGCCGCTTCTTGCATCACGATGCCGATGACAAGCATGGCCAGGCCAAAGCCGAAACTGGTGAAATGCTCAAAACTCAGGCCAAGCACCAATTGGCGCTCGCCGGCCGGATTGCCCATGGTCAGGGCCAGCACGGCCAGCGTGGAAGACAGCGGCTGCGCAAGAGCGTTCACCATCAACGCCGCGCCGAGGCGTTTGAGGTGCAGGGCGGGGCCGCCGGCAAAGATCTCACCGCGCCGGTAATAGCCGAACAAAGACCAGATCTGCCAGAGCGCAAACAGCAAGACGGCGCTGGGCAGGCAACTGCTCAGCCAGCCCCAAAAGCGGCTGCCGGCATCGAGCTGCAACTCCGCGCCATTGCTGATCCAACTGCTGCGCGCAACCGATTCCAGCCATTCTGGGTTGCTCCACAGCATGGCCGGAACCACGCACAAGGTCACTGCGCCGAGCAAGCAAAACAGTCGCACCCACCAGCTCAGGCGCCGCACGCGGGCGAGCTTGTCGGGGCCATGATCGTGGTTCGAAGTGCTTGCCATGATTTCTACATTTCAATAATTGTTTACTGTAAAACAATAATAATTGCTTGTAAAGCAGAAACCACGAAACGCTCTGCGCGTCTTTTACGGCGCCTCTTCGTCGCGCCAATCGGGGTTGAGCAGGGCGAAAGTGGCGTGGTCGCGCCAAGCGCCATCAATGAACAAATAGCGCCGGCTGAGGCCCTCCTGCGCAAAGCCCAGGCGCCTCATCACAGCCAGGCTGGCGCTGTTCTCCGGCCTCACGGCGGCTTGCAGGCGATGCAGTCGCACCGGCTGCGAGAACATCAGTTCAATGACGGCCCGCAAAGCTTCATGCATCAAGCCTTGACCTTGTGCGGGGCCATCTAGCGCGTAGCCGAGTGCGGCGCTTTGAAACGGGCCGCGACTGATTTGCGTCACATTGACCTTGCCGATCAACTCCGCTGGTGACTCCAGCCGGCTGAGCCAAAAGCCGTAGGCGCTGCCCTTGGCGAAGTCTTGCTCGGCCTTGTTCAGCCGAGCCAGCACGCTCTCGGGCTCGAAATAGTCGGCCGCATAGGGCGGGTCCCAAGGCGCGAAGTGAGCCAGGTTGCGCAGCTGAAAGCTGTTGACGGCCTGGGCCAAGCCGGCAGAAGGTGCCCGCAGCAGCAAGCGCTCGGTGTAGATTTGCAGCGGCAAGGCGGCACTCAATTCAATTGCTCCCGCAGAAAGCTCAGCATGTCTTGGCGTGACGCGGCCCGCGCCGCGGGCTGGCCGCCGACATGGACACCCGCACCCGGATTCACGCCATTGGGCACATCGGCACGCAGGCGCACCGGCGCCAAAGCGTCGAAGCCGTGGAAAGCGCCGGGATAGACCTTGATCTGCGGCTTGGTCGCGCCCGTGCCAACTTGAGCTTGAGCGGCCAAGGCTTCGCAAGGGGCTGCCGCCGTCCAGTCGTCGCTGCCACCACTGAGCATCAAGAGCGGCGCTGTCGGCGCATAGCCGCGCTTCAGATCGGCCTCGCAGCCTGGGTAGAAGGCCACGGCGGCGCGCAATTTGGGACCTTTTTCCATGGCCGCTTTGACCTCGGGGTGGCGCGCATTGCTGCTGGCCAAGACCGCGCTGCCGCCATTCGACCAGCCCAACAGCGCGAGGCGTTTGGCATCGACTTGGGCCTGTGCGGCCAGCCATTGCAAGGCGCCAAAAGTGTCGCGGCGTCGCTCGGTCATGGTGATGGCGCGGCTGCCGATTTTTTGGGTGCACAACTCTTTTTCGCCGCGCGTTGTCAGCGAGTCCAGCACCAAGGCATGCCAGCCTTCGGCGTTCAGCGCGCCGACGTAATCAAGCATGCGCTCTGACAGTGCCCCCTTTCTGTCGTAGGGTCCGCCGCAGCCGTGCAGCAGCAAAACTGCAGGCGCGGCAGGCTTGGCGGCGGCCTTGCTCGGGAACCAATGCGCGAGCAGGGGCAGGGCCCGATCGCCCTGTTCGTCAAGGCTTGCGATTTGTACTTGCTCGGCCTGCGCTTGGCTAGCGCCGAGCATCAGCAGCAGGGCGCCAAGAACTGACAGGCCTCGGCGGATACGGAGCGTGGCGCGGAATGTTTGGAACTTCTGCATGGGCGCGATTATTGGCGCGAAGCAAGGTGATGGCCGACGGGCGGCAGGCAAACGAGCAAAAGAGCGAACAAATGAGCGAGCAAAGGGAGAGCAAAGGGAGAGCAAAGGGAGAGCAAAGGGTGAGCAAAAGAGCCGCCGAGAGAGCGAACAATGCCCTCGTGTTGATTGTTGATTTTGCTGAACTTTCAGTAATTACTGAAAACTGGATAAACTTTGCGCTAAATCAAAAGCCGTTCCGCTCTTGATTGTGCTGAAGCAATGTGAGGCAAGGAGTTCCCGCAATGAATGCAATGAGTCCGCTGGTGCGCAGTTTTGTCGCCCACTTTGGTGAGATGGGCAGCCGCTGGTGCATCAACCGCACGGTCGGCCAGATCTATGCGCTGATTTTCGTGTCGCCGCAGGCCCTCAATGCCGATGAGATCGCTGAAGGTTTGGAGTTCAGTCGCTCCAATGTGTCTATGGGTTTGAAGGAGCTGCAGGCTTGGCGCTTGGTCAAGCTGCGCCACTTGGCGGGCGACCGGCGCGAGTATTTCGAAGCGCCCAGCGATGCCTGGGAGATTTTTCGTACGCTGGCCGAGGAGCGTCGCCGGCGCGAGATCGAACCGACGCTGTCGATGCTGCGCAATGCGCTGCTGGAGACGCCCACCTGCGAGGAAGACCGCGTGGCGCAGGAGCGCATGCGCGGCATGCACGATCTGATCGAGCTGATGACAACCTGGTTTGATGACATCCAGAAGATGGATTCGCAGACCCTGGGTCAGTTGATGAAGATGGGTTCCAAGGTGCAGAAGATGCTGGAGCTACCGGGTCGCATAGGGCGCGCGGTCAGTGGCAAGTCAAACCTCGCGGAAGGTGAATGAGATGGATGCCGTCGTTCTGGCCCGCATACAGTTTGCCGCCAACATCACTTTTCACATTCTGTTCC
The DNA here is from genome assembly GCA_963510335.1 of uncultured Roseateles sp. Classification (GTDB taxonomy): domain Bacteria; phylum Pseudomonadota; class Gammaproteobacteria; order Burkholderiales; family Burkholderiaceae_C; genus Paucibacter_A. Next base: position 5,746 of record CAUPEV010000069.1, read on the forward strand.
CCACCATCAATATCGCCCTGGCCTGGGTGTTGCTGTTCTTCCGCGCGCGCTGGTTGCTCACGCATGAAGCGGCTTGGCTGAGCGCTTACCGCTTTTGGACCAAGGTGTTTGCCTTGAGCTTTGCTTTAGGCGTGGTCAGCGGCATCACGATGAGCTTTCAGTTCGGCACCAACTGGCCCGGCTTTATGGAGAAAGCCGGCAATATCGCCGGTCCTTTGCTCGGCTATGAGGTGCTGACGGCCTTCTTCCTGGAGGCCAGCTTTCTGGGTGTGATGCTGTTCGGCCACGGCCGGGTCAGCGAGCGCGTGCACTTGGTCGCCACCGTGATGGTGGCCTTCGGCACCACGTTGAGTGCCTTTTGGATCTTGAGCCTGAACTCATGGATGCACACGCCGCAGGGCTACGAGATCATCAACGGCGAGTTCCATGCGCTGGACTGGTGGGCGGTGGTTTTCAATCCCTCCTTCCCCTACCGCTTGACCCACAAATTGCTGGCCTCGGGTTTGACCGTCAGCTTTTTGCTGGCCGGCGTCAGCGCCTGGCAGTTGCTCAAGGGCAAGTCGCAGCCACACACGGCGCGGGTCTTGCGGGTCGGCCTCAGCCTGGGTGCCGTACTGATCCCGTTGCAGATCCTGGTCGGTGATATGCATGGGCTCAACACCTTGAAATACCAGCCGGCCAAGATCGCGGCGATGGAAGGGGTCTGGCAGACCGAGCGCGGCGCGCCGCTGCTGCTGTTCGCCTGGCCGAACGCCAAGACGCGCAACAATGATTTCGAGATCGGCATCCCCAAGCTGGCCAGCCTGGTGCTGACGCACAAGGTCGACGGTGAGATCAAGGGCCTGGACGAGTTCAAAGGAGCCCATCCTCCGGTCGCGCCCTTGTTCTTCGGCTTTCGCATCATGGTCGGCACGGGGCTCTTGATGCTGGCCTTCAGCTGGGGCGGCTTGTGGCTGTACCGGCGCCGGCATTGGGCTGCTGAAAGCCTGCCCAGAGCTTTCTTGATCGGCCTGTCCTGGATGACTTTCTCCGGCTGGCTGGCCACGATTGCCGGCTGGTATGTGACCGAAATCGGCCGCCAACCTTTCATCGTTTACGGCTTGTTGCGTACCGCCGATGTGGCCTCCGCCACGCCTGCACCGATGATCGCCGCCACCCTGGCCGGCTATATCACCCTCTACCTGGCGTTGATCATTGCATATGTGTCGGTGATCAAGTACATGGCCGAGAAAAGCGAGCCAGGACTTGCGCAAAACCGCTCCAGCGTCGTTCCGCCGCCTTGCCGTACAGATGTACTGTCTGCGGCGTCGTGCCTAGCTGGAACAATTTTGCCCAAGTCCTCAGAGACCGATGCCGGGGGCGCAGCATGAACGCGGCGCTGATGAGTGCCGATGGCTGGATGCCGCTGGTCTTCCTGGGTCTGATGGGGCTGGCGCTGCTGGTGTACGTGGTGCTGGATGGTTATGACCTCGGTGTCGGACTCTTGATGCTGGGCGCCAGCGGCGAGCACAAAGACCAGATGGTGGCCTCGATCGGCCCGTTCTGGGACGCGAATGAAACCTGGCTGGTCCTGGGCGTGGGCATCTTGCTGGTCGCTTTCCCCAAGGCGCATGGCGTGATCCTGCAGGCGCTTTACTTGCCGGTGGCGCTGATGCTTTTGGGCCTGACGCTGCGCGGGGTGGCGTTTGACTTTCGTGTCAAGGCGCAAACCCGCTGGCAGCCGCTGTGGAACCGCGCCTTTATGGCCGGCTCCGCGCTCGCTGCGCTGTCGCAGGGCTGGATGCTGGCGCGCTATATCACTGGCTTTGCGCAGGGCTGGGGCTATACCTTGTTCGCTGCGATGATCGCGCTGGCGCTGGCCGCCGCCTATGCCTTGCTGGGTGCGGCCTGGCTGATCATGAAGGGCGAGGGCAGCTTGCAGGCTTTGGCGGTGCGGCGCGCCAAGCTGGCTTGGCCGGCGGTGGTGCTGGGCTTGGCCTTGGTGTCCATCACGACGCCATTGCTCAGCCAGACCGTCAGCGAGCGCTGGTTCCGGATGCCGGAGCTGATCGCGCTGCTGCCCATTCCCTTGTCGACCGCGCTGGCCTTGCTGGCATTGCGGGCGCTGTTGAACTCACACCGGGTGCTGGGCAAGCTGTGCTGGCTGCCTTTTGCGCTGATGGTGGTGGTCATGCTGATGAGTTTCTTGGGCTTGGCCTACAGTCTTTATCCCTATGTGCTGATCGACCAGTTGACGGTCTGGCAGGCGGCGGCGGCGCCTAAGTCCTTGCAGTTCATTCTCTGGGGCGTGGCTGCGACGGTGCCAGCCATTCTGATCTACACGGTATTCGCCTACCGAGTGTTCTGGGGCAAGTCGGGCGAGCTGAAGTACGCCTAAGCTTTGAGATTCAGGCCGCTGCGCTGCGTTTGGCGCGTCTAAAACGGCAGTTCGTCACTCGGTGCTGGAGGGGGCGTGGCGATCTGGCGATACTCCGATCATAAATTTTGCCCGACAGCGGGCGGGGGAGTTCGGACATGTTGCGCAGCCCTAGTCGTCAAAGCCAGCGAAGTCTTTTTGAATCCGTGTTTTTGAGCGCCTTGCTGCTCGGCGCGGGCTTGTTGCTGCCTGCTGCCCCGGCCGAGGCCAGCGAGGTGGTCAAGCTAGCCCGTCTGGTGATCACAGGCAAGCGCTTGAGCGCCATGCCTGTGCACCGCGCCAGCGCCGAGCAATTGCCGCGTGTGGTGGTGCAGGGTCAGCGCGAGGGGACACAAAGCGCAAGCCATGTGGTGCTCTTGCGCGTGCCGGAAAGCAAGCGGGCGCAGTTTCAACCGCTATGAAGTTCAGCGAGGCAAACGGGCAAGGCGCCCGTTTGCGAGTTCGTTTGCGTCTTCATCAGCAAGAAGTCCAGCTCGGCGGTTTTGGATGCAGCCGGGCCATCGCCAAAGTGTCCACATAAGCGCCGGCTCGCAGCGCATAGCCCTTCATGCGGCCCTCATGCTCGAAGCCGAATTTCTCATAGAGCTTGATCGCGCGGGAGTTGTCCGCGTAAACCGTCAACTCGACGCGCAAGACCTGCGCCCAGTTGTCCGCATAGTCCAGCAGCGCCGCCAACAGGGCGCTACCTACTCCCTGACCCTGTGCAGATTGGGCAATGCTTACGCCCAGGCTCGCTACATGGCGGCGGCGCAGGGCGGCACCGGCTGCATGCAAGCCGGCGCTGCCCAGCAATCGGCCTTCTTCGTTCAGGGCCACCAAGTGCAAATCGGCCTTGCCTGGCGCGGCACCGTCTTGTAAGCGCTGGCGCCATTGTTCTTCGCTCGGAAATGGGTTTTGCAGCAGGCCCGAGAACACTTCAGGATGAGCCATCATCTCGGCGAATGCCGGGGCATCGCTGACTTGGGCGCGTCGGATGGTGATCTGCATGGGAGTTCTCCTGGGTTGATGGCAGATATTGATGGCGGCAGAAAGAAAGTGAGGGAGTAAGGAAGAAAGTCAAAACAAAAAAAGCCCGCTGGCTTGGCGGGCTTTTTGGGGAGAGACGTGTGAACTTGCTTGAGTTCTATCGCTCAGGTCTGCCGCTGTAGACCCCGCTTGCGTACGTGACCGAGCATCAATAGCTGGCCAAACACCGCGCGCATGGAGGCGCTGATGTGAGCAGTTAGGGATTTCTGGGCGACTTGCATGAGGTCAGTATGCGGGCGCAATGAGGCTGAGGTCAAGTGATCTTCAAACTTGCTGCGTGCCAGCGACAATCCGAGCATCATGCCAAGAATCAGCCCTATCCTCAGCCCCATCGACCCAACTGCTCAGCCCGACGAGGCGCTAGCATCCGCCGAGCCGAAAAAACGCGAGTTGCAGCCGGCCGAGCGCTTTGCGCTGAGGGTCGGCGCGAGCGAGATCGACGGCCAGGGCGTGTTTGCGTTGGAGCCTATTCCCGCACGGCGCAAGATCGGCGAGTTGCGTGGCGAATCGATCTCGGTGCGCGAAGCGCGGCGCCGCGCCAAGGGCAGGGCGCGCATCCATATCGTCGAAGTGTCGGAGACCCGCGCGGTGGACGCGACCGACTCGCTCACCGCGCTGCGCAATATCAACCATTGCTGTACACCCAATGCCGTGCTGCGCATCAGCCAGGGGCGGGTCGAGTTCTATGCGCTGCGAGATATCGCAGTCGGTGAAGAGCTGACTTGCCATTACGGTGAAAGCCACCATGAAGGGCGGCTCACTTGCCGCTGCGGCGCTTTCAACTGCAGCGGCAAGCTCTAGAACTTGTCCTCAAATAGCCGGAGTCGGCCTGGCGGTCGCTTTGAAGCCATGGCGTCGATGCAAATCCTTGCGATACCTTTGGGTAGCGCGGTGGTTTGCGTCTAGCCCTGGGCCCAAATCACCTCGCCATCCTCTGCCCTAGTATTCACGGACAAGTTCTTGGTCAGGCCAGGTGCCGAATCAGGACGCCAGGTTCGGTGCTTGTTGCGCCAGCTTTTGTTGCAGCCAGAAAGTGCGCAGGTCTTGCACCGAGAACAGCGCGTCGTCGAGCAAGACGTCCTGGTCGACTTCTTCGTCTTCGTCGTACTGCTCGTCGATATAGGCTTCGAGTTGATCGCCCGGCGGCATCGCGACTGCGGCCACGCCCATCAGCATCGCGTCCAGCATCTGGCCGTCTTCGCTGTCTTCGTCGAACACATACCAGTCGGCCTCATTGTCTTCAACCGCCTGCATAAAACCCTCGACCCACATCAGTCCGTTCGGCGGCAACTGCTCGATTTGCTCGGCCGTCAGCACACCTTGGCTCAGCAGGCCAGCTTTAGTCGCTTCGTCAAACTCGGTGATCAGCGGCTCGATCAGCATCGCTTCCGGGTCGGCGCCCAGGGCGACCGGCTCCAGGCTCAGCGTGATCTCGTTCCAGCGCTCATGCAGCACGGTCATGAATTCTTCGGTGACGTCTTGTTCGTCGAGCTCATCGGCCCAATCGTCACCGAACAAGGCGTCCATCGCCTCCAGCGGGCCGGCGTCGGTCGGGCCGACGATCAAGGCAGTCAGGTAGCCGTCCAGCGTGTCGATCGGCACCGCGTCCTCGTCTTCGGGCGTATTGGCGGCCAGCATTTGCAGAAGAGCTGCCAAACGTTCGGCGTTGGCATGGTCAATCGTGGTGCTGTCGTTCATTGCTGTGTCCTGCTGATCAGTGGTTTAGGTCGCGATTGTCCGCTGAAGCTCGGCTCCGGCCGAGTGAGCGGCCATAAAAAAGCCACCCGCAGGTGGCTTTCGGTCAATGCAGGTGCAATCAAACCCGACGGCGGCGCTGCAGCAGACCCAAAACGCCCAGGCCGCCCAAGAGCATGGCGTAGGTTTCGGGCTCGGGGACTGCCAAGGGGATTCTTGCTTGAGCATCGGCATAGACATCGCCCCATAGATTGTAGGAAGCTCCACTTGTGTTGTGGAAGACTGCCAAGGTCTGGCCATTTGTCTCCACATGGCCCGCCAGGTCGTCATTGATGTAGCTTTGGACATAGCCGTAGGAACCAATGTCGCTGCCATTGATTCCGCTGTAAAACCCAACCTGTCCGATACCGTAGGCCGTCTCTCTGCCTGCAGCCGTCTTGCCCAGGGTCGTGGTGGCCGATGCACTGGTGTCGGCGCTCAACACCAACATGGCGTTCTTGCTGAGCGTGAAGTTCAGCGATATGCCTGCATTGCTATAGGCGTTGCCATTGCCGGAAATGGCCTGGGCTTGCAAGACGAAGCTGTCGAGTGCTCCTCCTCCGACCACGCTTGCCTGCGCGCTGGCGCCGAGGTAGCTCAGGCTGGCCAGACTAGGCAGTGTGTCCCAGTCACCACCGGCGCTCTGGCCATTGACATGGGTCCAGCTATTGGCCGACTGTCCGGTGATGGCCTCGAAGGTGGCCGTGGCGGCCTCACCGTCATTGAGGTCCATGTCAAAGACATAGAACTTGATGTTGTTGACAGTGGCCGAGGCGGATGCATCGGCTTGAGCGGATTGGCCCGCGAAAAGGCCAAGAATTGCCGCCGAAGTCGCTATGAGTTTGCTGTGCATGGTCGTCCCTGACTGGTTTGAGAAAATGACAGTGGACGAATTTACACCCGCTAACGCCATTTCTACATGCCCCCAAAACCTACCCCCCAAGTTTGAAGGCTAGGGGAACTACCAGTGTGGCAATTCCAAGTTTGGCAAATTTCTGGCTCTGGAGCTTGCCACTCACCCATCCCGCCACACTGGCCAACGCTGCCGGTAGAGCTGCGGGTAGCGTGCCGCCGGCCATCGCCAGATCGGCCTTGCCGGCGCCCTTGCCGCCGCATTGCTGGGCCGCAATTTAGGTCGCGATCGTCCGCTGAAGCTCGGCTTCGGCCGAGTGAGCGGCCATAAAAAAGCCACCCGCAGGTGGCTTTCGGTAAATGCAGATGCAATCAAACCCGACGTCGGCGCTGCAGTAGACCCAGGACACCCAGACCGGCCAAGAGCATGGCGTAGGTTTCGGGTTCAGGGACCGGAGTCAAAGGGCTTTCTGCACGGGCTTCTGCCCATAGTTTGCCTACCAAGTTGAACTGGGCACTACCGTTGTTGTAGAAGCCGGCCAGCATCTTGCCGTCTGTGTCGACCTGATTCGCCAAGTCGCCAAAGGCATTGCTATAGATCCAGCCGCTGGAGCCCATGGAGCTGCCATTTTCCGAGCTAGTGAATTGGATGGTGCCACCGCCATATCCGCGTTCATCTCCGGCGGCGGTATCGCCGATGGTTGTTTGGGCCGATGAATTGACGTCTGCGCTCAGCACAAGCATGGCATTCTTGCTGAGAGTGAAGTTCAGTGAAAGCGTTGCTTGGCCGAAGGCATAGCCACTGGCGGAGTTGGCTTGCGCTTGCAGGGCAAAGCTATCGAGCAAGCCGCCGCCGACCACGGATGATGTGCCTCCTGCACCAAGGTAGCTCTTGCTCGCGACCTGGGGCAAGGTGTTCCAGTTGCCCCAGGCCGATTGGCCATTGGCGAAAGCCCAAGTGCTTGCCGTCTGCCCCGGTACGGTCGAAAAACTGGCCCAGGCCGTTTCCCCATCTGTGAGGTCCATGTCAATGACATAGAACTTGATATTGTTGACCGTGACCGAGCCGGTGGCGGCGGCCTGAGCCGCCTGGCATACGAAAAGACCGAGGACGGCGACCGAGATCGAGATGAGTTTGCTGTGCATGAAATGCTGACCCTTGGTGTGCGTGAATGACAGGCAGTCAATCTAACACCAGGTACCGTGCATCTAACAGCTTAGTCGCTGGTCACCCTTCGAATGAAGGGCCAGGCATACCCCGACCGGATAAACCCGACCGCGGCAATGCCTTGTGACAAATCAGAGCTTGCCTGCCACCCAGGCGGTGACACTGGCCAACGCCGCCGGCAAGGCGCTCGGTAGCGTGCCGCCGGCCATCGCCAGATCGGCCTTGCCGCCGCCTTTGCCGCCGCATTGCTGTGCAACAAAATTGACCAACTCGCCGGCCTTGAAGCCACGGGCCATATGGTCGGCGGTGACGCCGGCGGCCAAGTTGACCTTGTCACCATCGACCGCGCCCAGCACGATCACGGCCGACTGCATCTTGTCGCGCAGCTTGTCTATCGTTTCGCGCAGGGTCTTGGCGTCGGCGCCGCTCAATGTCGCCGTCAGCACTTTCACGCCTTGCACATCAACAGCCTGGCTCAGCAGCTCATTGCTCTGTGCTGAGGCCAGGCGGCTCTTGGCGGCGGCGAGGTCTTTCTCCAGCGATTTGACTTGGTCCAGCACCGCGTGCAGACGTGTTTCCAACTCGGCCGGCGCGGTCTTCAGGGCTTGCGCGGCGCGGCCGACTTGGTTTTCCAGTTCCTGGCAATAGGCCAAGGCGTTGTCGCCGGTGACGGCTTCAATCCGGCGCACGCCGGCGGCCACGCCGCCTTCGCTGACGATCTTGAACAGACCGATATCGCCGCTCGCCTTCACATGGGTGCCGCCGCACAGTTCCTTGGAACTGCCAATGGTCAGCACGCGCACGGTCTCGCCGTATTTCTCGCCGAACAGCATCATCGCGCCGCTCTTTTGCGCGTCGTCCAGCGCCATCACTTCGGCGGATGCCTTGGCGTTGGCCAGCACTTCGGCATTGACGATGGCTTCGATCTTGGCGATCTCCTCGGCCGTCACGGGCGAGTTGTGCGCAAAGTCAAAGCGGGTGCGCTCGGCATTCACCAGCGAGCCTTTTTGCTGCACATGGCCACCCAGCACTTCGCGCAAGGCCTTGTGCATCAGGTGGGTGGCGCTGTGGTTGCGCACGCTCTTGACACGCAACTCGGCGTCGACCTTGGCCGTGAACACATCGCCGACCGTGACAGTGCCTTCCAACACGCGGCCATGGTGGCCGAACACATCGGCCTGGATCTTCAGCGTGTCTTCCACGGCGAAGCGGCTCGTTGGGTTGCGAAGTTCGCCCGCGTCACCGGCCTGGCCGCCGCTCTCGGCATAGAAAGGCGTGTGATCCAAGACCACCACCGCGTCGTCGCCGGCCTTGGCTTGAGCGACGCTGACGCCGTCGATATAGACAGCCGTGACCTTGGAGGTCTCACAGACCAGGTGCTCGTAGCCGTGGAAGGCGGTCGGCACGCCGGTATAGCTGAGGCCTTGCGCCATCTTGAACTTGCCGGCCGCGCGCGCCTGTGTGCGCTGGCGTGCCATCGCGGCGTCAAAGCCGGCTTGGTCAACCGTCACGTCGCGCTCGCGGCAGACATCGGCGGTCAGGTCGACGGGGAAGCCAAAGGTGTCATGCAGCTTGAAGGCCAGCTCGCCGTCGAGTTGCTTGAGGCCCGGTGTCAGGGCAGCTTCCAAAATCTCCATGCCATTGGCAATGGTCTGGAAGAAACGCTCTTCTTCCTGGCGCAACACTTCGGTCACGCGGGCTTGCGCCTGGCGCAGCTCAGGGTAGGCGTCGCCCATCTGGTTGACCAACTCGCCCACGATTTTGTGGAAGAAGGTGGTGCGGGCGCCAAGCTTGTAGCCATGGCGAATGGCGCGGCGTGCAATGCGGCGCAGCACATAACCGCGACCTTCATTACCCGGGATGATGCCGTCAACGATGGTGAAGCTGCAAGCGCGGATATGGTCGGCGATGACCTTCAGCGAGGCGCTTTCTTTGTCGCAGTCCAGCGCGCCGGCTGCGTCGACGGCCTGCTTGGCCGAGTCGAGCAAGGCCACAAATGTGTCGATCGAATAGTTCGAGTGCACATGTTGCAACACTGCCGCCAAGCGCTCCAGGCCCATGCCGGTGTCGACCGAGGGCTTTGGCAGCTTGTGCATCACGCCGTCTTCGGTGCGGTTGAATTGCATGAAGACGTTGTTCCAGATTTCTATATAGCGGTCGCCATTTTCGTCAGGGCTGCCCGGTGGGCCGCCGGCGACTTCGGGGCCATGGTCGAAGAAGATTTCGGTGCACGGGCCGCAGGGGCCGGTGTCGCCCATCATCCAGAAGTTGTCGCTCAGGTAGCGGCCGCCCTTGTTGTCGCCGATGCGCACGATGCGCTCTGCGGGGATGCCGACCTTTTTGTTCCAGATCTCGTAGGCTTCGTCGTCCTCGGCGTAGACCGTTACCCAGAGCTTTTCGGCCGGCAGGTGGAAGTGCTCGGTCAGCAACTCCCAGGCGTAAGCGATCGCGTCTTCCTTGAAATAGTCGCCGAAGCTGAAGTTGCCCAGCATCTCGAAGAAGGTGTGGTGGCGAGCGGTGTAGCCGACGTTGTCGAGGTCGTTGTGCTTGCCGCCGGCGCGGATGCACTTCTGGCTGGTGGTGGCGCGGCTGTAGGCGCGCTTGTCAAAGCCCAGGAACACGTCCTTGAACTGGTTCATGCCCGCGTTGGTGAACAGCAGCGTCGGGTCATCGCCGGGCACGACCGGGCTGGAGGCGACGATCTGGTGACCCTTGCTCTCGAAGAACTTCAGAAAGGTCGAACGGATTTCTGCTGCTTTCATTCCCGGGGCTTTCTGCTGTGACTGCACTGGTGAGTGCAGTAAATGCTTGATTTTTGGAGCTTTTGATTATAAGGGCGGGGGTCACCCCTGCCGCGAATCGGGACCAGCCAAGTGCGGTTAGAGTGCAGGCATGAGGGCGCCCCCAAGGACGCCGCCTCGCGGCTTCCGCCCCCAAGGGGGCAAGGAAACTTGGGGCGGCCCGGCGTTTCCTTGAGACCTGTGCATTCGGAGATAGATAAATGACAAGCAACACGACTTCACCGCTGGCCAGCCTGGATGACGCCAGCCTTTTGCGTACGCAAGCGTTGATCAATGGCGAATGGGTGGCCGGCAGCGCGCAGTTCGGCGTCACCGACCCGGCCACCGGTGCCTTGCTGGCCGAGGTGGCCAATCTCGGTGGGGCGGAGGCCGAAGCCGCGATTGCCGCCGCCAACAATGCACTGGGCCCTTGGCGCGCCAAGACCGCCAAGGAGCGCGGCGCCATCCTGATGCGCTGGCAGCAATTGCTGATCAAGCACGCCGACGATCTGGCCCGCATCATGACGGCCGAGCAGGGCAAGCCGCTGGCCGAGGCACGCGGCGAGGTGGTTTACGGCGCCAGCTTCATTGAATGGTTTGCCGAGGAAGGCAAGCGCATCTACGGCGAAACCATTCCGACCACCGACAACAACAAGCGCTATCTGGTCATCAAGCAGGCAATGGGCGTTTGCGCGGCCATCACGCCCTGGAACTTCCCCGTTGCGATGATCACGCGCAAGGTCGCACCCGCCTTGGCCGCAGGATGCACCGTGGTGATCAAGCCGGCCGAGGCAACGCCGCTGTCGGCGCTGGCCGTGGCCGAGCTGGCGCAGCGCGCTGGCATGCCGGCCGGCGTCTTGAATGTATTGACGGCCGATGCCGACAACTCGATTGCCATCGGCCACGTGCTGTGTGACAGCCCGGTGGTGCGCCATTTGTCTTTCACCGGTTCGACCGAGGTGGGCCGCATCTTGGCTCGCCAATGCGCGAACACGGTCAAGAAGCTGTCACTGGAGCTGGGCGGTAACGCGCCCTTCATCGTGTTTGACGATGCCGACCTGGATAGCGCGGTCGAAGGCGCCATCGCCAGCAAGTACCGCAATGCCGGCCAAACCTGTGTCTGCGCGAATCGCTTGTATGTGCAAGCCGGGGTCTACGACGCTTTCATCGAGAAGCTGGCGGCCAAGGTGGGTGCCTTGAAGCTGGGCAATGGCTTCGAGGCCGGGGTCAACGTGGGGCCCTTGATCGATGAGGCTGCGATGGCCAAGGTTGAAGCCCATGTGGCCGACGCGTTGGCGCTGGGTGCGCGTTTGGTGATGGGTGGGCAGCGCTCGGTCGCGCAAGGTGCGCAATTCTTTGAGCCGACCTTGCTGGCCGATGTGACGCCTGCGATGCTGTGCTCGCGTGAAGAAACCTTTGGCCCGGTAGCGCCGGTGTTCAAGTTCTCGACCGAGGCAGAAGTGGTCGCCCTGGCCAATAACACCGAGTTCGGACTGGCCAGCTATTTCTACAGCCGCGATATCGGCCGGGTGTTCCGCGTCGGCGAAGCGCTGGAGTACGGCATGGTGGGCATCAACACCGGCCTGATCGCTACCGCGGAAGTGCCGTTTGGCGGCGTCAAGCAAAGCGGCCTGGGCCGCGAGGGCGCGCATCAGGGCGTGGATGACTATGTGGAGATCAAGTACCTGTGCCTGGGCGATATCCAGCGCTGAGCGATCAGCGTTGATGGCCCGCCGCACCGCTCCATATTGATAAATTGACCATGAAAATTCGCCTGAATTCTGTCTGCCGCGGCTTGCCCTTGTTGTTGGCTTTGCTGGCCGTGCCGGTCTGGTCGGGAGAAGCCAGCAAGCAACCCTATCCGGTCACCGTGCTGGCCACGGTTTTGTTCGATGTTGACGGTAGGGCCCGTGAATTCAATGTCTTGGATGAAGAGACCTTGCCGCCGCAATTCCTCCATGGCATCAAGTCGCGCTTTTTAAACGCCCGCATTCCGCCTCAAAGGGACGGCACAAGTCCGGCTACTTTCCGGACCGGTGTGCGACTGGAGATGTTGATCAGTCCGAATGAGGCCGGCGGCACCGTCAAAATTCAAAGCTTGAATGTGGAACCGCTGCCGCTGCAGCGCTATTTTGCAAGCTATCCCGATGACGTCGGCAGGGTCGGCGGCTGGGAGGGGCGGGTCAGAGCCATCTGCACGGTCGGCATCGCCGGCGTTTGCACCGCTATCCAGGTGGAGGCCTTGCCCGGGATGCCGGATTCGGTGCGCCGTTTTGCTATATCCTCGTTGGAGAAATGGGTCTTTGAGCCGCAAGAGCTCAATGGCCGGGCAGTCGAAGGCGAGTACATCATGAGTGTTCAGCTCAACACGATTGATGCGATGCCGGTCGATTTCCGTGTCCCGAAGTTCGATCGGGTTTTGCAGGGGCGCTAGTGGGTTTCGGTGGGGGCACAGACCCACCCGCAAACAAGTTGCCGTAACGAAAAAAGGCCCCTCGCGGGGCCTTTTTCTTTGCTGCCAGCCACCGTTTCGGTGGTCTGCCAGGAGTTTGGTTGTTAAAACTCGTAGCGCAGCGTGACTTGAACGGCCCACTCCGATTCGCCCATGGCCTGGCGAGTTTCGAAGTCGTCCACATTGAGAACGCTGTAGACGTACTTGCCGTTTTCCATACCGGCGAAGTTGACGAAGCCGCGACGATTGCCGCCGTTTCCGCCACCGGCGGTGAACGGGATTTCGTCGATATGACCCCACTTCTTGTTCAGCATATTGCCGAAGTTCAGCACGTCCAGCGAGACCACGCCCTTTTGGTTGCCGAAGAAGCCGGGAACTTCCTGGCTCAGGCGCAAGTCAAAGGTGTTGGCAAACTTGGACTTGGCTGTGTTGCGACCGATCACGCCGCCCTTGGCCGAGCTCAGATCCGAATTGCCGTCCACGACTTCCCAGAACTTGGCTTCGGCCGCTGCGCCGGAGGCCGCCACCGATTGACCGGGCAGGCGGAACAGCACTTCACCCGAGCCTGGTGCCTTGGGGATGTACATCAGGTCATTGCCGCTGTAGCCGTCGCCGTTCATATCGTTCTTGAAGGTCCAGCTGTAGGGCTTGCCGGCACGTCCTTCATAGAACAGACCGAAGGTCGTGCGGTACTTGCCGACCAAGGCCTTCGACCAGTTCAGCGAACCGTTGAAACGGTCTTTGATCAATGAGGAGGAGGTCGAGTTGACCTCTTCGTTCGGATTGAAGACCGCACGGTTGGCGTAGTTGGAGCCCGAAGTCGAGGAGGTCAGCGGGCTGACTTCCTTGGCATTGGTACGGGTGTAGGCCGCTTGCCAGCCCCAGCCCAGGTTCTGCTGCGACAGGCTGAAGGTCAGGGCATCGCCACCGCCTTGCGAGGTGCGCTCTGCCAGCAAGACATTGCCCCACTTGGTGTCACGCAAGGCCTTGGCGTTGGCGCCGCAACCGGAGGTCACGGTCGAACCGCCGGCCGTCCAGCACGCGGTGCTCAGGCCCTTGGCGTCGTAGTACAGCTCGCGACCGTCAATGCCCTTGACGGCGCTTGGTGCGCCCAGGTTCAGGTGCTTGTAGGTGATACCGTCCTGCGTCTTGGTGTGCAGCCATTCGGCGCCTGCCACCAGGCCGAACCATGGCAGCTCGGTGTCCATCGCCAGGTTCAACTTCCAGACCGATGGCTGATTCAGCTCGCTGGAGATGAAGTCGATATTGGCGGCCGGTGGCACGCCCGTGATCGATTGCTGCTTGGCAGGATCGGCGTTGAAGCTGACCGTGTTGCAAGGCACGGTGGTCGAGCCGCAAGAGAAGTTGGCGGTCGCCATGCCGGTGTTCGAGAAGGGGTTGGACAACCAGACATTGGCCGCCGCACCCTGGAACAGGCCGAAGCCACCGCGCAGCTGTGCCTTCTTCTGCTCCAGGCCCTTGAAAGCGTAGTTGAAGCCGAAGCGTGGCTGGATCAGCTGTTGTCCATCGATGGTTTGGGTGTTGTTATAGCCAAACTTGGTCAGCGCCGCTTGGTTGAACAAAGGGCTGTCCGGCGTCTTGGCTTGATCCAGGCGCAGGCCGCCGGTCAAGGTCAGCTGGCTATTGACGCTCCAGGTGTCTTGCACAAACAAGCCGATGTTCTGCAGCGTCCAGTTGGCCGCGCCGCTGTCAATCGTGTTGCCGTTCAAGGGCAGTTGCACCGAGTAGGACGTCGGGATGCCGGCGCTCCACAGGGCGGCCGGATCGGCGCCGCGGAAAGAGTAGGTGCCCTTGGTGTTCTGCAGGAAGGCGTTGAAGGTGTCGTTGGACGAATAGTCGCCGCCGAACTTCAGCTCATGATCGCCCTTGATCCAGTTACCGGCCAGATAGGCGTCCAGCGTCTTGGTGTGCAACTCATTGAAATGACGGCTGTTCTCGGTGCCGAAGAACAAGGTGCGGTCGTTCTGGAAGATGCCGCCGACCTTGGAGTCGCCTGGATAGACCAGCGCGATTTGCGGCAGGTTGGCGTTGTTGGTCGGTGTGCTGTCGTATTTGCGGTTGGAGATTTTCAGTTCGGTCGAAAAGTCCGGCGTCCAGTCGGCAAACCACTGGCCGACGACGGTTTCGATCTCTTTCTTCTGGCTCCACCAGTAGCTGCTCAAGGACAAGGCCGTGGCGCCGAAGCCAGCGAAAGTCGGCTCGCCCTGCTCGGTCTTGGCATAGCGCAGATTGGCGCGGTGCTGGGCGTTGATGTTCCAGTCCAGCTTGAGCATGTAGTCCTTGACCGCCAGCTCGGTACCGGCCGGGATGTCGGAGCTGCCGATGTCGATGCCGTACTTGCCTGTGGCCACGGCTTGAGCAGCAGCGATCTGCGCTGGCGTGATGCCCACATTGGTCATGTCGCTGCCGACCGGGCCATAGGCGGGTGCTGCGCGGGTGCTCTTCAGCTCTTCATAGCTGCCGAAGAAGAACAGCGTGTCTTTGATGATGGGGCCGCCGAGCGTGAAGCCCTTGGTGTCTTCCTTGAATGACGGTGGATCAAAGAAGGTGTCCTTGACGCGGTCATAGCGCTTGCCGGCCATGCTGTCATCACGGTAGACGTAATAAACGCTGCCCTTGAATTCGTTGGTACCGGACTTGGTCACCGCATTGATATTGGCGCCGGTGTAGCCGGCCTGCGTGACGTCGTAGTTGGACAGATTGACCTGCACCGCCTGGATCGCGTCGATCGAGATCGGCTGCTTGGCCGTCGGCATATTGTTGGCTTCGAGGCCGAAGGTGTCGTTGGTGCGCACACCGTCGATGGTCAGCGAGTTGAAGCGGGTGTTCTGGCCCAAGGCCGAGATCTCGCCGCGCTCTTTGTCGGTTTGCGCCACGCGTGGGTCGCTGCGGGCGTAGTCTTGCAAATTGCGCGCGATCGAAGCCTGCGCTTCCAATTCTTTGCGGCCGATGCTGGTGCCCGCGCCCATGGACGACGAGTTGAAGCGGCTGGAAGCGGCAGTGCCGGCAACCACCACGGTGCTGAGTTGCTCGGCACCCAGTGTCAGGTCAATGGCTTGGTTCTCGGCCAGCTGCAGATAGACGGCTTCGCGCACCACCTTGTCGCCGCCCTTGGCGACGGTGATGGTGTAGGGGCCGCCCACGCGCAGGCCACGCACGGAGTAACGACCATCCGCATCGGTGACCAGATTGTTGACCGAACCAGACTCCTGGTGCGTGACGACAACGTTTGCGCCAGCGACCGGTTTGCCTTCGGCCGTGGTGATGCGGCCGCTGACGGCCGAGCTCGTGTTTTGCGCCAAGGCGGGCGCTGTTGCCATGATGGCAATCGTTGAAATGGCGACGCAGACCGCCGTGCGGGAAAACTCTGACCAACCCCTATTGCTCATCGCAATGACTCCTCAAATAAACGCAAATATGCGTAAAAAACCATTAACAAAAATGTACACCGGCGGAATGCGCAAACGTTTACCTGCTTTGCAAATGCGCGCTCTCGCCACATTGAAGAAAGCCCGCCTTGCCAAAACTTGGATCTTGTGCATGCTCAGGCTGGCTGCGCATAAGGCACGCCTGCAAATTGCGTAAACGTTTGCGCCAGCAAA
>CAUPEV010000070.1:0-21462 GCA_963510335.1 uncultured Roseateles sp.
CTTGAGCACGACCTCGGTCAATTCCAGCAACTTGGCGGGGCTGAAGGGCTTGGGCAAAAAAAAGTTCGCCCCAGCCGCCAAGGATTTGGCCTTGGTCTGCTGCCCGGCATCGGCGGTCAGCATCACGACCAAGGCGTGTGCGAGGGCCGGATCTTTGCGAATCTGCGCGCAAACCTCAATCCCGTCGAGTCCGCCCGGCATCATCACGTCTAGGTAGACCAAATCCGGATGCACGGTGCGAGCCAGCTCCAAGCCAAGCGTGCCATTGGGGGCTTCGTAGAGCGTGTGGCCGCTGTCTTCCAAAGCCCAGCGCACCAAGCGCCGGATATCGGCATGATCTTCAACGACAAGAATTTTCGACATTCCGAGTGAGACCTAGGTGAAGACGACGCAAGCATAGGCCCGATTGGCCGGAAATGGCCGAACCTGGCCGGTCTTGGCATTTTGAACAACAGCCCCATATGCACTTGTCTCTAGAATCAGTCAACCTAGCTCCGAGCACCAAATATGGTTCCCCATCTCATTACCGCACTGACCGGCCCGATCAATGAGTTGGAGCAGCGCGTGCTGGAGTCCATGCCGGCTATCGAGCGCTGGTTCAGGCTCGAATGGATGGAGCACACGCCACCCTTCTACAGCTCGGTCGATTTGCGCAATGCCGGCTACAAGCTGGCACCGGTCGATACCAATCTATTCCCGGCGGGCTTCAACAATCTGACGCAGGACATGTTGCCGCTCTCGGTCCAGGCGGCGATGGCTGCGATCGAGAAAATATGCCCCGAGGCCAAGAACCTGCTGCTGATCCCTGAGAGCAATACAGGCAATAGTTTTTACTTGAGCAATGTCGCGACGCTCAAGCGTATCTTCACGCAAGCCGGCCTGAATGTGCGTCTGGGTTCGCTAGACCCCAATGTCACCGAGCCCACCCAGCTGAATCTGGCCGATGGCAGCAGCTTGACTGTCGAGCCTTTGTTGCGCAACCGTGGTCGGCTGGGGCTGAAGGATTTCGACCCCTGCACAGTCTTGCTCAATAGCGACCTTTCGGCCGGCGTGCCCAGAGTGCTTGAACATCTGCATGAGCAGTACCTGCTGCCGCCGCTGCATGCGGGCTGGACGGTGAGACGCAAGAGCCAGCATTTCAAGGCCTATGAAGAAGTCGCCAAGAAGTTCTCCAAGCTCCTGGGCATGGATCATTGGTTGATCAACCCCTTGACGGTGCCGGTTTCAGGCCAAGACCTGAGTACGGGCCAGGGGCTGGAGGCCTTGCAGACGCAGGTCGATGCCGTTTTGAGCAAAACCCGGCGCAAGTACAAGGAATATGGCATTCAGGAAAAGCCTTTTGTTGTCATCAAGCCGGATGCCGGCACGCAGGGTAGCGGCATCATCACGGTGCGCGACGCCAAAGAGCTGACCGGCAAAATGAACGGTGTGCCTAGGACCGAGGGGCTGATGCAAATGCTGGTGCAAGAAGGTGTGGTCACCAACGAGCGCGTCAATGATGCAGTGGCCGAGCCGGTCGTTTATATGATGGACCGCTATGTGGTGGGCGGCTTTTACCGCGTGCATGCCGACCGCGGCGTCGATGAAAACCTCAATGCGCCCGGCGCCGCCTATGTGCCGCTGGCGTTTTCACAGGCCTCGCAATTGCCGCGCCTGGGTGAGAAACCCGGCTCCAGTGGCCCGAATCGTTTTTATATGTACGGCGTGATTGCGCGCCTGGGCGCGGTGGCGGCCAGCTATGAGCTGGAAGTGACCGACCCCGAAGCCGAGGTCTACGCCTAAGTCGGTTTGCGCAGACATCTATGCACTCGTTTTGACGCGGTGCAGCAAAGTGGGCGCAGAATAGCGCTTTTGGCTAGGCGGCGCTGATGGCGCAGCAACACCACGTGAGTTCTTCTACTACTGCCCACACGGCGAGTCACTCGCCCACGGCCATGGCCGGCCTGACCCTCGGTGCGCTGGGGGTGGTCTATGGCGACATAGGCACCAGCCCGCTGTATGCGATGAAGGAGGTGTTCCACGGCGGCCACATCTTGCCGACGCATGACAACATCCTCGGCGTGCTGTCGCTGCTGTTCTGGACGATGACCATCATCGTTTCGATCAAATATGTGCTGCTGATCCTGCGCGCCGACAACAACGGCGAAGGTGGGCTGATCGCCATGCTGGCGCTGGCCACCAATGCGGTCAACGACCAGCCGGCGCTGCGCCGCAAGCTGATGCTGCTGGGCTTGTTCGGTACGGCGATCTTCTATGGCGATGCGGTCATCACGCCGGCGATGACGGTGTTGGGCGCCGTCGAGGGTATCGACGTCTACGCGCCGCAATTGCACGATTTGATCCTGCCCTTGACCCTGGTCGTGATGGTCGGCTTGTTTGCCGTGCAGCGTCTTGGCACCGGCGGCATCGGCAAGGCCTTCGGCCCGGTCATGCTGCTGTGGTTTAGCAGTCTGGTGTTGCTTGGCCTGCCGCATATTTTTGATAACCCGCATGTGCTGGTGGCCGTCAATCCGGCCTATGCGCTGGCGTTTTGCCTGGCGCACAAATGGGCTGCTTTCGTGGCGCTGGGCGCGGTGGTGCTGGTGGTGACCGGCGGCGAGGCTTTGTATGCCGACCTGGGTCATTTCGGCAAGAAGCCGATCCGCTTGGCATGGTTCAGCATCGTCATGCCGGCCTTGGTGGTCAACTATTTCGGCCAAGGCGCGATGCTTTTGGACAACCCGGAAGGCGTCAAAAACCCCTTCTTCATGCTGGCCCCGGCCTGGGCGGAGGTGCCGCTGTTCTTGCTGGCCACCGCCGCCGCCGTGGTGGCCTCGCAGGCATTGATCACGGCAGCGTTCTCGGTCACCAAGCAGGCGGTGCAAATGGGCATCTTGCCGCGCATGCGCATCTTGCACACTTCTGAGCGTGACACCGGCCAAATCTATGTGCCCTTCGTCAACTGGGGGCTGTTTGTCTTTATCGTGCTGGCCGTGGTCTTGTTCGGATCGAGCAGCAAATTGGCCGGCGCCTACGGCATTGCGGTCACGATCGACATGACCATCACGACGGTGATGACCTTCTTCGTGATTCGCTATGGCTGGAAGTACCCGCTGGCCCTGTGTATCGCGGCAACTGGTTTCTTCTTCGTCATCGATCTGACCTTCCTGGCCTCGAACATGCTCAAGCTGGTTGCGGGCGGCTGGTTCCCGCTGATGATTGGCATCGGCATGTTCACTTTGATGCTGACCTGGAAGCAAGGCCGGCGCATGCTCAGCAGCAAGTTGCGTGAAGACGCCATCGACCTGAAGAGCGTCCTGGACGCCGTTTTCCTGAGCCCGCCGGTGCGGGTCGAAGGCACAGCGGTGTTCTTGTCGGCCGAGGCCGGCGTCACACCGAATGCGCTGCTGCACAATTTGAAGCACAACAAGGTGCTGCATGAGCAGAACCTGTTTGTGACCGTCAAGCACCATGAGGTGCCTTGGGTGGGCTTTGACAAGCGCGTCCAAGTGGTTGCGCTGGGCAATCAGTGTTGGGCGGTGAGCCTGCATTTCGGCTTCAAGAACGAACCCGATGTGCCCGATGCCTTGCGGCTGCTGGAGCAAAACGGCGTCATTCTGGAAGACATGGAAACCAGCTACTTCCTGTCGCGCGATATCGTTATTCCCACCATTGGCAATGGCGGCATGGCGATGTGGCGCGAGAAGCTGTTTGCCAGCATGCACCGCAATGCAGCGGCCGCCGCGGACTTCCTGCACCTGCCGACCAACCGGATTGTGGAGTTGGGCTCTAAGGTCGAAATTTAACGCTGAGCGCTGAGCGCCTGGGCCAGCCCACCGCTTACATCAGCGCTTCGCTGCTGCTGACGCCGTCCGCACCCAGGTGCACGACGCTGCCTGGTTCGATCAAGGCCCAGCCGTCTTGGTCGTCCGCCAAAGGTTCAGACGCCACGACCAAGCCGACGCCGCCGTTTTGGCGCAGATAGAGCGTGGGTGCGCGGTAGTCGCTGGAGAATCGAAACGCGTGCACCTGCCGGCCGTCGGCCAGGGCGCCGGCAAAGCGCAGCGGCTCGTGGATGTTCAAGACATGCATCATCGCCAGCGTCTCATTGAGGATCTGGTTGACCGCCTGCGTGACGGTTTGGCCGGCCTCAATGCGCGCGATGATCAGCAAGAACAGCAGCTCGGAGTCGGTCGCACCGCGCCGCTCGGCATAGAGATGATCCGGCAGCCGCGCCTCCATCGCCCGGCGAATTTGCCCGTACCCGCCAATCTGGCCGTTGTGCATGAAGAGGTAGGGGCCGTAGCGAAACGGATGGCAGTTCTGTCTTGAGATGCCGGTGCCCGTCGCGGCGCGCACATGGGCGAAGAACAGGTGCGAGCGCACATTGCTGCACAGCGACAAGAGGTTCTCGTCCGACCAAGCCGGCATCACCTCCCGGTAAATGCCGGCAGATGGCAGCTCGCCATACCAGCCCACGCCGAAGCCATCACCATTGGTGACGGCCTTGGCCTGGTCCGCCCGCAGTGACTGGCGTACCAGCGAGTGCTGGGGTTTGCAGACCAACTCATCCAAGAAGATCGACGGGCCAAGATAGGCCAAAAATCTGCACATGGGCGAATGCCTCCTTCCAAAGTCCTGACAGGCTAGCGGTCAAACCGAGCGGCGCCCTGGCACCTTGACCGTGCCGCTATGCTTGCAGAATGAAACGCTGCCTCAATGATCTCTCAGTCTCAAGCTTGGTGGCCGGCTTTGTAGCGGTCTTGGTTGGTTTTACCAGCTCGGTGGCAATTATTTTTCAGGCCGCGCAGGCCTTGGGTGCGACATCCGCCCAAACCAGCTCCTGGATTTGGGCCTTGGGCCTTGGCATGGGGATCGCCAGCCTGGGTTTGTCCTACTGGACCCGTCAGCCGATTCTGACCGCCTGGTCAACGCCCGGTGCCGCCCTGATCGCCGCCACTTCAGGCATTTCCATGCCCGAGGCGATCGGGGCTTTTTTGCTCAGCTCCGCGCTGATTTGCTTGGTCGGCGCGACCGGCTGGTTCGAACGTGTGATGGACCGTATCCCCCTGGCCGTGGCGGCTGCCCTGTTGGCCGGTGTTTTGACCCGCTTTGGCCTCGACGCGGTGTTGGTCGTCAAGACCGCGCCAGGCTTGGTTTTGGCCATGGCCGCCGCCTACCTCTTGGGCAAGCGCCTGTGGCCGCGCTATGCGGTGCCCAGCGTGCTGCTGGTCGGCGTCGCGGTGGCTGCGGTACAGGGGCGGCTGCAGATGGCTGCGGTCGACTGGGCTTGGGCTCAGCCCGTCTGGACCACGCCCAGCTTGAGCTTGGCGGCGGTGATGGGTGTTGCCTTGCCCCTTTTCTTGGTGACTATGGCTTCGCAGAATCTGCCCGGCGTGGCGGTGCAGCGGGCCGCCGGGTTTGCGATCCCGGTCTCGGCCAGTATCACGGTGACAGGAATTACCGGCCTTTTGCTGGCGCCGTTCGGCGGCTTTGCTTTCAATTTCGCGGCCATCACGGCGGCGATCTGCAATGGCCCCGAGGCACATGCCGATCCGGCAAGGCGCTATACCGCGGCGATGTCGGCCGGCCTTGTGTACATTGCCGTGGGCCTGGCCGGCGGCGCGGTGGTGGGCCTCTTGGTCGCCTTCCCGCGCGAGTTGGTGGCGGCCTTGGCCGGTTTGGCCCTGATCTCCACCATTGCCGGCGGCCTGAGCACGGCCTTGAAGGAAGAAAAGCACCGCGACGCCGCCTGCCTGACCTTTTTGGTGACCCTGTCTGGCCTTACGGTGGCCGGCATTGGTTCGGCCTTTTGGGGTGTGATGGCGGGCAGCTTGGCTCTATTGGTGCAACACTTGCGCGCAAACAAATGAGAGGACTTTGAAAATGAAACTGCTATTCGTTGCCGACCCCTTGGCCTCGTTCAAGACCTATAAAGACAGCACTTTTGCCATGATGCGCGAGGCCGCAAAGCGCGGACATCAGCTCTGGGCCTGCGAGGTGCAGGACTTGATTTGGCGCTCGGGCGGGCGCGTGATGGCGCAACATGCGCGCGCCATCACGCTGACCGGCGATGCACTCAATTGGTTTGCCGAAGGTGAGCGGATCGATTTGGTGGTGGCCGAGATGGACGCCGTCTTGATGCGCAAAGACCCGCCGTTTGACAGCGAGTTCTTCTACGCCACCCATTTGCTGGAGCAGGCCGAGCGCGAGGGCGCGCGCGTCTTCAACAAGCCGCAGGCCTTGCGCGACCACCCGGAGAAGCTGGCGCTGATGCAGTTCCCGCAGTTCTGCCCGAGCACGCTGGTGACGCGCAGCGAGGCGGCGATCCGGGCTTTTCACGTCGAGCATGGCGACATCATCTTGAAGCCGCTGGACGGCATGGGCGGCACTGGTATTTTCCGCGTTGGCGCTGACGGCATGAACCTCGGCGCCATCATCGAGACGCTCAACAAGGGCGGCGCCGAGACCGTCATGGTGCAGCGCTACCTACCCGCCATCAAAGACGGCGACAAGCGCGTGCTGGTGATTGGCGGCGAGGTCGTGCCCTTCTGCCTGGCGCGTATTCCGCAAGGCGGCGAGGTGCGTGGCAACTTGGCGGCCGGCGGCAAGGGCGTGGCCCGGCCCATCAGTGAGCGCGACCGCGAGATCGCCGAGTACGCCGGCCCCATCTTGGCCGCACGCGGCCTCTTGCTGGTCGGCCTGGATGTGATCGGCGACAGCCTCACCGAGGTCAACGTCACCAGCCCGACCTGCTTCCAGGAAATCACCGACCAGACCGGCTTTGATGTGGCCAAGATGTTTATCGATGCGCTGGAGAAGGCGCTGAACGAGGAGAAATCAGCATGATCAAGACCCGCGCTGCCGTCGCTTGGAAAGCCGGCGCCCCATTGACGATTGAAGAGGTGCAACTCGACGGACCGCGCGCTGGCGAGGTCTTGGTCGAGGTCAAGGCCACCGGCATCTGCCACACCGATTACTACACGCTGTCGGGTGCCGACCCGGAAGGCATCTTCCCGGCCATCCTCGGCCACGAGGGCGCCGGCATCGTGTTGGAAGTGGGCGAGGGCGTCACCTGGCTCAAGCCCGGAGACCATGTGATTCCGCTCTACACGCCGGAATGCCGTCAATGCAAGTTCTGCCTCTCGCGCAAAACCAATTTGTGCCAGGCGATCCGCTCGACGCAAGGTCGTGGGCTGATGCCGGACGCGACTTCGCGCTTCTCGATTGACGGTCAGCCGATCTTTCATTACATGGGCACCTCGACCTTCTCGAATCACATCGTTGTGCCCGGCATTGCGCTGGCCAAGATTCGCGAGGATGCGCCTTTTGACAAGGTTTGCTATATCGGCTGTGGCGTCACCACCGGTGTCGGCGCGGTGCTGTTCACCGCCAAGGTCGAGGCCGGCGCGAATGTGGTGGTGTTCGGTCTCGGCGGCATCGGCCTGAACGTGATTCAAGGCGCGAAGATGGTGGGCGCGGACAAGATCATCGGGGTCGACCTGAACCCGGCGCGCGAGGCGATGGCGCGCAAGTTCGGCATGACGCACTTCATCAACCCCAAGGAAGTCGGCAATGTTGTGGACGAGATCGTGCAACTGACCGATGGTGGCGCGGACTACAGCTTCGAGTGCATAGGCAATACCAAGGTCATGCGTGATGCGCTGGAATGCACACACAAGGGCTGGGGGCGCAGCATCATCATGGGCGTGGCCGAGGCA
This sequence comes from uncultured Roseateles sp., assembly GCA_963510335.1. Lineage (GTDB taxonomy): Bacteria > Pseudomonadota > Gammaproteobacteria > Burkholderiales > Burkholderiaceae_C > Paucibacter_A. The sequence goes on from CAUPEV010000070.1 coordinate 7,701, forward strand.
GGCGCCGAGATCAGCACAAGGCCGTTCCAACTCGTGACCGGGCGTAAATGGGAGGGCTCGGCCTTTGGTGGTGCGCGCGGCCGCACCGATGTGCCAAGAATCGTTGATTGGTATATGGACGGCAAGCTCAATATCGATGACTTGATCACGCATAAGCTGCCGCTTGAGCGCATCAATGAAGGGTTTGATTTGATGAAGCGCGGCGAGTCGATCCGCGCGGTCGTGGAGTTCTGAGCGTGACGTTCAAACTGAGCGCCGGCTTGAGCGTCCCTCTGAGTGGGCTTGAACTGCTGAGCGAGCACGCCTGTTTCGGTGGCCGGCAGCAGTTCTACCGCCATGCTTCGCGCGAAATCGGCCTGCCCATGCGCTTTGCCTTGTATGTTCCGCCCAGGCCGCGAGCTTGGCTGGTGTTTCTGGCTGGGCTGACCTGCACGGAGGAAACCTTCACCATGAAGGCGGGCGCGCAAGCCTTCGCGTCCCGAATGGGCCTGGCCTTGCTGGTGCCGGATACCAGCCCGCGCGGCACCGAGATTCCCGGTCAATCCGATAGCTGGGACTTCGGCGTGGGAGCCGGTTTTTACCTGGACGCCGTGCAGTCGCCTTGGGCCACCCATTGGCGGATGGAGAGCTATCTGGTGTCCGAGCTTTTGCCGGCTGTACAAACCAAGTTGGCGCAGGATTTCGGGCTGGAGCCACAGCGCCCTGGCATTTTTGGGCATTCGATGGGCGGTCATGGCGCGCTGACCCTGGCGTTGCGCCATCCGGGGATGTTCCGCTCGGTTTCAGCGTTTGCGCCCATCTGCGCACCCATGCAATGCCCCTGGGGGCAAAAGGCCTTCAGCGGCTATCTGGGCCGCTCGGATGCCAGCCACGCCCTTTGGGCTGCATATGACGCAACTGCCTTGATGCTGGCTCGCGGCACTGCCGCTTTCAGCGGCGGAATCCTGATTGATCAGGGCTTGTCCGACCCCTTTCTTGCCACGCAATTGAGTCCGGACGCCTTCGAGGTGGCTTGCCAGGTGGCGGGGCAAGACTTGACCCTGCGGCGCCATGCGGGCTATGACCATGGCTACTACTTCATTGCCAGCTTTGTGGAAGACCATTTGCGTCATCACCTCGGGCAATTGCTGGCCTGACCGAACTGCAGCCTCGGCACGAGCCTGCTCTGCAAAAGCCGCTTGAGGCCAGCCACGCTTGCATTTGCTAACAATTGAGCGGTCAACAGCCTGGCCCTCGCCTTCGTTGTGCATGGGCCAGGCGACTGCAAGCACCGAGTCCTAAGACGACGCGAGCTGATGCGGCGCTGGATGGCAAGACCTTGATTGGAGTTCCGAGATGACTAAGTTTTCTGTGGCTGCTGGTTCTGTTGTTGGTGCTTTGATTGCCGTCTTCGCCGCCCAGGCGAGCATGGCTCAGGACAAGCCTGCTGCGACGGCGGCAGCAACGACCAGCCAGGCAGCAACTACGGCCACCGCAGCGACTCAAGCGGCGCCAAAGGCCACGCTTGCCAATGCGCCAACGGCTGCGGTGACTCCGGTTGTCAAAGCGCCGGCCAAGCAAGTCGACGCAGCCGTCAAAGCTGAGGCACCCGCCAGTGCGGCAGTCACTGCACATGCAGAAAAGTCAGGCAAAAAGGCCGAACATGCTGCGTTGCCTTTGGCACAGGCAGCGGCTGCCAAACCGGCTGCGCCAGCCGAAGCCATCAAGAAGTAATCCGCCAGATCAGCGGCGAACGAGTGAATGAGGGCGATGCGATGCATCGCCCTTTTTTTGCATGTGCGGTCAAATCAAAGGCAAGAATCCAGCTCGAATTTCGAGGGCTGAGCGAATGTTCACGCCAGTCAACGACAATCGAGGGCTATGGCAGTCTTATCTATCTCCAACGCCCATCTCGCTTACGGCCATGTTGCCTTGCTGGATGGCGCTTCGTTCTCGCTCGAAATGGGTGAGCGTGTCGGCCTGATTGGCCGCAACGGCACCGGCAAATCGTCGCTGCTGAAAATCCTCGCCCAGATGGAGAAACTCGACGACGGCCTGTTGCAATTGCAGCAAGGTCTGACCAGCGTCTACGTGCCGCAAGAGCCCATCATGGACCCTGAGGCAACGATTTTTGAAGCGGTCAGCGAGGGCGTGGCCGAGGCCAAGGCGCTGCGCGAGCGCTACGAGATCCATGATCCCGAGGATGATCTGGAATGGGTGGCCGAGCGCATTGAGCACATCGGTGCCTGGAACTGGGAGCAGCGCGTCGAGGAGTCGCTGCAGCGCCTGGGTATGGACGGCTCGCGTCTGATTGGCTCGCTCTCTGGTGGTTTGAAGAAGCGCGTGGCGCTGGGACGCGCCTTGGTGGCTCAGCCCGATGTCTTGCTGCTCGACGAGCCGACCAACCATCTGGACTTGGACGCGATCACCTGGCTGGAGGAGTTGCTGAACAACTTCAAGGGCTCCCTGCTCTTGATCACCCATGACCGCAGTTTCTTGGACAACGTGGCCAACCGCATCGTCGAGTTGGACCGTGGCCAGCTGCGCAACTATCCCGGCAACTTCGCCGCCTTCACCGCCGCCAAGCTCTATGAGCTGGAGAACGAGGCGCTTTACAACGCCCGTTTCGACAAGATCCTGGCGCAAGAAGAAGTCTGGATCCGCAAGGGCGTCGAAGCCCGCCGCACCCGTAGCGTGGCGCGAATTCAGCGTCTGGAGACGATGCGCTTGGCGCATGCTTCGCGCCGTGATGTGCAGGGCAAGGTCAAGTTGGACATCGACACCGGCGGCGCCAGCGGCAAGATCGTGGCCGAGCTGGAAGACGTCTGCAAGAGCTATGGCGACCGCATGATCGTGCGCGACTTCACCGCCACCATTTTGCGCGGCGACAAAGTCGGCTTGGTCGGTGCCAACGGCGCCGGCAAGACGACGCTGCTGAAAATGATTCTGGGCCAGTTGGCGCCGGACAGCGGCACCGTCAATATGGGCTCCAAGATCAATGTGGCCTACTTTGACCAGATGCGCGATGTGCTGGACCTGGAGGCCACGCTGGCTGACACCATCAGCCCCGGTAGCGAGTGGATCGAGATTGGCAATCAGCGCAAGCATGTAAAGAGTTACTTGGGCGACTTCTTGTTCTCGCCGGCGCGTGCAAATTCACCGGTCAAGAGTTTGTCCGGCGGCGAGCGCAACCGCCTGCTGTTGGCGCGCTTGTTTGCGAGGCCGGCCAATGTCTTGGTGCTGGACGAGCCAACCAATGACCTGGACATTGAAACGCTGGAGTTGCTCGAAGAGCTGCTGGCCGACTATGACGGCACGGTCTTCCTGGTCAGCCATGACAGGCGCTTCCTGGACAACGTCGTCACGTCGACGATCGTCAACGAAGGCGATGGCCGGTGGCGCGAATACGAAGGTGGCGTGCAAGACTGGCTGGTGCAGAGCAAGCGTGCCGCCGCCATCAACGAGCAAAAGGCCAAGCAAGCACCTGCGCCCGCAGCTGCTCCGGCGCCGGTCGCAGCGCCGGCACCTGTGGTGGCCAGCAAGAAGAAGCTCAGCTACAAAGAGCAGCGCGAGCTTGATGAGCTGCCGGCCAAGGTGGCAGCACTCGAGGCCGAGCAAGTGCAGATCAACGCGCTGCTGAATGGCACCGACTTGTACTCGCAAGGCGCGGCGCGGATTGCCGAAGTGACCGAGCGCGGCGGCCAGATCGACACCGAATTGCTGGCGCTGATGGAGCGCTGGGAAGCTTTGGACGCGAAGTGAGCACAACAGCAGACGCAGGCGCGGCGTTGCAGGCCGAGTGGCTGGCGCTGCAAACCAACTGCGAGCAATACGAGCGCGCCGCCTTGGGCGTCAAGTTGTTGGCGGTGCTGCTTTGCGCCCTGGCTTTCGGTATGCCTTGGCTCTGGGCCTTGATGCTGGTCTTGTGGTTGCAAGAAGCGATCTTCAAGACCTTTCAGGCGCGCTTGGGTGCGCGCCTGTTGCGGGTCGAGGCGCTGCTGCGTGATGCTGCGGCCCAGCCCGCGCAAGCGATGCAGCTGCACAGCGAATGGTTGGCCTCCCGGCCGCGCGGCATGGCTTTGCTGGGCGAATATGCGCGCAGTGCTTTGCGGCCGACCGTGGCTTTGCCTTATCCGGTCTTGGCGGTGCTGAGCGCGCTTTTTTAAAGCTGCACCGTCGCGTTGCCCAGCCCGGCAAAGCTGACCGTAACGCGGTCGCCGGGATGCAGGCCTTGCTGAACCAGCCAAGCCCCGCTTGTCACCACGCTGCCCGCCGGCAGGCTGGCACCATGCCTTGTCGCATGTTTGAACCATGCCGACAGACCCCAGGCGGGGTCGCCCAAGCTATGGCCGCCGACGCAGTGCAGCGCGGGGCCGTCGTTGACACGCAACTCGCAGGCCTGCTGCGACCAATCGCGCGCTTGATAAGGCAGCCACTCGCCCAAGGCCAGCGCGCCATGCGAGAGAAAGTCCGCTTGGCGCAGCAAGGCGGGCGCTTCACCCGCTTCCTGCCAGCGCGAGGCCACCAGCTCCACCGACACAGCCATGCCGTCGATGCAGTCGCGGGCATCCGCGAGGCTTAAGCTCGCCGCCAAGGCGGGCGTGACTTCGCGGCCCAGGCGCAAGGCGATCTCGGCTTCGACGCCGGGCTTGTGTAACTGCAGGTCGCTGAAATTGGCCGGGCAGTGGCGCACACCGGCAGGGGCCAGCGGCGCATGCGTCAGCGTCACTTGCCGCGAGGCGCCGCCGCTTTTCCAAAACTGCGGGCGGCCCGGTTCTAGCCAGCCCAAGGACTCGGCAATGGCTTGTTGAACAGCGTAGGCCGCGTCGGCGTCGGGTACATTGCCCAGCCAGTCGGCGGCACTGATGCGCTGCTTATGCTGCCAAGCGTTGCTGAGGGCCTGGCTCAAATCGCGGTTCAGCATGATGTCTTCAAATCTTGGTCAACTTGGCAGCGGGGATCAGCGCCTGATTGCCAGACAGTTGCACCACCAATTCCCCGTGGCTGACGACCACCACCTTGACCGTTTCGGTCTTGTCCAGGTATTTGACCTTGTCGCCCACCTTCAGACTCGGTATCACCGGCAAGGCAATTTTCGGCGCAACCCGGCCACCGGTAGGCTGCCCGGCTTTCATCGCAGCGCTGAGGCGCGCATGCAGTTCCGGGCGCTCCTTGGCCAGCGCTTCAAGCGCTTGCAGCATGGTGGACTTCAGTTCCGCCGCGGTAAAGGGCTTGCGCAGCAGAAAGTTGGAGCCCGCTTCTATGGCATCGGCTTCATGTTGCGACGTGACCTCGAAACTCAGCAGCGCCAAGCGGCAACCGGGCTTGACCTCATTCAAGCGCTCATGCAGGGCAATGCCTGTCATCGCGGCTTTGGGGAACCAGTCGGTGATCAAGAAATCGGGTTTGAAATCCAGCCCGATGGACAAGCCTGACTCGGGATCGCCGGCGCAGCGAATGCTATCGGCCGGCAATCCGAAGCCCTCTAGCAATTGGCGGGCAAAGGTCTGAACGCCGGCAAGGCCATCTACCACTAGAAATCGAAGGTCGGCGGACATGGGCAAGGCAACGGAGGCTGGCTGGTGAAGAGGGCCTGATGGTAACGGCTTGTTCAGGCCGCTGCTGCGCGTAGCGTCTGCAAACGTCGCCAAAACTGTGCATCTTGCGCGGTGGCAAAGTTAATGCGCATCAGCGTGCTGCTTTGACGGCTGGCGCTGAACAGCATGCCGGGCGCGGTCAGCCAGCCCTCATCCATCATCATTTGCGCCAGCTTTTCGGTGTCCATGCCCACATCCACCCAGCCAAACAGACCTTGTGGCGGCGCCATGAAGCGGCAGCCGGCTGCCTCGGCCAGCTTCATGCTGCGCTGGCGGGCGGCGTCCAGCAGGGTCAAAACTCGTTCGGCATGACGGCGCAATTGCCCTTGTTCCAGGCAGTGGGCGACAGCCCTCTCCAGCAAGGGGCTGGTGGTCAGGCTGCTCAGCAGCTTCAAATTGGTGAGCTTTTCGACCCAAGCTGGGCTGGCGGCCAGATAGCCGACCCGCCAAGCCGGCGTCAAGATCTTTGAAAAGCCCGAGACATAGATGGTGCGGCGCAGGCCGTCCAGCGCCGACAAGCGCGGCGCATGGTTGGGGGCCAGGAAGGCATAGGTATCGTCTTCGACGATCTGGAAGTCGCCTTGTTCGGCCAGCTTGAGGATTTGGTGCGCATTGGCCAGCGACAAGCTGTTGCCAGTCGGGTTGTGCAGCACCGACACCGTCACATACATGCGCGGCCGGTGTTGCTCGATCAGGCGCTCCATCGCGGCCAGGTCTGGCCCATTCGCGCCGCGCGGCACCGGCAGCAAGCGCATGCCGGCATGCGTCAGCCGGGCAAATTCGATCGCCCAGCCGGGGTCATCCACCAAAACTGCATCGCCAGGCTGCAGCAAGGTGCGGGTAATCAGGTCCAGCGCATGGGTGGCGCCCACCGTGGTGACGATTTGCTCGGCCGGGCAGGCAATGCCCAGATCGGCAAGACGCAAACCCAAGGCCTTGCGCAGCCGGGCATCGCCGGCCGGCTCGCCGTAGTGCAGGGCCAGCTGCTCACTGCCGCTGCCGGCTTTCAATACCTGGCGCATCGCGGCCTGCAACATCGGCAGATCCAGCCATTCGGCCGGCAAGGTGCCCAGGCCCGGCGCGCGCTTGGCGTCGGCCTGGAACATGCCGCGTATCAGCGCGGTGGCGTCAACCGGTGCGGGCTGTTGGGGCTGCGCCTTGGCCTGGCGAGTGCTCGTGCTGACGTGCCTGTCGCGCACGAAGAAGCCGCGCTGCTTGCGGGCTTCCAGCAGGCCGCCGGCCAGCAGCTGGTCATAGGCGGCCACCACCGTATAGGGGCTGACGCCATGGTGGCGCGCGCATTCACGCACCGAGGGCAGGCGAGCGCCGGGCAAGAGCAGGCGCTGCTGGATGCGCTCGGCAAAGCGTTGCGCCAATTGCTGCGCCAAGGGTTGGCTGGCCTTGCGCGTGAGAGGGCTGGCGGGGTTGCCTTCTGTGTTGGTCATTTTGCCGATACAGACTGATGAATTGACTGTCAAAGTGTACTGCAGCTGTATTGGTTGGCGGCTGCATACTGAAACCCCGATTTGAGAGTTTTGGAGCCCTTGCCATGATGACTTTGCCGACCTTGCCAACCTTGTTGGGCGTGATGAGCTTTGCCATGGTCACCTCAATCACGCCCGGTCCCAACAATATGATGTTGCTGGCCTCGGGCGTTAACTACGGTTTCAAAAAGACGCTGCCGCATATTGCCGGCATCAGCATTGGCTTGATGGTCTTGTTGCTGGCGGCCGGCTTGGGGCTGGGGGCACTTTTGCAGCAGTGGCCGCAGCTCTATCTGGGGCTCAAGGTGGTCGGCGTCAGCTATATGGTGTGGCTGGCCTGGAAGCTCTGGCATGCCGAGGCACCATCCGAGCCCGGCCGCGATCAAACCAGCCCAGCGGCGGCGGGTTTGATGGGCTTTTGGGGTGCGGCGGCGTTTCAGTGGGTCAACCCCAAGGCCTGGATGATTGCGATTGGCGCGGTGGCGGGCTTCATGGCGCCGGATGGGGGTTTGTCGGCGATGCTGAGCCTGGCTCTGGTCTGTGCGCTGGTCAACGCGCCTTGTGTGGGTCTGTGGGCATTGGCCGGCGCCAAGCTGAGCCGCTTCCTGGCTGAGCCCTCGCGCCGGCGGGCCTTCAATGCGCTGATGGCCTTGTTATTGCTGGCCAGTATCTGGCCGATGTTGGGAGCTTGAGAGATGAAGACCTTGGGAATTCTGGGCGGCATGAGTTGGGAATCGACCGCTCATCTGTACAAGCTGCTGAACCGGGACGTGGCCGCCAGGCTCGGCGGCCTGCACAGCGCCGATCTGCTCTTGCGCAGCGTCGACTTTGCCGAAATCGAGGCGCTGCAGCGTGCCGGCGACTGGGCCGCAGCCGGCCAAATGCTGGGCGAGGCCGGGCGCGGGCTGAAGGCGGCCGGTGCCCAGGGCCTGTTGATCGCCACCAACACCATGCACAAGGTGGCCGACGAGGTGGAGCGCCTGAGTGGCCTGCCCTTGATCCATATCGTCGACGCGACGGCCGCTGCCTTGAAGGCCGCCGGCGTCAAACGGGCCGGTTTGTTGGCTACCCGCTACACGATGGAGCAAGATTTTTACCGGGGCCGCATGCAGGATAGGCATGGAATAGAACTCCTCGTGCCCGAACAAGCAGACCGCGACGAGGTTCACCGCGTGATCTTTGAGGAACTGTGCCGAGGTCAAGTTCTGGAAGGCTCGCGCGTGCGCCACCAGCGCATCGTCAGCGAGATGGGCGCTGCCGGCGCCGAAGGTGTGATCCTCGGCTGCACCGAAATCTGCTTGTTGCTGGACCCCTCCGCCGACAGCCAAACGCCCTTGTTCGACGGCACCGCCTTGCATGCGAAGGCGGCGGTCGATTGGATGTTGGGTGGTACAACGTCGGCTTAGCCGGCAAATTTCAGCCGCAAACATCAAGCGAGACAACCATGAGCTCAGTCTGGACCCAAGCGCGGCGCGCCGCGCGCATGAACCCCTCGATCATTCGAGAAATCCTCAAGGTCACCGAAAAGCCCGGCATCTTGTCGATGGCCGGTGGCCTGCCCTCGGCGGACACTTTCCCTGTTGCCGAATTGAAGGCCGCCTGCGACAAGGTGCTGAGCGAGAACCCCAAAGAGGCGCTGCAATATGCGGCCAGCGAAGGCTTTGCGCCGCTGCGCGAATGGGTGGCGCAGCGGGTCACAAGCTTGGGCATGCAGGTCGCGCCCGACCAGGTGCTGATCACCAGCGGCTCGCAACAAGGCCTGGATCTGGTCGGCAAGATTCTGTGTGACGCCGGCGCGCCGGTGGCCGTCGAGACCCCAACCTATCTGGGTGCGTTGCAGGCTTTCACGCCCTACGAGCCCATCTTCACCAGCCTGGACAGCGACGAGCAGGGCGTTGACCCGGCCGCCATCGCCCGGCTGCCGCACGATGCGCCCGGCACGCGCTTCGCCTATTTACTGCCCAATTATCAAAACCCGACCGGCCGCGTGATGAGCTTGGAGCGGCGCCAAGAAGCGGTCGCTGCGGCCAAGGCTGCGGGCGTTCCCATCGTCGAAGACAACCCTTACGGCGACCTCTGGTTTGACGAGCCGCCGCTGCCCTCGCTGGCGTCGATGTGGCCCGAGGGCGTGATCTATCTGGGCTCCTTCAGCAAGGTCTTGACGCCGGGCTTTCGCCTGGGCTTCATGATTGCGCCGCCCGAGCTGTACCCCAAGCTCTTGCAGGCCAAGCAAGCGGCCGACCTGCACACACCGGGCTTCAATCAGCGCGTTGTTTACGAAGTCGTGCGCAATGGCTTCCTGGACGAGCATGTGCCCAAGATCCGTGCCCGCTACAAGGCCAACCGCGACGCGATGGCCGAGGGGCTCAAGCAACATCTGCCTGCGGGCTGTGAGTGGCAAATGCCAAAAGGCGGCATGTTCTTCTGGATCCGCCTGCCCGAGGGCTTGAATGCGATGGACTTGCTGCCCAAGGCGGTTGACGCGGGCATCGCCTTTGTGCCCGGCGCGGCCTTTTATGCCCATGCGCCTGACCCGCGCGCGATGCGCCTGTCTTTTGTCACCTTGACGCCGCCGCAAATCGAGGAGGGCGTGGCGATACTTGGCCGGGTCTTGCGTACAGCCTTGGAAGACATCGGCGTCGAAACAGCCCCATGAGCTTGCAGACGAGACGCTTCGCGCAGGTCGATGTCTTCACGGCCATGCCCTTGCTGGGCAATCCTTTGGCCGTGGTCATCGACGCCGAGGGCTTGAGCGACGCGGCCATGGCCAGCTTTGCCCGCTGGACCAATTTGTCGGAGACGACATTCCTGCTGCCGCCCACCGATCCGCAAGCCGACTACCGGGTGCGCATCTTCACGCCCGGCGGCGAGCTGCCTTTTGCCGGCCACCCGACGCTGGGTTCGGCGCATTGCTGGCTGGCGGCCGGCGGTAGCCCGAAGCGCAAAGGCGAGCTGATTCAGCAATGCGGCATCGGCTTGGTACGCATCAAGCGCGTGGTCGAACGCAGTGGCAAGGAGCGCCTCTCATTTGCCGCGCCGCCGCTGCGCCGTGGTGGCCCAGTCTCGCCCGACTTGCATGCGCAGGTCTTGCGCTCACTGCGGCTGAGCGCCGAAGAGGTGTTGGACGTGGTGTGGGTGGACAACGGCCCGCCCTGGATTGCGGCCAGGCTGACGAGCGCCGAGGCGGTCTTGGCCTTGACGCCGGATTTCAGCGCTATGGCCGGCATCGAGTTGGGCGTGATCGGCGCCTACCCGGGCGGGGCCAAGCAGCAGTTCGAGGTGCGCGCTTTTGTGCCCGGCATGGGTGTGCCCGAAGATCCCGTCACCGGCAGCCTCAATGCCGGCTTGGCGCTGTGGATGCTGGAGGCCGGTTTGTGCACTGACAGCTATGTGGTGGCGCAGGGCAAGATGCTGGGCCGCGCGGGCCGTATCCATGTTCAACGCAGTGGTGCCGACGTCTGGATTGGCGGCGACGTCACGCCGATGATCACCGGAGAGGTGCGCTTGTGAGTGTGCGGCTGTGAGTGTGCAGCTGTGAATATGCGGCTCGATCATCTGGTGATCGGTGCTGCCAGCCTCGCCGAGGGTGAAGCCTGGTGCGAGGCGACACTGGGCGTGCGGCCCAGCGGTGGCGGCAAGCATGTGCTGATGAGCACGCATAACCGCCTGCTCAATCTGAGCGGGCCTGCTTGCTCGGCTTACCCGCGCTGCTATCTGGAGATCATCGCCATCGATCCTGATGCACCGCCGCCTGGGCGGGCGCGCTGGTTCGATCTCGATTCACCGGCCCTGCAGCAGCGCTTGGCAGTCGAGGGGCCGGGGTTGATCCATTGGGTAGCAAGAGTCGACGGCGATCTGGACTCGCAGCTGCATCATTGGCGTGAGCAGGGCATAGATGCAGGCGAGGCCGTGGTGGCCTCGCGCATGACCGCAGCCGGCGAGCTGCGCTGGCGGATTGCCTTGCGGGCCGATGGTCAACGCCTGTTCGGCGGCGCGCTGCCCTTGCTGATCGAGTGGGGCGAGGTGCATCCCGCCGATGGTTTGCCGAACAGCGGCGTGAGCCTGCTGCAAATGACGCATCGCTTGCCGCAGCCGAACCTGCTGTCCGGTATGGCTGTCGAAGCGGGCGAAGCACGGCTGGAGGCCTGTTTGCAAACACCGTTAGGCCTGGTCTGCCTGCCTTTGATGATTTGAAAGTCCAAGAAGGCCCAAGAGCGATGACCCATAGCGAAGAGTTGTTTCGAGAGGATGCCAACTTGCGTGAATGCGCGGCCAGCCTGCTGCGCATCGACGAGCGCGGCTTGCTCTTGGACCGGACGGTGTTCTATCCCTTGGGCGGCGGGCAAGCCGGCGATACGGGCGAGCTGCTCTTGGCCGATGGCCAAGTGATCGCTATTGCCGACACCCGCAAGGGCAAGGGTGAGGGCGCCGAGGGCGAAATCCTGCACCTGCCTGCGCCCGGCCAGGAGGCTTTGCTGGCCGGCATGCAGCCGGGTATTGGCCTGATCGCTCGCTTGAACTGGCAGCGCCGCCAAGCTTTGATGCGTTTTCATTCGGCCACCCACCTGCTGTGCGCGCTGGTGCCGCATCCGGTCGATGGATGTTCGATCACCGAGACCTATGCGCGGCTGGACTTTCACATGACCGAGGCCTTGAGCAAGGAAGAGCTGACGGCGGGTCTGGCTCGTTTGGTCGCCGGTGCGCACACCGTCAGTCACAGCTGGATCAGCGAGGCCGAGCTGGACGCCAATCCGGGCTTGGTGCGCAGCATGAGCGTGCAGCCGCCGCGTGGCATGGGGCGTGTGCGGGTCTTGAACATCGAGGGTGTGGACCTGCAGCCTTGCGGCGGCACGCATGTTGCCAACACCGCCGAAATCGGCCCCGTCATCGTCACGAAGATTGAGAAGAAAAGCGCCTCGACCCGCAGGGTCGTGCTCGGCTTTGCCGAGTCAGCCGCAGGCTGATAGTGCTTTTCTTCGGGGAACACGCATTTCGGCGAAGCCGAAGTGGGTGGTCACCAGAATTGTCAAAAGGTTACCGCGACCCGCATGGGCTGAGGCTGCGCACGTGGCGCCGGAAGGCGGCGCGTGGCTGCCGAGGGCTCAGTCGCGATACCAGCGACTGGGCCGTACTCGGCTTTGCCGAGTCAGCCGCAGGCTGATAGTGCTTTTCTTCGGGGAACACTTATTTCGGCGCAGCCGAAGTGGGTAGCACGAGACGAATCACCCTCGACCTGCATGGGATGAGGCCGCGCACGTCGCGCCGGAAGGCGGCGCGTGGCTGCCGAGGGCTCAGGTTTGGCCGAGCGGCCGGGTTTCTTGCAGCATGGCCGCAATGGCGTGCCCTGAACCCGGCCAGACTCTAGGCTTCCGAATTACTCGTTACGGAAGCTGTCATGGCAAGACTTGCAGGTCTTGCCGGTATTGCCCACGGCCGCCTTGAGGGCGTCCAGATTGTTCGACCGAGCGGCCGCCAGAAGCTTGACGGACTCGGCCTGCATGGCTTTCGCGCCTTCATCAAACTTGGCGCGTTCGGTCCAGACGCTTGCCTTGGGCGTTCCCTTGTCGCTGCCATGTGTGCCTTCCGGGAAGGCAGCGAAAGGCAAAGCAGCCATGGCTGCCACAACTTCAGCATTGGCTGTGGCTGCAGCCCCATCAAACGGGACCTTGCCCTGAGCCATCGCGGCAATGCGACCGAAATGGGTGCCCATCACCGTGAAGGCGGCCTTTCGATATTTGACAGCGTCTTCTGGTTTGGCGAACTGCGCGTGAGCGGGCAGAGCGGCGCAGAGGCCGGCCATGCCGGTTACACAAGTCGCGGCGATCTTCAGGAGTTTTCTCTTCATGCTGGCATCCTTGCAGTTGTTCATTGACGATCGAAATTGGCCGGCAAGCAGGTGCCGCTGGCTCGCTGCAGTGTAGACAGCAAACATCATCTTTGCAGCGCGCGCCGCATGCGTTATCGTTGATCGCAACGTTACGGAGAATTCATGCGTAAAGACTTGTTGGGTCCGGTCAGGATTTGGGACTTGCCGACACGGCTGTTCCATTGGGCCTTGGTGCTCTGTGTGCTGGGTTCGGTGATCAGTGCCAAGGTCGGCGGCAACGCGCTGGTCTGGCATATGCGCTTGGGCTACGCGGTGCTGGCGCTGGTGGCCTTCCGCATTCTTTGGGGTCTGGTCGGCGGGCGCTGGTCGCGCTTCAGCAGCTTTGTCTATTCACCTGCGGCGCTGCTGCGTTACTTGAGCGGCCGGCCCAAGGTTGATGATCATTTCGAGGTGGGTCACAACCCACTGGGCGGGTTTTCGGTGCTGGCCATGCTGGCTTGGCTGCTGGTGCAGGTGGGCTCCGGCCTCATCGCCGATGATGAAATTGCCAGCACCGGCCCGCTGATTCGCTTTGTATCGAGCGAGCTCAGTCTAGCCTGGACCTCGTATCACAAGAGCTACGGTCAGTGGGGTTTGTTCGTTCTGGTCGGCCTACATGTGGCGGCGATCGCCTTCTACCGCTTGCGCCATCGCAACGATCTGATCGGGCCGATGTTCAGTGGCGACAAGCAATTGCCCGCAGCGGTGCCGGCGGCGACCGACAGCTTGGCGACGCGACTGTTTGCACTGACTCTGCTGGGGGCATGCATTGCGGCGGTCTATTTGCTGGTCAGTCTGGAAACGGTTTGATGGCATTCGCATGAGTACACTGCAGC
>CAUPEV010000071.1:0-20949 GCA_963510335.1 uncultured Roseateles sp.
GTTGCTTGACTATCTGAACGCCAAGCTGGCAGTGAGCGAGGCGCAGAGCTTGACCCGTGTTCTGCGTCAGGCCGAGAGCCCGACCGCGCCGCGCCAGCAGGTGCGTGGCGCAGACGGCCGCACACGCGAGCTGCTGATGTTCTGCTCGAACGATTATCTGGGTCTTGCGGCCGAGCCGCAGATCACTGCTGCCTTGATCGACGGTGCGATGATTTACGGCGGCGGCTCCGGCGCTTCGCCCTTGATCAGCGGCCACAGCCGCGCGCACGAGCAAGTAGCCGAGACCTTGGCCGCTTGGATGGCGCCGCACATCCCCGAGGCCAAAGCCTTGGGCTTTTGCACCGGCTATATGGCCAATCTAGCTGTCGTCACCGCCTTGGGCGACGAGCAGACTGAGATATTTTCGGAAGCCTGGAACCATGCCTCTCTGATCGACGGCAGCCGCCTCGCGCGTGCGCAAGTGACGCGTTATGCACATGCCGATGTGGCGCAGCTGCGCGCCTTGCTGGCCGCCAGCAGCGCCAAGGTCAAGTTGATCGTCACCGATGCCGTTTTCAGCATGGACGGCGATCTGGCGCCGCTGCCCGAGTTGCTGGCGCTGGCGGAAGAATTCGACGCCTGGTTGATCGTCGACGATGCGCATGGCTTTGGCGTGCTGGGCGAGCGCGGCCGGGGCTCGCTGGAGCACTTCAATTTGCGCAGCGAGCGCTTGATTCTGGTTGGCACCTTGGGCAAGGCGGCCGGCCTGGCCGGCGCGTTTGTGGTGGCACACGCCACCATCACCGACTACCTGTTGCAGGCCGCCCGCAACTATATTTTTTCGACTGCCTCACCGCCGGCCGTCGAGCATGCCTTGCTGACCAGCTTGGGGCTGATTGACAGCGAACTCGGCGCCGAGCGCCGCGCCAATCTGCGCCACCTGCAAGCGCAGCTGCGCGTCGGAATTGCGGCGATGTTGGCCCAGCACCCAGCCTTGGGTTGGCGGCTATCTCCCTCCGACACCCCCGTCCAGCCCTTGATCATCGGCGGCAACGCCGAGGTGATGGCACTGGCCGCGCGTCTGGAGCGCGAGGGTCTGCGCGTGCCCGGCATCCGCCCGCCGACCGTGCCAGCTGGCGAAGCGCGGCTGCGCATCACCTTGTGCGCCACGCATACCGAGGCCGACGTCGCGCAGCTTTTGCAAGCCTTGGCCGCGGCCGCCGCAGATATGGATGTCAGCACGCCATGAAGGGCTTTTTCATCACCGGCACCGACACCGAGGTCGGCAAGACCTGCATCACGGCGGGGCTGACTGAGGCCTTCACGCAAGCGGGCCTGCGGGTGGCGCCAATCAAGCCCTTGGCCGCCGGCCAAGACTGGCTGGACGGCCAATGGGTCAACGAGGACGTGCAGCGCCTGCATGCCGCTCAAGCCATAGGTATGACTGAAGAACAGGTCGGCCCGCTGCAGTTTCGCGCCGCCTGCGCGCCGCATATCGCCGCAGCCTTGGAGGGTCGCAGCATTGACCGCGCGCCTTTGCTGGCCGCGATTCGCGCCAGCGCCGACTTGGGCCAAATGGCGCTGGTCGAAGGCGTCGGTGGCTTTCGGGTGCCTTTGTCTGTTGGGAACGAAGGGTGGGACACCGCCGATCTCGCTGTTGATCTCGGCCTGCCGGTCGTGCTCGTCGTCGGCCTGCGCCTGGGCTGCATCAATCATGCGCTGCTGACGGCCGAGGCCGTACGCGCCCGCGGCTTGAAGCTCGTTGCCTGGGTGGCCAATACGGTGGACGCCGACATGCCGCATCTGACCGACAATCTGGCCGCGCTGAGCGCATCGCTGGATGCGCCTTGCTGGGGCCATGTGCCTCGCTTGGAAAACCCAACTCCTGCGGCCGTTGCCGCCCATTTGAATCACGCGCTCTTGCTCACGCAAGCCGCATCGTCTTCTTTGTAATAAGTTCTTTTCGGAATCGCTCGCTATGACCCACTCCCAAACCGTCAATCAAATCCAGTCGCTGACGCCGACCACCGACGCCGAGCGCCGCAGCAACAAGACCTGGACGGTCAAAGAAGTCGTGGCGCTGTATGACCTGCCGTTCAATGACCTGATGTTCCGCGCCCAGCAAGTGCACCGCGAGAACTTTGACGCCAATGCGGTGCAGCTGTCCACCTTGCTGTCTATCAAGACCGGCGGCTGCGAGGAAGACTGCGCTTACTGCCCGCAGTCGGCGCATTTCGATACCGGTCTGAAGGCCGAGAAACTGATCCCCTTGCAAGAAGTGCTGGAGGCGGCACGCGCGGCCAAGGCCAATGGCGCGACCCGTTTTTGCATGGGTGCCGCATGGCGCACGCCGAAAGATCGCCACTTGGAGGCGATTGGCGAGATGGTCAAGGAGGTCAAGGCGATGGGTCTGGAGACTTGCTTGACCGCCGGCATGCTGGGAGACGGTCAGGCCGAACAACTGGCTGAGGCCGGCCTCGACTATTACAACCACAACCTGGACACCTCGCCCGAGTTCTACGGGCAGATCATCACCACCCGCACCTATCAGGACCGGCTGGACACGCTGGACCGGGTGCGCAATGTGGGGCTCAAGGTTTGCTCGGGTGGCATCGTTGGCTTGGGCGAGACGCGTGGTCAGCGGGCTGGTTTGATCGTGCAATTGGCCAATCTGAATCCGTATCCGGAGTCGGTGCCGATCAACAATTTGGTCAAGGTGGAGGGCACGCCTTTGGCCGACGCCGAGGCGCTGGACCCGTTCGAGTTCATCCGTTCGATCGCGGTGGCGCGGATCACGATGCCACGCGCGATGGTGCGCTTGTCGGCCGGGCGCGAGGAGATGCCTGAGAGCATGCAGGCGCTGTGCTTCTTGGCGGGGGCGAATTCGATGTTCTATGGCGACAAGTTGCTGACGACGAGCAATCCGCAGGCGGAGAAGGATAGGGCCTTGCTGGATCGGCTGGGGATGCGGTGTGCGACGGAGGAGAAGTTGGTGCCGCAGAAGGCTGATTGCGACAAGTTGTCGTTTCACGCGCACTGAAGTCGAACTGATTCATGAGCATCGCTTTGCAGGGTAGGACCGTGCCGGGATTTCGCCCCGGCAGGCGACCTTCTTTCTTGGGCGCCCAAGAAAGAAGGCAAAGAAACCGCCCCTGCCGCATGGCCCTTCGGGTCCGCGCGGATGCTCAGGTTTGCCGGGCCGCGCCCAACTCACTTCGCTACGCTGCGTTCAAACAAGGGGCGCGAAGTCAGTCTTTGAAGTCGCTCCGCGACGCCCGGCAAACCTTCCGCTCCTCGCCCATGCAGAAGGGGAACCCCGGAATACCAACACGCCTCGCTGCGCATCGGCTTGGGTTGTTCGATTTCGCCCCGACAACGTGTCTGGTTTCTGGTGGATTTTCGAGCATGCGCTCAACCACAAGTTAGGCTTCAATGAACCGCGCCGAAGCAGTCAACGAGTTGAAGCGTGTATTCAAGGTCCTTGGTAGCGACCTTGAGGATGCACTGGCGCTCGGACGAGAGAATCCAAATCAGTTTGCCCATCGAACCCTCTTCCGTACGTATTTTGCGTATGTCGAGGGACTGGCCTTTCAATTGCGACAGGTCTCACTTGCATCCCTGCAGAACACGCCGTTGCTGACTGAAGGCGATCTCGCGCTGCTTCGTGAGCAGAGATATCAGTTGAACCATCGCGGCCAGCCGGAAGAACGGGAGAACTTCCAGCAGGTGTTGCCTAATTTGCTCTTTTCGATTCACTGCTACGTCAAGAATCATGGCGCGACCTTCCAACCGGACATAGGCCATCATGGCTGGGAGTGCATGAAAAATTCTGTTGCCATTCGTGACCGTCTGACGCACCCTAAATCAGCGGAGGGGCTTGAAGTAACTGAGAAGGATGTTCAAGCCTTTGTTGAGGGCGCCGCTTGGTGGGAGCGAACGTTGCTGGATATGTTCACTGCTTGCGGTGAAGCCGACGATTTCTTCCGAAAATTGGGTAGGTTGGAGTGAGCGAATGCGAACTCCAACAACGCGGGCGAGTGCTTGAACAGCCGATGCGCAGCGAGGCGTATTGGTATTCCGGGGTTCCCCTTCTGCATGGGCGCGGCCCGGCAAACTTGAGCACCACAGCGGACCCGAAGGGCCATGCGGCAGGGGCGGTTTCTTTGCCTTCTTTCTTGGACGCCCAAGAAAGAAGGTCGCCCGCCGGGGCGAACACCCGGCTCGGTCTTTGAGAATTGGTGATGTGTCAGCGAAGCCCAGGCGGCCCGCAGCGCATGAATGAAATGAAGATATTGGCGCCTTCCCAGCAATACTGGAAATGCTAGGAAAAGTTCAAAGTTCACGAGACTGGAGACAAACAACATGTTCAAGAAAATCCTCATCGCCAACCGTGGCGAAATCGCCTGCCGCGTCGCGGCCACCGCCCGCCGTATGGGCATTAAAACCGTCGCCGTCTACTCCGACGCCGACGCCAAAGCCAAGCATGTGCAGGCCTGCGACGAAGCAATCCTGATCGGCGGCCCCGCCCCCCGCGACTCCTATCTGCAATGGCAACGCATCATTGATGCCGCCAAAGCGACCGGCGCCGAAGCTGTCCACCCCGGCTACGGCTTCCTGAGCGAGAACTCGGAATTCGCCACCGCCTGTGCCGCCAACGGCATCGCCTTCATCGGCCCTTCACCCGCCGCCATCCAAGCCATGGGCCTGAAGGCCGAATCCAAGCGGCTGATGGAAACCGCCGGTGTGCCGCTGGTGCCCGGCTACCACGGCGCCGACCAAGACCCGGCGCTGCTGCGCGCCGAGGCCGAGCGCATCGGCTTCCCCGTCCTGATCAAGGCCAGCGCTGGCGGCGGCGGCAAGGGCATGCGGGCGGTCTATAGCAGCGACGAGTTCGACGTCGCATTGGCGTCCTGCAAGCGCGAAGCGATCAACAGCTTTGGCGACGATGCAGTCTTGATCGAGCGTTATGTGCAACGCCCGCGCCATATCGAAATCCAGGTCTTTGGCGACAACTTCGGCGACTGCGTCTACCTGTTCGAGCGCGATTGCTCGGTGCAGCGCCGCCACCAGAAGGTCTTGGAAGAAGCACCCGCGCCGGGCATGACGGCCGAGCGTCGCGCCCAGATGGGCGGCGCGGCGGTGGCGGCGGCCAAGGCGGTCGGCTATAGCGGCGCCGGCACGGTCGAGTTCATTTGCGAACAAGACGGCCGCTTCTATTTCATGGAAATGAATACCCGCCTGCAGGTCGAGCATCCGGTGACGGAAGCCATCACCGGCCAGGACTTGGTCGAGTGGCAATTGCGCGTCGCCGCCGGCGAGCCGCTGCCGCTGAAGCAAGAACAGCTCACGATGACCGGCCACGCGATCGAGGCGCGCATCTGCGCCGAGAACCCCGACGCCGGCTTTTTACCTGCCACCGGAGCGCTGCATGTGGCGCGTTGGCCTGAACATGTGAAGTTCCAACGCGGCAACGTCCGGATTGACGCCGGCGTGGACGAGGGGGACGCGATCAGCCCGTTTTACGACTCGATGGTCGCCAAGCTGATCGTCTGGGGCGAGGACCGGGCGCAGGCCTTGGCGCGACTGGACGCCGCGCTGCGCGACACCCATATCGTCGGCCTGCAGACCAATGTGGCGTTTCTGCGCCGCTGCGCCTCGACCGCCTCCTTTGCAACAGCCGATCTCGACACCGCCTTGATCGAGCGTGAGCGCGCGGCACTGTTCGAGCAGCCCGGCCTGCCTTTGAGCCTCAGCGCAGCGGCCGTGGTCGCCCATACGCTGGCGGCCGAGGCCACGCTGCAAACCAGCGACCCCTGGAGCCGCCGCGACGGCTGGCGCATGTACGGTGCCTCGGCGCGCCGCTTCGATCTGGAGATCGCCGGCGTGCATCACGAGGTCTTGCTGTCGCGCCATCACCAAGGTGGTATGCAACTGACGGTGGCTGGCGAGGCGATTGCCTTCGCGGCCAACTCGGCCAGCCTGGAAGCGCATGAGCTGCTGCTGGGTACGGGCCTGGCCCAGCAGCGCATCACCGTCAAAACCTATGCCGAGGGCGAAACGGTGGCGGTGTTTGCGCCGACCGGCTCGGCCCTGGTGGTCGAGATCGACGTGATCGCCCGCGCCGGCAGCGGCCCGGCCGAGGGTGGCCGCCTGACCGCTCCCATGCCGGGCAAGCTGGTTGGCTTTCTGGCTCAGGTCGGCGATGCGGTAGCCAAGGGTCAGCCGCTGGCAGTGATGGAGGCGATGAAGATGGAGCACACCATCAGCGCGCCCCGCGACGGCGTGGTGGCCGAGTTGCTATTCGCTGTCGGTGACCAGATCGGCGACGGCGCCGAGCTGCTGCGTTTGGAGACAGCGCAATGAGCACGCTCCCTTCCCGCGTTACGCTGGTCGATGTCGGCCCCCGCGACGGCCTGCAGAACGAAAAAGAGCTGGTCACCACCGAGCACAAGGCGCAGTTGGTCGAGATGCTCTATCTGGCCGGCTTGCGCGAGATCGAGGTCACCAGTTTCGTTAGCCCGAAATGGGTGCCGCAGATGGCCGATAACGCAGCGGTGATGGCGGCGATCCAGCGCCATCCCGGCGTGCGCTACTCGGTGCTGACGCCGAATTTGAAGGGGCTGGAAGGTGCAATACCTACCCGTCCGGATGAGATCGTCGTCTTCGCCGCCGCGTCCGAAGCCTTCAGCCAGAAGAACATCAACTGCTCCATTGCCGAGAGCATTGAACGCTTTGCCCCGGTGGTCGCAGCCGCCCAAGCCGCGGGCATCAAGGTGCGTGGCGCGCTCTCCTGCGCGGTCGGCTGCCCTTATGAGGGCGACATCAGCGCCGATCAGGTCGAGCGCGTGGTGCTGCTGATGAAGAGCATAGGCGTCGAGCATCTGGGTGTGGCCGACACCATTGGCGTGGGCACGCCACGCAAAGTGCAAGCGGCGCTGGAGCGGGCCTTGAAGCATTACCCGCTGGTTGAGGTGAGCGGGCATTTCCACGATACCTATGGCCAAGCGCTGGCGAATATCTATGCCTGCCTGGAGCTGGGCGTACATAACTTCGACACCAGTGTGGCGGGCTTGGGCGGCTGCCCTTATGCCAAGGGCGCGACCGGTAATGTGGCGACCGAAGACGTGGTCTTCATGCTCAATGGGCTAGGCATCGACACGGGTATCAACATCGACAAGTTGGTCGACGCCGGCGCCTTCATCTCTGGCGTGCTGGGGCGGCCGCCGGTGTCGCGTGTGGCGAGGGCGCTGCTGGCCAAACGGGCGCAATGAACGTCTGGGTCGGGTCTTGATGGCAGGCTGATAGGCTGTTCGGATCATCCGGGTCATTGCCAGGTCATTGGTGATGGTGAGACTGCGGGGCAGCGCAAAGGCTTGAACAAAGTCTCCGCGCAGCATCCCACCTTCACTCCCTTTGAATCCACCCGGAGAATATCCATGTTTGCTCGCTCCCGAATCGCCGCCGCCATCGGCTTGCTTGCTTTGGTCGCCCAAGCACAGGCTGCTACCAACTTCAGCAATTTCACGCCCTTGGCCGCGTCGGCAGGCCCCATCCCTGTCGGCAGCGCCGGCGAAGCCACGCCCATCACTTTGTCGAGCGTCAACTTCAGCCAAAAGACTATCGCCGACCGCGCGACGCAAAACGCCTTGGTGCCAGGCTCCAACGCGGGCAACTGGGACATGATCACCGCCAATGAGAATGGCGCTGATGCGGGCCGTTACTTGTTCATGCCCTTCGAGACCGGCAATGCAGGCGTGCAGCGCGTTGACCTCTGGGACAAGAACTACAGCACCCGCACGGTGACCATCGTCGCTCCTGGCGCCAAGGGCTTTGTGTCCGGCGATGCTTCGCGTTGGACTCCTTGGGGCAGCTACCTGACGGCCGAAGAATCCTGGGGCACGGGCAGCACCAAGGGTCGCCTGTTCGAAGTCAGCAACGCCACCACGGCCGCAGCCAATGGCGGCAACTTCATTCAGCGCAGCATCATCCCGCGCGTTTCGCATGAAGGCCTGGCCTTTGACAATGCCAAGTCCATGTACTTCATCGACGAGTTGAATGGTGGCTCGATCTACAAGTACAGCTCGGCCAACGCCAATGCGACAAATGGCGATGACTACTTCGCCAAGGGCCAGACTTTCGTGGCCAAGGTGAACGGCGGCAACAACGCCAATGCCGTGGGCGCCGTCACTTGGGAAGCGATCACCGACGTCAATGGCGCAGCGCTGGCTGGCGTGTCCACCGTGCTGGCCGATGGCACGATCGACGGCCGCGCTTCGGCAAACACCGTCAAGGGAACTGACTACCAGCGTCCGGAAGACCTGGATGTCAACACCCTGGCCAATGGTGACCAGGTCATGCTGGTGGCAACCACCACGACCAACGAGGTCTACTCCTTCAACCTGACGACTAACCAGGTTTCGGTCTTCGCCAACCAGAACACCATCGATCTGGCCACCGGCCAGGCCGTCGGCAATGGCTTGCTGAGCCCGGACAATATTGCCGTTGATGCCGATGGCAACATCTACATCATCGAAGACCGCAACGGCGGTGTCGACAATGACATCTGGTTTGCCCGCGACCTGAACAAGGATGGCGACCTGCTGGACGCCGGTGAAGGCCTGGCACGCTGGGCTTCCAACGGCACGCAAGGTTCCGAGTTCACCGGCCTGTACTTTGACAAGTTCAACGCCAACAAGGCTTATGTGAACATCCAGCATCCAAACAGCGGTGTCGACCGCCTGATCGAGATCAGCGCCGTGCCAGAGCCAAGCACGTACGCAATGCTCTTGGGTGGCTTGGGCTTGATGGGCTTCATCGCTCGCCGTCGCAAGGCCTGATCCGCCGTCTGGTGCTAGACCGTCGGCGAGCCAGCAATTGGCCGCCGGCTTTTTTCATCTTTCGACAGCAAGCCAGCCGAGCGCTCATAGGGCAAGCAAGCCAGCCAGTCGGATTCTTTTGATTCAGGAAATCCGTCATGCCTAATTGTTATGCTGCCGGGCGCCTAGCGCGCCACTCAGTGCACTTGTCTGCGCTTTGCTTGGCTACTACGCTGTGTGCATTCGGCGCTGCTGCTCAGGCAGCCGGGCCGAATGCTTTTGTACAGACCAACTTGGTCGCCAATAGCGACAAGTACAAGCCCACCGCGATGGTGGACCCCAATTTGATCAATCCATGGGGTATCGCGCTGCGCCCGCCCGGCGCAGGCGGCCACATCTGGATCAGCAACGCTGGCACCGGCACAACCTCGACCTATATCGGCGATGTGAAGGGCCTGCCGTTGTATCAAGACGGTCTGAAGGTCGTGCCCATCGTCACCAGCGAGCGTGACCTCAACCCACTGCATGCCGGCACCGACGGCGTGGCGCAGGTGACCGGCCAGGTCTATAACGCCGCCAGCGACGTGGCCGGTCAGCCGGTCGAATTCTTCGTCAAAGGCCCGGCAATCAATTACTCCAACGGCAGCAGCGCGGGTATCGATGCCGGCGCTGCCAAGTTCATATTTGTGACCCAGGACGGAACCATCAATGCCTGGCGCAGCAAGACTGACCCTGGCATGCTGGAAGCTGTGGTTGTCAAGGACTTCTCCACCATAGACCCGCAGGCGCAGGGCTTGCTGACCCGACCCGGCTTCAATGGCGTGGCGATGACCACTGACGCCTGGAAACTTGATGCGCAGGGCAACAAGCGCGCCGACAACCGCCTTTTTGCGGCCGATTTCGCCAACGGCCGGGTGATGAGTTTTGACAATCAGTGGAATGACATCACGGCCAGCACGCCGTTTGCGCGCCCGGCCGATTTGAGCGAGGCCTGGATGCCCTTCAATGTGCAGGTATTGTCCGACGGGCGCGTCTATGTCGCCTGGACGGAGAATGCCTACGAGATCGACGAGCCGACCGAAGAAATCCCCGGCGGCGGCCGCGTGGTCGCCTACGACAGGGATGGCAAGACGCTGCAGGACTATAGCGACCACGCCAAGATGAACAACCCCTGGGGCATGGTGATCGCTCCGGACTCCTTCGGCGCCTTTGCCGGAGCCTTGCTGGTGGCCAATTTCGGCGACGGCACGATCGCCGCCTATGACCGCTTGACAGGCGCCGACCTCGGCTATCTGAGGGACGAGCAGGGCCAAGTAATCAGCATCGACGGCATCTGGGGCCTGACTTTTGGCAACGGCGTCGCGCTCGGTGACGCCAATGCCTTGTACTTCACCGCCGGCCCTGACGAAGAGCGCGATGGACTGTTTGGCCGCCTCAATGTCAGCGCCGTGCCAGAGCCGGGCAGCTGGGCCCTGATGTTGGCCGGCTTGTTCGGTCTGACGCTGCGGCGGCGCAGCAGCGTTTAGGTCATCAAATGCTGGCGGAAGAAGGCCAGCGTGCGGTGCCAGGCCAGCTCGGCGCTGGCCGCGTCATAGACCTCGGGCCGCTGCTCATTGAAGAAACCATGCTCGGCGGCATAACGGTGTATGTCGGCTGAAACCGGCAGCTTGGCTTGCAAGGCATCGGCGGCGGCCGGCGTGATCCAGTCGTCCAGATTGGCAAAGTGACCCTGGAACGGAATTGTGATCAGCGCCGGATCGGCTAACTCGGCCGGCGGAATGCCGTAGAAGCAACTGGCGGCACTCAGCTCGGGCAGGTGCACGGCGGCGGCAATGGTCAGCGCGCCGCCCATGCAAAAGCCGGTCACGCCGATCTTGGTGCAATGAGGGGCCAAGAAAGTGAAGGCACCGGCCAGGTCCTGGTGGGTGGCGTCGGCAAAGTCCAGACCGCTCTTCAGATGCGTCGCTTCATCGGCTGTGCTGGCCAGGCGGCCACGGTAGAGGTCGGGCGCCAGGGTGGTGAAGCCGGCGGCGGCGAAGCGATCGGCCACGCCGCAAATCTGCGGGTTCAAGCCCCACCATTCCTGAATCAGGATCAGGCCTGGGCGCTTGAGCCCCTCGCTGCTGTCGGCCTCGGCCAGGTAGGCGGCGCTGTTGGCGCCGTCCGGCCGCGTGAAGTGGATGGTTTGTCCCATGGTGCTTCCTGGCTTGTTTTGCTAACGGTGATCAACGACGGCCTCAAGGTAGTGCTTGGCCGCGAGCGCTGAGATAAAGCCGATACCAATCTTCGCGGCTCATCTGAATTGTTGTGGCGCCGGCGCAAGCGCGGATTCGGTCGGGCTGGGTGCTGCCAATGACGGCCTGTATGCCTGCCGGATGCCGCAGCAGCCAGGCCAGCACGATGCTCTCCGCGCTGACCGCATACTGCTCGGCCATGCTTTGCACCAATTTGGCGGTGGCCTGCTGGGCCGGGCTGGCGGCGTCTGACTTGGCGCCGCTGAACGCGCCTTGCGCCAAAGGGCTCCAGGCCTGCAGCTGAATGCCTTGCTGTTGGCAATACTGCAAGGTGCCGGCCCAGGGCAAGGCCGTGGCGTTTTGTGCGTCGTTGAAAGTGCTGTCGTGATCCAGCCAGTCCGACTTGGCCAGACTCATTTCCAGTTGATTGGCCACCAGTGGCGCATCCAAGGCTTGCTGCAGCCAGCGCATTTGACTGGCTTGCATATTCGAGACGCCAAAAAAACGAACTTTGCCGGCGCTGCGCAAACGGCTGAAGGCTTCGGCAATCTCGTGCGGCTCCATCAAGGGGTCGGGGCGGTGCAGCAGCAGGATGTCCAGATGCTCGACGCCGAGGCGCCGCAAGCTGGCTTCAGCCGCGGAGACAATGTAGGCGCCTGACAAGTCATAGCGGGCCGGCCCGCTGTCATCGGCGAAGCGAATACCGCATTTGCTTTGCAAGAGGATACCGTCGCGCAGCGAAGCCTGGCGGCGCAGCAATTCACCAAAGCATTGCTCGGCGGTGCCGCGCTTGTAGATGTCGGCATGGTCGAACAGCGTGATGCCGATCTCAAGTGCGGCCTCCAGCGCCGCATGAGCCTGCGCGATATGGCTTTCGGTGACGGCGCCACCATTCCAGTCGCTGCCCATGCCCATGCAGCCGAGGATGAGGCGGCTGCTGATGGGCAAGGGCCTGTCAACAGAAAGCGAAGGCGAGGTGCTTGGCATAGTCATTCTGGATTGAGTACCTTGGCCACCGGGTTGGGCCGCAGGCGGAAGGCGTCGGGCAGGCCGGAACCCAAGAGCGGACGCAGATAGAGCCGGAAGGCATCGGTGACATCGGTGCCACTGGCAGCAATGAATTCGTCCTCCATCACGCGAGTCTTGCCGGCCACGGCAGTCAGCGGAAGTAACTCGTAATCAACCGAGTAATAGCCGCTGCGCTTGATGGCGACCGAGCCGTCTCTACCCGCGTTGAAGGCGAACTGCACAGCCTTTTCGCCGACTTCGCGCGCCTCGCGCTGATCCACGTCTGAAACGCAGCCAATAAAGCTGCGCTGCAAATAGCCGAAGGTGTCGCCGCGCACCCGCTTGATGCCGAGCTTTTCCTTGATTTCTTCGCACAGCAAGTCGGCCAGGGCGCCGTTGCCGGACAGCTGCACATTGCCGTGGTCATCTCGCTCCAGATCCTTGGCCAGCTGTGCGGCGATGGGTTGGCCGGAGGCGTCATGAATGCCCTCGGAGACGGCGATCACGCAGCGGCCATAGCGCTCGTAGGTCGCTTTCACATCGGCCAAAAATTGCTGCAAGTCGAACACCCGTTCGGGCAAATAAATCAGGTGCGGGCCGTCGTCGGGGAACTTCTTACCCAAGGCCGAGGCCGCGGTCAGGAAGCCGGCGTGCCGCCCCATCACCACGCCGACATAGACGCCGGGCAGGGCGGCATTGTCGAGGTTGGCGCCTGCGAAGGCCTGGGCTACAAAACGCGCGGCCGAGGGGAAGCCGGGCGTGTGGTCATTGCCGACGAGGTCGTTGTCAATCGTCTTGGGGATGTGGATGCAGCGCAGTGGATAACTTGCTGCGGCGGCTTCCTCGCTGACGATGCGCACGGTGTCGGACGAGTCATTGCCGCCGATGTAGAAGAAATGCGTGATGCCATGTGCCTGCAGAACCTTGAAGATCTTGTGGCAGTAAGCGGCATCGGGCTTGTCGCGTGTGGAGCCCAGGGCCGATGAAGGCGTTTGTGCGACCAGTTCCAGGTTGTGGCTGGTCTCTTGAGTCAGGTCGACGAAGTCTTCATTGATGATGCCGCGCACACCATGGCGGGCACCGTAAACCAGGCCAACCTGATGCTGCCGGCGCGCTTCAAGCACCACGCCGACCAAGGATTGATTGATGACAGCGGTTGGGCCGCCGCCCTGGGCGACGAGGATCTTGCAGAGGGACATGAACGTTCCTTGGCATGTTGTGATGGCAGCACAAAGGTGCGTGGTGATTGTGACTTAGCTTGGCAGCTTTGGCGTGCCGGCATAAGCGAAGCTAATGAATCTGAAGCGAATCAAATCAAGCTTGCCTTGTGAGCGAACTTGGGCGTACAACAACGCACCACAACAAGCCATCAAGGCCACGGAGACAAGCATGAAAGTCGGATGCCCCAAGGAAATCAAGAACCACGAATACCGCGTCGGCCTGACCCCGGCCAGTGTGCGCGAGTTGACCTCGCGCGGCCACCAGGTGCTGGTGCAGACCGGCGCCGGTGCAGCCATTGGCCTGCTGGATGAGCATTACGTGGCGGCCGGCGCCAGCATCGCGCCCGACGCGGCAACGGTGTTTGCTCAGGCCGACATGATCGTCAAGGTCAAGGAGCCGCAGCCGCAGGAATGCGCAATGCTGCGCGAAGGTCAGATCCTCTACACCTATCTGCATCTGGCGCCTGATCCTGAGCAGACCGCCGCGCTGGTCAAGTCGGGCGCGGTTTGCATTGCCTATGAGACCGTCACCGGGCCGGGTGGTGGTTTGCCGCTGCTGGCACCGATGAGCGAAGTGGCGGGGCGCATGTCGATTCAAGCGGGTGCCGCTCATCTGGAAAAGAGCAAGGGCGGCATGGGCGTGCTGCTCGGCGGCGTGCCAGGTGTTGCTCCGGCGCATGTGGTGATCATTGGCGCCGGCGTCGTCGGCACACATGCGCTGCAAATGGCCGTGGGTATGGGTGCGCGCGTGACCGTGCTGGACCGTAATGTTGATCGCCTGCGTCAACTCGACCTGGTCTTCGGCAACCGCATCAGCACCAGCTACTCGAATGCGCAGAGCTTGGAGGAGTCGGTGCTGTCGGCTGATCTGGTGATTGGCGGTGTCTTGATCCCTGGTGCCGCGGCGCCCAAGCTGGTGACGCGCGAAATGATTTCGCGCATGAAGAAGGGCGCCGTGGTGGTCGACGTTGCGATCGACCAAGGCGGCTGCTTCGAGACCTCGCATGCGACCACGCATGCGGATCCGACCTTTGTGGTTGATGGCGTCGTCCACTACTGCGTCGCCAATATGCCGGGTGCGGTTGCGCGCACATCGACCTTTGCGCTGAACAACGCCACCATCGCGCATGCGGTGGCCTTGGCGGACAAAGGCTGGCGGCAGGCTTTGAACGACAACCCCTATCTCTGCGCCGGCTTGAACGTTGCCTTGGGGCAGCTGACATACGAAGCGGTGGCGCGTGATCTGGGCTATGAATACGTGCCGGCCGAGGGCTTGCTGAGCTGACATTTGCTGGCTGGCAAGCTACCCTAGAGGCACCTCGCGAGGCGGCTTATTGATCCAAATCAGTGAGCCGTCAACCATCCGTCGAAAAGAGGTGTTAAGTTACGGCATGAGTTTTTTGTAGCCAAGGAGAATTTGCCATGTCTGAAGTCAACCAAGCCCATAAAGATCGCCTGATGAGCGATCTGCATTCTGTTGTGTCAGAAGCCGAGAGCTTGCTGCGTGCCACCGCTGGTTCGGCCAGCGAAGGTGCAAGCGAGCTGCGTGCCAAGGTTCAGGCCAGCCTGGACCGAGCCAAACACAATCTGGCCGATCTGCAGGATGCGGCCGTCGAGAAGGCCCGCGCCGCTGGCCGCGCTACCGATCTCTATGTGCATGAAAAGCCTTGGCAGGCTATGGGTTTGGCGGCCGGTGTGGGGCTGCTTTTGGGTATGTTGATCAGCCGACGCTAAGTCGGCAGTCAAGTGACGCCAAGCCGGCGCTGATCTAGTCAGTGCCGGTTTTCGCTTGCGCCATCCAGTTTTCCAACTGATCGGCAGGCATCGGGCGAGCAAAGAGGTAGCCCTGGCCCTCGTGGCAGCCCAGGCCGAGCAGCAGCAGTCGCTGCTCTTCGGTCTCGATGCCCTCAGCGATCACCGTCAGACCTAGGCCGCGACCCAGGTTGATGACCATTTGCGCAATGGTGGAGCCGGCAGTCGAGGTCTGCGCTTCGCGCACGAAGGCGCGGTCGATCTTGAGGCGATCCACATCCAGCTGGCGCAGGTGACTCAACGAGGAGAAGCCGGTGCCAAAGTCGTCAATCGCGACGCTGATGCCCAGCTTCTTGATGTCGGCCAGGATGTGCATCACCAATTCGGTGTCTTCCATCGCCATCGACTCGGTGATCTCGAGTTCGAGATTGCGCCCGGCCACGCCGATATCGTGCATTGCATGGTTCAGCACGTTCAAGAACTCTGGATGGCGGAACTGCGCCAAGGACACGTTCACGCACATGCGGAAGTCGTCATAGCCGAGCTCGATCATGCGCTTGAGTTGATGGCAGGACGTACGCAGTACGAACTCGCCAATGCTGATGATGAGCCCCGACTTTTCGGCCAGAGGGATGAATTGGTCCGGTGGCACAAACTTGCCGTCTTCGGTGCGCCAACGCAGCAAAGCTTCGGCGCCAATGGCTTGGCCGCTAGGAAGATCAACCTGCGGCTGGTAGACCACAAACAGGCGGTTTTCCTCAAAGCCGGCGCGCAAACCTTTCAAGAGCTTGAAGCGTTCCCGCGCATCGGTACCCATGGCGGGCGAGAAATATTGCGAGGAGCCGCGGTGTTGTTGCTTCGCTTGCTTGAGCGCAATTTGCGCATCCAGCAGCAATTCAGAGCCAACTGCAGCGGATTCGGTCAAGCGCACCAAACCCGTGGTGGCCGACAGCTGCAGCCGTTCGCCGGCCACCGAGAACGGTTCCAGGAACACGTCTTGAATGCCTTCACCACAAACCACTGAGTTCTCGCCCAAAAGGCCGAAGGTGTCCGAGCCTATGCGCGCCATCGCGGTACTGAGCCCCAGCTTGCTGCCCAGTCGGGCGACCACTGACTGCAGAACCTGATCGCCAAAATGATGGCCGAAGGCATCGTTGATGTCGGAGAAATCGTCGAGATCAATCAGGGCCAGCGTAATGCCGGCCGGGTCTTTGAGGTTCTTGTCCAACAACTCGACAAAGCGATTGCGGTTTGGCAGTTTCAGCAACTGGTCGTTATAGGCTTGATCCAGCAACTTGCCATACAGCACGACATTTTCAAAACCGACCGAAATATTGGAGCAAAAAGCCCGCAGCAATTGCTGATCAAGATCGCTCAGCTTGCGACCCACATCGACCAAGGCCGCCATCGGGCGACCATTGGACAGGCCAAAGTAAAGGCAGGTGCCTTCGTCATAAATGTTTTGACGCTGGCTCAAGCAGCGCTGCAGGCGCTCACGTACCGATTTGATCTGCACCGAGGAAAGCGAGCAATTGATCAGCCCGCTGTACTGGCCGGCCGCTGCGACGATGCGCACATCGGCTTCGGCGTCGTTTTCCATCTGAGCGCAGACCATGCCCTCGGGCAAGATGCCTAACATCGCGCAGAGTTGTGTGACGACGCCTTCGGCAAATCGGTGCAATCCGCGCAGGCGGCTCAACTCGGTGCTGGCCTCGACGATCATTTCCAGCCCGCGCCGGTTCGAGTCCAGGGAGCAGATCTGGCGATAGGAGCGGATCGCGGCCGTCAAGACTGTGTAGAGCCGCGTGCGGGTCAGCTCGGACTTGGTCTTGTAGTCATTGATGTCATAGGCCTGCACCGTTTCGATCTCGGGTGCATAGCCGGGCTGTCCGGTACGCAAGATGATGCGCACGGCGCCGAGTTGCAGGTCATCGCGGATATAGCGCACCAACTGCAGGCCGGCGTCTTCGGATTCCATCACGACGTCAAGCAAGACGACCGCCAGATCACTTTCGTTGGCCAGTACCTGCCTGGCCTCGGCGGCGGAGTTGGCGTGCAAAAAGGTCAGCGGCAAGCCCTCAACCAACAGCCCTTGCATGGCCAATTCGGTGGCTTTGTGAACGTCCCCGTCGTCATCGACGATCAAGACTCGCCAGGGCTGGTTCGATGCGTGATCGCTGGCCTCGCCATGTTCGGGGCCGTCCAGAAATTCCAATAGATCGTCGTCGTCCTGATGTTCGGACATGGCCGGACTGTTTGTCTCGCGCATGAGGGCCTGTGCTCCAGCCTATGGATTGACAATAGCTTAAGGGTATTTCATTTTGCGCCCTGCCACCATCAGCGAAATTGCCTATCAAGCAACGCTGTTGGCGGCATTGTTTGCGGTTATAGACGATTTGCAGCAGCATTGATCGGCCGAATAGCATGGCAAGATGTTTTTTTGGAGAAAAAGTATGGCGAGCGAGTCGGGGAGCAAGGAGCGAGCTGAGCAGGAGGCCGCGCCTGCAGCGGGTTTGATGGTTTCACTGCGGCGCTTTTTGGGGCATGGCCTAGAACTGGTGCAGATTCGTGTCGAGCAAATTTCACTGGAATTCGAGGCTGAAAAGCTCAGGCTTTTCAGCGCCTTGATTCAGTCGCTCTTGGCTTTGCTCTTGGCTGCGGCGGCGCTGGGTATGTTGAGCCTGTGCCTCTTGCTGATGACACCGGAGACATGGCGCTGGGTCACGGCCTTGGTCTTGGGTCTGCTCTACCTGGCCTTGGCCTGTATTTGCTGGCGGCGCGCAGGGCGCCAATTGAGCCAGCCTGGCGGCGCCTTTGCTGGTACGGTGGCCGAACTCGGCCGTGATCGCAGCGCCTTGGAGCCCTGAATGTTTACACGCGAATTGGTCGAGTTGAAGCAACGTCAATTGGCGCTGCGCCTGCGCAATATCGAGTTGCGCTCAGAGATGCACGCCGAGGCTCAAGCCATGCTCAAGCCGGTAGGCTGGTTCGGAGCCGCCGGCGGGCTGGCCGGCGCGGTCGTGATGGCGGCTGGCTTGCGGCGCGCTGGTTTTGTCAGCAAGGTGCTGGGCTTTGCCAGCTTGGGGCTGCGGCTGGCGCGGCTATTGACTGCCTTGCGCACCAAGCCCTGAAGCTTACTTCTTCGTCTGCGGGCGCCGCACGCCGCTGCTGACCGTTGTGGCGCTGGTCGATCGGCGCGGCGCCGGCCGTGAACCGTTATGGCGAACCGGGGTACCGGTTTCCCTTGGCGGCAGGCCGGTGTGCTGGGTCAGGATCTGGCCTGGGCGCGGCTTGGTGTTGACCGCTGGCTTCGCCGCGCCGGTTGGTGTCGAGTTCTTGCGCCGCGCACTTTCATAGCTGCCGTCGGTGACCGGCTGATAGGTCGGGATCAAATGGTATTTGCCGTTACCGATCAGATCGGCGCGGCCCATGGTTTGCAGAGCCTCGCGCAAAAGCGGCCAGTTGTTCGCATCGTGGTAGCGCAAAAAGGCTTTGTGCAGGCGTCGGCGGCGATCGCCACGCACGATGTCGACGGTCTCGCTGGTCTCGGCGCTGCGGGTGATCTTCTTCAGCGGGTTCTTGCTGGTGTGATACATCGCCGTGGCGGTGGCCATGGGGCTGGGGTAGAAGGTCTGCACCTGGTCGGCGCGGAAACCGTTCTTCTTCAACCAGACCGCCAGATTCATCATGTCCTCGTCCGAGGTGCCGGGATGGGCCGCGATGAAATAAGGGATCAGGTATTGCTTCTTGCCGGCTTCCTCGCTGGCCTGTTCGAACATTTGCTTGAACTTGTCGTAAGCGCCGATGCCTGGCTTCATCATCTTGGACAGCGGCCCGCCCTCGGTGTGCTCGGGCGCGATCTTCAGATAGCCACCGACATGGTGGGTGACCAGTTCTTTGACATATTCGGGTGACTTGACCGCCAGGTCGTAGCGCAGGCCTGAGCTGATCAGAATCTTCTTCACGCCCTTCAAGGCCCGCGCGCGGCGGTACATCTTGATCAACGGATCGTGGTTGGTGTTGAGGTTGGAGCAGATGCCTGGGTAGACGCAGGACGGCTTGCGGCAAGCGGCCTCGATCTCGGGTGACTTGCAGCCGATGCGGTACATATTCGCGGTCGGCCCACCGAGGTCGGACACCACACCGGTGAAGCCCTTGACCTTGTCGCGCATCTCCTCGATTTCGCGGATCACCGAGTCCTCGCTGCGACTCTGGATGATGCGGCCCTCATGCTCGGTGATCGAGCAGAAGGTGCAGCCGCCAAAGCAGCCGCGCATGATGTTGACGCTGAAGCGGATCATCTCCCAGGCCGGGATCTTGGTTGCGTGGTCATGGCTGCCGTTCTCGTCGGCATAGCGCGGGTGGGGCGAGCGGGCGTAGTTCAGATCGAACACATGGTCCATCTCGGCCGTGCTCAGCGGGATCGGCGGCGGGTTGATCCAGACATCGCGATCACCATGTTTTTGCACCAGCGCACGCGCATTGCCGGGGTTGGTTTCCAGGTGCAGCACGCGGTTGGCGTGGGCATACAAGACCGGGTCGCTCTTGACCTGCTCGTAAGAGGGCAGGCGCACGACGGTGCGTTCACGCGCGGGCATTTGAATCTTGCCCGACAAGGGTGCCGCAGCCACGGCAGCGCTGGCCATGCGGACGATCTTGATCGGCTTGCTGCCATCATCGCCGGGCGCCTTGACCTGGCCGGTCACACAGGCGGCAGCCTTGTCGGTGGCGGTTTCTTCAATCGTCTGATAGGGGCTGATATGGGCGTCGATGCGGCCCGGCAGATCAACCGAGGACGAGTCCAGCTCGAACCATTCATGCGAGGTTGGATCATCGGTGCGGCGCATGAAGGAGGTGCCGCGCACATCGGTGATGCTCTCGACCGGCTGGCGCGCGGCTAGGCGGTGGGCGATCTCGACAATGGCTCGCTCGGCATTGCCGTAGACCAGCAAATCGGCCTTGGAGTCGACCAGCACCGAGCGGCGCACCTTGTCTTGCCAATAGTCGTAATGGGCGATGCGGCGCAGCGACGCTTCGATGCCACCGACCACGATAGGCACCTCGTTCCAGGCTTCTTTACAGCGCTGGGTGTAGACGAGGGTGGCGCGGTCGGGCCGGCTGCCGCCCTGGCCGCCGGGCGTGTAGACATCGTCGCTGCGGATCTTGCGGTCGGCGGTGTAGCGATTGATCATCGAATCCATATTGCCGGCCGCGATGCCGAAAAACAGATTCGGTTTGCCCAAGACCTTGAACGGCTCGGCGCTCTGCCAATCGGGTTGCGCAATGATGCCGACGCGGAAGCCCTGCGCCTCCAGCGTGCGGCCAATCACCGCCATGCCGAAGCTCGGGTGGTCCACATAGGCATCGCCGGTGACGATGATGATGTCGCAGGAATCCCAGCCGAGCTGATCCATCTCGGCCCGGCTCATGGGCAGAAAAGGGGCGTGACCAAAACGCTTGGCCCAGAACGGGCGATAAGCCGTCAGGGCCTTGACTGGTTTCGGTGCGGTGAGGGTTGGGTGTGCGGACACGGCGGCAATTCTTTGGAGAGCAACCCGCGATTGTCCCTGACTTATGACTAACCCGCTCATTGCCATCAAAAATCAAGGGCTTAGCACCCGCAAGTGGCGGGCTTTGTTCATGAAATGGGCGCTCAGGCTTGCCTACTGCGGCGGTTCAAGCTGGTTGCTACGCCGGCAAATGCCGACTTGCCCGAGCCGAGCGCGTTCTTCCTGGCTCATCGGTGGCAGCAAATTGACGTCCTTGGAGGCCAAGCTGGTCAAGAAGCCTTCCACAGCAGCTTGCCCGACTTCCAGCAAATCGAAGGAGCTGGGGTCCATCATCCATTGGTGCAGCAGCCCGTCCACCAGGGCGACCAAGGACACGGCCGCGATGCGCGTGTCGAGACTGCTGGGCAATTGGCCCAAGCCCACGGCGTGA
>CAUPEV010000072.1:0-20650 GCA_963510335.1 uncultured Roseateles sp.
CTTCCTGCAGCAAGGAGCGCAAGGGTTGAGGGGGCTCAACCCTTGCGCTCCTTGCTGCAGGAAGGAGCGCAAGGGTTGAGGGGGCTCAAATGGCACGCCAATGATGGTGTCAGCGTTCATGAAAATGCATCTCCTTTGCTGCGACGGACAGTCCGTCGCCGAATGCAAATTAGTGCCAATGCCTACCCTCTGTCAGTGCGAAGGCGCACGTTGAAGCGCAAACATAAATGGCTATCTGTGCGGTATCCAACAGTCCAGCAACGCTTGCCGCAAGAAGATCATGTTTGTGCCGCCTCATGCCGGCCTCACCTTAGGTCTGAACTGGAGCCGCCATGCCATCCCTTGCTGCAAATCCTCCTGCCAAACTGGGGCTGCGCCTGCTGACCGCGCTGGTGGTTGGGTCAATGCTGGGCAGTGGCATCTTCGGCCTGCCGCAAAACATGGCCGCCGGCGCCGGCGCAGGAGCCATACTGATCGGCTGGACCATCAGCGGGCTAGGCATGCTGACGCTGGCCCTGTGCTACCAGATGCTGGCCATGCGCAAGCCCGAACTCGACAACGGCGTCTATGCCTATGCACGCGAACTGGGTGGCGACTATGTCGGCTTCAACGCCGCCTGGGGCTATTGGGTCAGCGCCTGGATTGGCAATGTCGGCTATCTGGTCGCCGCCTTCGGGGCCTTGAGCTACTTCTACCCCCTCTTCGGCGAAGGCAACACGCCGGCCGCCATCCTCGGCGCCTCAGGCCTGCTGTGGCTGGTGCACACCATGGTGTTGCGCGGCATCAAAGGCGCGGCCATGCTCAATGCCGTCGTGACCCTGGCCAAGCTGCTGCCGCTATTGCTCTTCATCGTGCTGGTGGCCATGTCATTTCAGCTCAGCATCTTCGAGCTAAATTTTTGGGGTGGCCCCGAGCTGGGCTCGGTGCTAACGCAAGTGAAAAGCACCATGCTGGTGACGGTCTGGGTCTTCATCGGCATCGAGGGTGCCAGCGTCTATTCGGCCCGTGCGGCCCGCCGCGTTGATGTCGGCCGCGCCACCGTGATCGGCTTTCTCGTCACGCTGGCGCTCCTGATGGCGGTGTCGTTGCTGTCGCTGGGTCTGCTGACACAGGCAGAGCTGGCGGGGCTGAAGAATCCGTCCATGGCTGGCGTGCTGGAGCGGGCCGTCGGCTCCTGGGGCGCAGTGCTGATCTATCTGGGGCTGATCGTGTCGGTGGGCGGCGGCTTCCTGGCGTGGACCTTGCTCGCCGCCGAGTCACTGTTCACGCCGGCCAATGCGGGGGTGATGCCCGCCTGGCTGGGGCGGCAAAACAGTGCCGGTGTGCCCGCCAATGCGCTTTGGCTGAGCAGCGCCATGGTGCAGGCCTTTTTGCTGCTGACGCTGTTTTCCAAGGCCTCCTATCTGGCCTTGATCTCGCTGTCGACGGCGATGATTTTGCTGCCCTATCTGTTCAGCGCTTTCTACGGCGCCCTGCTGGTGCGCCGCGACGCCAAGCCCGCCCTGCGCATCGTCACAGCGCTGGCCGTCGCCTATTGCTTGTGGCTGCTTTATGCCGCCGGGCTCAAGTACCTCTTGCTCAGTGCCCTGCTCTATGCGCCCGGTGCGGCGCTGTATTTCTGGGCCAAACGCGAACGAGGGGAGCCGGCCTTCAAGCGCCATGAAGGGCTGCTCTTGGCTGCTTTGCTGGGCTTGGCGCTGCTTGCCGCCTGGATGCTCAGCTCGGGGCGGCTGGGTCTGTAAGTCAATCGTTATTTGAAGGGGTATCTGATGACACCAGGATTGAATTCAGAAGTCGGCCGGCTGCGCCAGGTGCTGGTCTGCCGGCCCGGCTTGGCGCAAAAACGCCTGACGCCGGCCAACTGCCACGAGCTGCTGTTCGATGACGTGCTGTGGGTGGCGCGCGCGCAGAGCGACCATGACGCCTTCACCTCGATGATGACCGAGCGCGGCGTCGAGGTGCTGGAGCTGCTCGACCTGCTGAGCGCAACGCTGGGCGACCCGCTGGCCCGCGCCTGGCTGCTGGATCGCAAGCTGGGGCCCAACTTCTACGACCCGGCCGGTGCCGAACAGCTGCGCCCCTGGCTCGAAGCCTTGGCGCCGACGCAGCTGGCCAATTATTTGATTGGCGGCCTGGCCCGCAGCGATCTGCCGTTTGAGGCGGTCGGCCTGCTCGGCGCTTGCAGCGGGCCGGCCGACTTGCTGCTGCCGCCCTTGCCCAATACCTTGTTCACGCGCGACAGCAGTTGCTGGGTCGGCAAGAGCCCCGTGCTGTGCCCGATGTTTTGGCCGGCGCGCCGCCAGGAGATGCTGTTGACGGCGGCCGTCTACCGCTTTCACCCCTTGTTCGCGGCCCGGGCCGAGCCGCTTTGGGGCGACCCCGACAGCGATATAGGCTGGGCCACCCTGGAGGGCGGCGATGTGATGCCGCTGGGAAACGGCGTGGTGTTGATCGGCATGGGCGAGCGCACCGCGCCGCAAGCGGTCTGCCAATTGGCCGCACGCCTGTTCGCCAGCGGCGACGCCAGCCATGTGCTGGCCGCGCAGTTGCCCAAATCGCGCGGCGCCATGCATCTGGATACCGTCATCACCTTCTGCGATGTCGATCTTGTGACCATATTCCCCGAGATGGTGGACGCGATTCGCCTGCACAGCTTGCGACCGGGCAACAAGCCCGGCAGCGTCGATGTGCGCAGCGAGCATGGCGAGAAAGGCCTGTTGGACAGCTTGGCCAAGGCGCTGGGTCTGCCCCGGCTGCGCACGGTCGCAACCGGCGGAGATGCCTATGAGGCCGAGCGCGAGCAATGGGATGACGGCAACAACTTGCTGGCCTTGGCTCCCGGCGTCGTGGTGGCCTATGACCGCAATGTCTTCACCAACACGCGGCTACGCAAGGCCGGTGTCGAGGTCATCACCATCCCCGGCGGCGAACTTGGGCGCGGGCGCGGCGGCAGCCATTGCATGAGCTGCCCCATCACCCGTGACGAAATCTGAACCCTACAGGAACCCCCATGAGCTTCAACCTCCGCAACCGCAGTCTGCTGGACTTGCGCGACTTCCCGCCGCGCGCGATCCGCTTCTTGCTCGACCTGGCAGCCGAGCTGAAACGCGCCAAATATGCCGGCACCGAGCATCCACGCCTGCAGGGCAAGAATATCGCGCTGATCTTCGAGAAGGCCTCGACCCGCACCCGTTGCGCCTTCGAGGTGGCCGTGCATGACCAAGGCGGCCATGTCACCTATATCGACCCGGTCGGCTCGCAGCTCGGCCACAAAGAGTCGCTGAAAGATACGGCCCGCGTGCTCGGCCGCATGTATGACGGCATCGAGTACCGGGGGTTTCATCAAAGCGTGGTCGAGGACATAGCCCGTTACTCGCGCGTGCCGGTCTGGAACGGCCTGACCGACGAGGCCCACCCGACCCAGGTGCTGGCCGATCTCTTGACGATGGAAGAGTTCGGCGAGAAGCCGCTGCATGAGCTGAGCTTTTGCTACCTTGGCGACGCCCGCTTCAATATGGGCTGTTCGCTGCTGGTGGGCGGCACGCAAATGGGCATGGATGTGCGCATCGCCGCCCCCCTGGCGCTGCAGCCACCGGCCGAGCTGGTGACGCAGATGCGTGCGCTGGCCAAGACGACCGGCGCGCGCATCAGCATCACCGAAGACCCGCTCGCCGCCGTGGCCGGCGCCGATTTTGTCTATACCGATGTGTGGGTGTCCATGGGCGAGCCGGCCGAGGTCTGGAAAGCGCGCATTGATCAGCTGCTGCCCTTCCAGGTCAACGCCGTCTTGATGCAGGCGACAGGCAAGCCGCGCAGCTGTTTTATGCATTGCCTGCCGGCGCTGCACAACCTCGACACCGAGCTGGGGCGCGAGATCCACAAGCTGCATGGTCTGAGCGAGCTGGAGGTGACGGACGAGGTGTTCGAGTCCGAAGCATCTATCGTTTTCAGCCAGGCCGAGAATCGCCTTCACACCATCAAGGCGGTCCTGGTCGCCACGCTGGCATGAAGATCGTCATCGCCATCGGCGGCAATGCCTTGCTCAAGCGCGGCGAAGCGCTGAGTGCCGCCAATCAGCTGGCCAATATCCGCCTGGCCGCGCTGCAACTGGCCCGCGTGGCGGCGCAAAATGCCGAGTTGGTGCTGACGCATGGCAACGGCCCGCAAGTCGGCCTGCTGGCCCTGCAAGCGAGCGAATATGCGGCCAGCCATAGCGATCTGCCCGCCTACCCATTGGATGTCTTGGGCGCGCAGACCGAGGGCATGATTGCTTATTTGCTGGAACAAGAATTGAGCAATTTGCTTCCGGCCGGACGTCAGGTCAGCAGCCTCTTGAGCCGCGTTGAAGTGGCGGCCGATGACCCCGCTTTCGCACATCCCACCAAACCGATAGGGCCGGCCTACAGCCAGGATCAATTGCAAACCATCGCGGCGGCCAAGGAATGGAAGCTGGCCAGAGACGGAGGCGGCTGGCGCCGCGTGGTTGCTTCGCCCAAACCGCTGCGTGTCTTGGGTTTGCCCTCGATACGCTGCTTGCTCGAGCGCGGTGTGGTGGTGATTGCCTGCGGCGGCGGCGGCATCCCGGTGGCCAAGCAGGCTGGTCGCACAGGCCTGCACGGCATCGAAGCGGTGATAGACAAGGATCTGTGCAGCGCCATGCTGGCCACCGAGTTGGACGCTGACTGCCTGATCATCGCCACCGATGTGGAGAGTGTCTTTCTCGATTGGGGCCTGCCCAGCCAGCGCGCGCTTGGCGAAGTGACGCCGCAGCAACTGGCCCAGCACAGCTTTGCCGACGGCAGCATGGGCCCCAAAGTGGCGGCCGCCTGCGCCTTCGTGAACGCGACCGGCCGACGTGCGGTGATAGGGCCGCTGGCCAAGATCGAGGCCATGCTGGCCGGTCAGGCCGGCACTCAAATTAAGGTGGCCGGTCAGGCCGGCACACAAATCAAGGTGGCCGGTCAGGCCGGCAGGTAGATCAAGGCAAGCTTGCCCTAAGCGGCGCAAACTCCGGCGCCTGAACCAAGTCCTTCAAAACCTGCTTCAGGGCAAGATTCGCTGCCTTGACGCCCCCGGCAGCGTCCTCGCTGGGCGCCGGGACTCGTGCATCAAACTCGCGGCTGACCAGCACGCGGCGCGTCGCGTTGTCGAGCAGACTGGCGCGCACTGTCAATTGAGCTTGGCTCGGTGACTGCGAAAAATCTTGCTGCAAGCGAATGATCTCGGTGTCGATGCTGAACTCGGCGCTGGCCGCGCTGTTGGCGCCAGTGACGACCCGAAAGCGCCCGCCCGCATCGAAGGCGGACAGCAAGAGCGGCGCCAACATGCGCACCGGCGTGTCCGCCCATTCATGCTTGGCAAAGTAGTCCAGGCGGTAGGGCTCACGCAGATAGATGATTCGCCGGCTGTCGAATCCTGCGGCGGCCTGCGGCTGGTTGATGCGCAGACTGGTCAGCGCTGGCGCGCTAGGCATTGCCCGCGCGGCGCTGTCCCATGTCAGCAGATGCAGCGTGGGCGCAGGCGGCGGCTTGGGCAGCAAGCTGCCGCAGGCGCACAAGCCCAGCAAGATGACCGTGCAAGTAAGGCGTAAAACAGGCGCAAGCTGAGCACCCGCAAGCAGATTTGGTTTCATGGTGTCTCGTCTCGCGGCTTGCGTGAAGGTTCAAGCGCTTCGCCGGGGCCATCGGGCACGGCGCCCTGCCCCAAAATCAGCGCGCCGGGGTTGCGCTCGGCCTGCTCGCTCAGGCGCCGCAGCGAGGCGGCCAGCACGGCCATCTCGCCCATCAGCTGCTGCAGCTCGGGCAAGGCCACGGCACTGAAGCGTTTCAGATCGCCGCCCACATCGACCACCGTGCGGCCTGCGCTGCTGCTGGCCTGCGCGGTCTCAAGCCCCATGCGTTCAATAGCCACTGCTGCGCGATCTATGCGCGCCAGCAAAGGCCCGGCTTCGCGCCTGAGCTTGGCGCTCAATTCGGCGCTGTTGTCAAAAGTTTTCGCCGCATTGTTCAGGCCGGCGTCTATGGTGCTGCGGCGCTCGGCCAAGGTATGGGTGATCAAAGCGATATCGGCCAAGGTGGCGCTGAAGGCTTTTTGATTCTGCGGGCTCAGCAGGGCATTGAGACTGGCCGAGGTGCTGTCCAGCTTGGCCAGCACCGTACTGAGCACATTCTCCAGGCGGGCACTCAGCGAGGGCTTGCTGCGAATCAAAGGATAACGTTCAGGCGCCACGGCCAGCAGCGGGGCAGATTCTGCACCGCCGCCGTCCAGCTCCACATAGGCGATGCCGGTCAAGCCCTGGGTCTTGAGCACGGCGAAGGTGTCCACGCGGATCGGCGTGCCACGGTCGATCGCGAACAACAGCCTCACCCGTTTGGGGCTGGCAGCGTCGATAGCAATGGTTTGCACCTTGCCGACATCCACGCCCATGTATTTGACCGGCGCATTCAGGTTCAGCCCGGCCACCGACTCTTCCATGACCGAGAGGTAGATGTCTTGCTTGGTTTGCCAGGCACCGCCCGAGGCCAGCCACAGCACACCCGCAATCAAGAGCGCGCCGAGCAAGAGCACAAAACCGCCCACCAGGGCGTAGTTCACTTTGGTTTCGATGGCGTGCTCCCGGCTTGTGCTTGCTTTTTTGTCTGTTGTTCTGTCTGCAGCTTTGGCCGCTGCTGCTGTGCTTGTTGTTGTGCTTGCCTGCCGCGTGGCCCCTCAAAGAACTGGTGCACGGCCGGCACGGCCATGGCCGCCAGCTCGCTCATTGAACCAATACCCGCCACATTGCCATCGGCCAGCACCGCAACCCGGTCGGCCACCTGCCAGAGCAGGTCCAGGTCATGGGTGATCATCACGATCGTCAGGCCAAACAAATCGCGCAGTTTGAGCACCAGCTCGTCCACACCGGCCGCGCTGACCGGGTCCAAGCCGGCGGTCGGCTCGTCCAGGAACAACAGTTCTGGGTCCAAGGCCAAGGCCCGCGCAAGGGAAGCGCGCTTGAGCATGCCGCCGCTCAACTCGGTCGGATACTGCGCGCCGACCTCGGGCTTCAAGCCCGCCAGCTGCAGCTTCCAGCTCGCGATCTCGTCGATCAAAGCGTCGTCCAGTTCGGTGTGCTCGCGCAAAGGCAGGCCAATGTTCTCCAAAACCGTCAAACTGCTGAACAGGCCGCCATGCTGGAACATCACGCCCCAGCGCAGGCGCAAGGCCAAGGCGTCCGGGTCACTGATGCCTTGCAGCGCTACACCCAGCACGCTGACTCTGCCGGCGCTTGGCTGCTGCAGCAGAATCATTTCGCGCAACAGGGTCGATTTGCCCGAGCCGCTGCCGCCGATCAAGGCGAAGATTTCAGCCCGCCGCACGTCCAAGCTGATATCTCGGTGCACGATATGGTCGCCAAAGCTGGTGCTGACGCCGGTCATTTGAACCACCGTATCGGCTGTCGAGGCAGCAGCCATATTCATAGATCCAAGGCGCTGAAGACGACCGAAAACAAGGCGTCGGCGCTGATCACCAAGAAGATGGACTGCACGACGCTGCGGGTGGTTTGGCGGCCCACGCTGTCGGCGCCGCCCTTGGCGCGAAAGCCCTGGAAGCAGCCGACCAGCACGATGATGGCGGCAAACACCGGCGCCTTGCCAATGCCAATCAGATAGGACGTTACGCTGACCGCCTTGGAGAAGCGCTCTATGAACTCGGTCGGCGTCACGTCCAGCTTGACGCTGGCCATCAGCATGCCGCCCAGCACGCCCAGCACATCGGCGAACAAGGTCAGCAGCGGCAAGGCAATCACGAGGGCTACCAGCTTGGGCAGCACCAGCAACTCCAGCGGCAGCAGACCCAAGATGCGCATGGCGTCGATCTCCTCGCTGACCACCATGCTGCCGATCTGCGCCGCATAGGCCGAGCCCGAGCGACCGGCAATGATGATGGCGGTGATCAGCGGCGCAAACTCGCGCAGCATCGCCAGGCCAACCAAATCTGCGACAAAGATATTGGCGCCGTACTGGCGCAGCTGGCTGGCCCCCTGATAGGCCACCACCACGCCGAGCAAAAAAGACATCAGGCCGACGATTGCCAAGGCATCCACCCCGGCCAAGCGCAAATTGAAGAGCATGGGGCGCCAGCGAAATCGCGCTGGTCTTGCAAAGCAGCGCCCCAAGGCCAGCGCGTTCTCGCCGACAAAGCTCAGCAAAGCCAGCAACTCAAGCCTGGCGGCCGAGCCGCGCGTGACCATATCGCGCCCCAGCCTTTCCAGCATGCCGGGGCTGGGCGCGGCGGGCTTGGCCACGGGCTCGGTCTGGGCGAGTTGTTCGGCCACCACGTTCATCAAAGCCTGCATAGGCTCGGGCAGGCCGAGCAGCCGCGCGGGCTGCCCTGCCTCACCAAGCCGCAGCGAGAGCTTTTGCAGCACATAGGCGCCCGCGCTGTCTAGCGCTGTGAGGCCGCTGGCCTCAAGCTCCATATCGCCCTTTTTTCCGCCCTTTGTTTCGCCCTTTTTTCTGCCTTCTTTTCCGCCATTTTCAGCGCTGGCCGGCGCGGCGCCCGCCAGCAGCGCGGCTACATCGCCCAAACCACGCGCCGTCCAGCAGCCCGCCAGCGCGAGCCGCTGCGGCGTGACTTGGCTCAAGCTCGCGGCGGCGTCCATCTGATGCTTTGTTATTTCATCGGCTGCGCGGGCGGCGCGGGCGGCGCCACAGGCTCGACCGTCACGGCCTCACGCAGTAGG
Source organism: uncultured Roseateles sp. (assembly GCA_963510335.1). Classification (GTDB taxonomy): domain Bacteria; phylum Pseudomonadota; class Gammaproteobacteria; order Burkholderiales; family Burkholderiaceae_C; genus Paucibacter_A. The sequence goes on from CAUPEV010000072.1 coordinate 8,723, forward strand.
CCACCGCCGGCCACGCTGCCGGTGGTCGGCGAGCGCATCCTGGCAATGCATTCAAAGCGCTCCGGCGCGGGCAAGGCCATGCAGCGCTCACGCGCATTGCGCTCGTAGGCGGCCGGGCCATCATCCAGATCGCCGCGCTGGGCTGCCGCCAAGGCGGCGCCGGCCTCGCGCTGACAGTTGGCCCGGCTTTGCGTGGTCGACCCACTCTTGCAATGCGCCAACTCTTTTTGATAGCGCAGCTGTTGATCGGCCGTCGTCTGCGCTGACGCAGACAGACTCAAGAACACAGCAGACAAGACGAGCACAGAGCGCTGAAGTTGAAGATACTTTTTCATGGGGAGGTCCTTGGCTTGGAAGTTGAAACTGGTGTTGTGGGTTCGGCATGCGCATGGGTCTGGACTGCTTTCGCGCTCAAACTTGCTTGTTCGTTCAAGGCCAGCAAGCAGTTCTCCTGAATCCGGCCGCCGAGCAGCGCCATGCATTGGCGCGCTTGGCTGGTCTGCGTGGCCTTGATGGCGCGGCGCAGCTGACTCTGATCGACCGAGCCTTGCAACACCGCTTGCAGCGCCACCAACAAGGCAATGCCAAGCAGCGCTGCCACGCCCGACCACCACAGGGCTGCGTGCGCCGCGAAGCGACTGCGCGCAACGCAGCTGCTGTTGCTGTTGCTGCTGCTGCTGCTGCTGCTGCGCCTCGGCCATGCCCCAAGTGCCTGGCTGCTCATGACAGGTTCACCTGATCGTCGGCTTCGGCGCCCGACTCTGACCAAACAGAGCCAAGCAAAGCCGGGCAGGCCGACTCGAAGCCAATCGCACCGAGTCCGTCCACATGAAACTCAGCGCTCCCCCCCGGAGCAACGCCCCTGCCCCAGCCCAGCCGCCGGCGCTCGCCCGCTGGCGCTTGGCCCATTGCGTTCATTTCATGCGTCATGGCAGACCTCGGAGCTGGCCCACTGGTAGCGGGCATTTGATGCCTTGATCTTCAGCGCGGCTCGCCCTGGCTGCCATCGGTAAAAGGCGGGTCTGCTTGTAGGACGGACTCGCCACCCCGCAGCTTCAAGACTTGGGTTTGACCGTCAACTGGTTATCTACCGCCAGCACGCCTTTGACGCCCAGCGCGATCTCGCGCGCCCGCCCTACAGCAAGAGCGTCGGCCGCCGAACCGCGCAAGACCACGCGACCTTGGGTCGAGTCGACATTGATGTTGGAGGACGTCAGCGCGGTGTCCCCCGCCAATCTGGCCTTGACCAAGGTGACGATGCCGGCGTCGCTGAGATCGGCACCTACTTGTTCGCGCATTTCCAGGGACGCTTGCTTGACATCTTGTAAGGCGGCGCTGGTCGAAGAGGCGGCGTCGGCGGCGCCGCGCTGTACATCGGCCTTCAAGGCCTCTGAGTGCTGCTCCACCCGGGCAATGCCGTCGTCGAGCTTGTTGCCAGCCGTGCGCGCGTCGTCGCCCTCTTTGCTGCAAGCGGCCAAGCTCAATGCGATGATGGCTGCGGCCAAGGCGCGCATGACCTGAGGGGACGGATTTTTGGGGACTTTCATGGATTTCCTCGTTTGAATGACATCCCGCCAGCCTAGCCGGCAAGGGGGCGCAGTCATGTGGGCCGGGGCCGCGAGTTCTTGTCGGACATGGCCGACAAACACTAGCCTATGTACGCTGGCGTACAGATTCCGCGCTGAATGTGCGTTATGGTCCAGGCTCAATTCCAATCAGCCGCAGGCAAGCAAACAGGCAGGCAGTCCGGCAAACACCGCGCATGCTTGGATGTGATCCCTTCAGTGACCCGACCCAACCATGACAAGCCCAGAGAGCGATCAAACCGTAGCCTTCCTGGCCGAGCACCTGGAAGCCGGTGCCGGCCCAGCGCAGATTGCCAAGCTGGTCTGCCGGGTGTGCCGAGAGATTGAGTTCGCCTTGGTGCCCATCGTGGGCCAGCGCGGCGTGGCCGCCTTGTTTGCCCGCAGCCTGCAGCTCAGTGCCAAGAGCCACCCCTGGCTCAGAGATGCCAAAGTAGGTGCAGACAGCGACAGCGGCATCTGCGGTGGAGACGACCCCGCATCTTCACCCATCACCCCGGCGGCCTTGTGCACCGTGATTGAGCGCCAAACCCGGCCCGAAGCAGCGGCAGGTGCCTGCTTGTTTTTACAAACCTTTTGTGACTTGCTGGCCAAGTTGGTGGGGCGCGCGCTCACCGAACGCCTGCTTCGCACCCCTTGGATGACTTTTTTGAGCGGCTCGGCCGCGCAGGACAACACGCAATGAGCAGCAAAGTAGCCATCCAACGTTTGCCTACCGGGGTGCCGGGCTTGGACCAAGTGCTGGGCGGCGGTTTGCCCGAGTTCTCTTTCAATCTGATCGCCGGTCAGCCCGGTTGCGGCAAGACGACCTTGGCGCACCAGATCATGTTTTCGCTCGCCACGCCGCAGCGCCCGGCGATCTACTTCACCGTGCTGGGCGAGCCGCCGATGAAGATGCTGCGCTACCAGCAGCAGTTTGATTTCTTTGACAGCCAGCAAATCAACGATGCGGTGCGCTTCATCAATCTGTCAGAAGATGCGGCTAACGGCGATCTCGACCGGGTGTTGGCGCGCATCGGCGAGGCGGTGACGACTTATGAGCCAAGCTTGGTGTTTGTGGACTCATTCCGCTCGGTGATGATCGCCAGCGAAACCAACGGCAACCCGCAAAGCCCGACCCACAGACTGCAGCAATTCGTGCAGCAACTCGGCATGATGATGACGAGCTGGCAGGCCACCACCTTCTTGATCGGCGAGTACTTCATCGAGACCGATGCCAATCCGGTCTTTACCGTCGCTGACGGCCTGATCTGGATGCGCCAAAGCGTGCAGCGCAATTCCATGGTGCGCAAGATCGAGATTCTGAAGATGCGCGGCCAACCTACGCTGCCGGGCTTGCACACCTTCAGAATCAGCAGCGCCGGCATCAATATCTTCGCGCCGGTCGGTCAGCCGAGCACTGCGGCAGATGCAGTCAAGCCTGAGCGCGCGCCAGCCACCGATACCCGCCTGCTGCTGGGCGTGCCCAAGCTCGACGAGATGCTGGGCGGCGGCTTGCCGCGCGGCTACTCGCTGCTGGTGGCCGGGCCCTCGGGCTCGGGCAAGAGCATTCTGGCGGCGGCCTTCCTGGCCGAGGGCGCGCGCTGCGGCGAAACCGGCGTGCTGGCGGCCTTTGAGCAGCGCCCCAGCCAGGCGCAGAACCGCATCATTGCCGACCTGGTGGCCAGCGGCAAAGTCGGCCTGGTCGACAGCCGGGCACCGGATCTCTCGATCGACGAGGTGATCGGCCTGCTGCTGAGTGAGATTGCTCGGCTCGGCGCGACCCGGGTGGTGATCGATTCGCTATCCGGCTTCGAGCTGGCGGTGGCGCCGACCTTCCGCGACGATTTCCGTGAGTCCTTGGCGCGTTTGGTGCGTGCGATGGCGAACGCGGGGGTGACGATTTTGATGACCTCCGAGCTGGAAGATCGCTATACCGATCTGCGCTTCAGCCCTTATGGCACCGCCTTCTTGACGGACGCCATCATCGTGCAGCGCTATATCGAAATCGACAGCCGCTTGCGCCGCATGATGGCGGTCGTGAAGGTGCGAGCCAGCAAGCATTCGGACGAGTTGCGCGAGTTTCACATCGACGACAACGGCCTGCAAATTGGCGCCACCTTGGCCGACCAGGAAGGCCTGCTGGGCGGCCGGCCCCGCCACAAAGCTGCCTGAGTCACGGCGCCATGGACGAGCAGCCAACTCCCCTGACGCCCGCTGTGGCCAGCGCCGAGCAAGAGCTGGCCCAGATCACCCAGCGCGTCGAAGCGATGCGGGCCGTCTTGGTACGCTTGCTGCAAGACGTGGTGCGGGCAGAGAGTTTTCTAGATCACAACCAAAGCGTTCAGCTGCTGGAGGCTAACGAGCAGTTGGTGTTGACCGCACTGGACGCGCAGATCGACAGCGAATCGGCGCTGCAAGCGCTTGACGCTGCCGCCCGCACCAGTGGCCTCGACCCCTTGACGCAATTGGCCAACCGGGGCTTGGCCTTCGACCGCCTGGAGCAGGCGATTGCGCATGCCAAAAGGCAGGGCACGCAACTGGCCCTGCTGTTTGTGGATCTTGATAAATTCAAGCAGATCAACGACTCTGCAGGCCACGCCATCGGCGATCAGGTCCTGCAGCAAGTAGCTTCTTGCCTGCTGTCGGCGGTGCGAGAGTCGGACACGGTCAGCCGGCATGGTGGCGATGAGTTCCTGGTCTTGCTGGACGATCTGGTGCAAGTCGATGACGCCCTGGCCATCGCCGAGAAGCTCAAAGAGGCGCTGCGGGTGGCCCGTGCGAGCTACGGCGATTGGGCCGATTTGAGTGCCAGCATTGGCATCAGCGTCTACCCTCGTGACGCCGACTCGGCCGACGCCTTGATTGCCTGCGCCGACCAAGCCATGTATATGGCCAAACGCCAAGGGCCTGGCGGCATTTCCTTTTTTGTTGAAGATGCCGACCCGCTTGAGTTGTCGCCTTTGCTCACATCGAGCAAGCCTGCGCAGGCAGCCCTATGCCTGCCGGCGCTACAGCGCCAGTCGGCTGAGTTGGCGCAACTGCTGGCCCAGCAAGAAAAAAAGCATCTGCTCTTGCAGTCCGCGAATGAACAGCTGGTGTTGGCGACGCTCAGTGCCATGGACCTGCAGACCGCTGCGGCCGCTGCACAGCAGCGCCAGAGTGAGTTCATGACCGGCGTGGCGGCCGAGTTGAACAACCCGCTGTCACCGATCCGGATAGCCATGGCGGTGTTGGGCCGCGCGCCCGACGCCGCACCGCTGCTACCGCATGCACAGGAGATGATGACTCAGCAGGCCGCGCAGATACGCGGCTTTGTCAGCGACTTGCTCCATCCCGTAGACGCCGAAGAGAGAGCCAAGGCCAAGCTGATGCTGATGTTGCGTCCCTTGGATCTGCAAGCCCTGCTGGATCATTGCGCGCAGTTGTGCCGGCCGCTGCTGGATCAGCGCGGCCAGCAATTGAAACTCGAACAGCCGCCCGAAGCGCTGCGCGTACAAGGTGACGCGATGCGCTTGACCCAGGTCTTCAGCAATCTGCTCAGCAATGCCGGCCGCTACTCCCACGAGGGCGGCCGCATTCAAATGGACTTGCAGCGCTCGGACACGCAAGCGCTGATCAGCATCAGCGACACCGGTATCGGCATCAGTGCACAGGCGCTGGAAACGATTTTCGAGCCCTTCGGACGCGAGTTTCACGCGGTGGGCGCGCATGGCAGCGGCTTGGGGCTGGGCTTGACGGTGGTGCGAGAGATTGTCGAAGCGCATGGCGGCACGGTGTGGGCCAGCAGCGCCGGCATTGGGCAAGGTAGCCAGTTCTGGGTCTCCTTGCCGCTGCTATCTGCCTGAATTGCAAGCCGGAGCAAATTGAATTCACCGCCAGACGGCTTCAATTGAGAAGCGCCGCCAAGCAATTTCAATAAAAAGGCGCCGCTAGGGATGCTCTGCATAACTAAACGCGAGTGGGTGCAGCGCGGATCGGGATGGGCTGCAAGGCGCGTTTTGAAGCCAATAGCCGTAGCTATTGGCGAAAAATGCAAGGCCGCAGACCGCCCGAGGCCGCGCTAGCACACGCCGTGAGGAGTTATGCAGAGCGTCCCTAGGCGCCTGGCCGACTGGCCCTTCACTTGTCCTTCTTCTTGTCCTTCTCGATCTCGTGGCCGATGACGCCGCCGACGACGGCGCCGCCGACCGTGGCCGCCGCGCTGCCGCCGGTCAGCACCGCGCCGCCCGCCGCGCCTATGCCGGCACCGATCACCATGTTTTTGTCATGTTGCGACATGCCGGCGCAAGCGCTCAAAGCGAGCAGCATCGAGGCGCTGATGAAAAGAACTGAAAACCGCTGAATTGAAATCATGGGGATGCCTTTTGAAGGGTTGAAGGTGGACAGACCTCACGGTAGTGCGATGTGACAGCGCCGTCTGTATGCCAGCGCACGGACACCTTGGCCTTCTTGGCTTTAGCCTGCAAGCCTTCAGTTCTGCGGACTGTTCAATGAAGGAAATAACAATGAATGCAATCAAACTCGGCGCCTTGGCGCTGATCGTGGGCGGCCTGCTGGCCCTGGGCTACGGCGGATTCAGCTACACCGAACGCAGCCAGCCAGTCAAGCTCGGGCCGATTGCTTTGACGGTGGACGAAACCCATGCGGTCAATGTGCCAGTCTGGGCCGGCCTGGGCGCGGTCTTGCTGGGCGGCGTCTTGCTGGTGTTTGGCGGCAAGCGCTGATACCTGAGCGTCGAGGCCTAGCGATGAGTTCATGCAGATCATCGACCCACGCCTGCTGCTGATCCTGAGGCATCCGGCAGCGTTCGGCCTTAGAACGCTGCGCAGCTTTCAGCGCAACCAGGGCTTGCTCTTGGCCGGGGCGGTGGCGTATTACGCGCTGCTGTCCATCGTTCCCATGCTGATCCTGATCGTGATCGCGCTCTCGCATGTGATCAGCGAGAGCGAATTGCTGCTGACGCTGGGCCGCTACCTTGATTGGTTGGTGCCGGGCCAGGCGAGCGCCATCGTCAAGGAGTTGGCGCATTTTCTGGATCACCGCCAGGTCATTGGCTGGGTGCTGCTGGTGACCATGCTGTTCTCCAGTTCGCTCGCCTTCACGGTGCTGGAAAGCGCGATGTCCATCATCTTTTTGCACCGCGTGGTGCTGCGGCGGCGCCGTTGGCTGATCTCGGCGCTGATCCCCTATGCCTATATCCTGTGCCTGGGTCTGGGCCTCTTGTTGGTCACACTGATGACCGGCAGCTTGCAAGCCTTGGGCGATGAAGAGCTTGCGCTGCTGGGCCGCGACTGGTCACTCGGCCGGCCTGCCAATGCCCTGCTCTACCTGCTCGGCTTCGTCGGCGAGGTGGCGGTACTGACCTCCATCTATATGGTGATGCCGGTGGGCCGGCCCTCGCTCAAGCATGCGCTGTTTGGCGCTGTGGTTGCGGCTTGCTTGTGGGAGGTCTCGCGCCGGCTGCTGGTCTGGTACTTCAGCACCTTGGCCCAGATCGGCCTGGTCTACGGCTCTTTGACCACCGCGATCGCTGTGCTGCTGAGCCTGGAGCTGGCCGCCACCTTGCTGCTTTTAGGTGGGCAGGTGATTGCCGAGTTCGAGCGCTTGCCCAATAAGAGCCGCGCGCTCAAACAAAACTGACGGCGGCAGCGCTGTGTTCCGTAGCGCACATACAGCGTCGGCCAAGCGGCTTAGGCTGGAAGCTGCTTTTCATCCAGCCCAGGGAGTCGCCATGTACAAGACCCAGCAGCACAGCATCGAAAACCGCCCGGCCTTGCGCAAGGCCGGGCCAAGCCATCAGTGGCTAACTGGCAATTCTGCCGGCACTTCTGATAGGAACTCAGACGGCGTCTCAGCCCTTGCTCGGCGCCCGGGTCTGGTCAACTGCGGCAACGCTGCTGGCCCCAGAGCGGGCCAGATCGCTCGCTCACTGAGCATGCTGCTCGAACAACTGCCGGTTCGCCGCCGCCTCGTGCATGCCGGCGACCTGGTCTTTGAAGCTGGCACGCCCTTCCATCAGCTCTATGTGATCAACTCGGGCAGCGTGAAGGTTGTCAACACAGCGGCAGACGGTCGCAACCAGGTCGTGGGGCTGCTGCTGCGGGGCGACTGGCTGGGCTTTGACGGTATTGCCAAGGGCCAATACGGCTGCACAGCGCAGGCGCTGGAAGTCGGCGAAGTCTGGGCCATGCGCTATGACGCTTTGCTGAGCGCGGCCAGCAGCCACCCGCAATTGCTGATTGAGCTGCACACCGAAATGAGCCGCGCCATCACACGCGGGCGCGATGCCATGCTGTCGGTGTGCACGCTGCCGGTGGCGGCGCGCGTTGCAGAGTTCTTGCGTCAATGGGCCGAAGCATTGGCCGTGCGCGGTCTGCGCAATGATCAAATTATTTTGCGCATGTCGCGCGCCGAAATCGGCAACTATCTGGGCATGACCTTGGAGTCGGTCAGCCGCGCGCTTTCAAGCCTGGAGCGTGCCAAGGTGATCTGCTTCACCGAAAGAGGCCGCCGACTGATCCATATCCCTGACCCGCAAGCACTGAGCGACTTCATACAAGCCGAGGGCCAGACAGCCGGCGCGACTTTGCAGTGAAGGCAGGAGAACACCGATGAAGGCAACACGCAACGAGACCGACAGCTTTGGCTGCATCGAAGTAGCGGCCGATGCGCTATGGGGCGCACAGACCGCACGCAGCCTGCAGTTCTTCAAGATTGGCCTGTCAGAGAATCCCGCTGATGGCGGTGGGCAGCGCATGCCGCTGGCCGTGATCCATGCGCTGGCCTCGGTCAAATGGGCGGCCGCGTTGGTCAACCGGGACCTGGGCTTGCTTGACGCCACCGAGGCCTTGGCCATCGCAGCGGCAGCGCAAGAGGTGGCAAGCGGCGCGCATGACAAGCAGTTTCCCTTGTCAGTCTGGCAGACAGGCTCGGGCACGCAAAGCCATATGAATGTCAATGAGGTGATCGCCAATCTGGCCTCGCAGGCCCTGGGTGGTGGCTTGGGCGAGCAGCGCTCCATCCACCCGAATGACCATGTCAATCTCGGCCAGTCCTCCAATGACGTATTCCCCAGTGCCATGCATGTGGCCGTGGCACTGCAAGCCAAGCATCATTTGTTGCCGGCGCTGACCGAGTTGCAAACGGCGCTGCTGGACAAGGCCGACGCTTGGGCCTCGCTGGTCAAGATTGGCCGCACCCATGGCCAGGACGCCACGCCGGTGACGCTGGGCCAGGAGTTTTCCGGCTACGCCACGCAGCTGCAGCTGTGCGAGGGCCATCTGCGCTATGCGCTGCAGGCGGTGCACCGCTTGGCCCTTGGCGGCACTGCCGTCGGCACCGGTCTGAACACGCATGCCGAGTTCGGTGCGCGGGTCGCTGCCCGGTTGGCACAGCAATTCGACTTGCCGCTGACGCAAGCCGACAATCTGTTCGCCGCCATGGCCGGCCATGAGGCCTTGGTCGGCCTGCACGCCGGGCTGAAGATGCTGGCTATCGCCTTGACCAAGATCGCCGGCGATATCCGCCTGATGGGCAGCGGCCCGCGCGCCGGCCTGGGCGAGCTGATTTTGCCGGCCAATGAACCCGGCAGCTCCATCATGCCGGGCAAGGTCAACCCGACGCAGATCGAGGCGCTGACCATGGTTTGCGCCCAGGTGATGGGCCATGACGCAGCGATTGGCTTTGCCGCAAGCCAAGGCCAGTTTGAGCTCAATGTCTACAAGCCGCTGATCATCCTGGACTGCCTGGACAGCCTTGTCCTACTGAGTGAGGCGATGCGCAGCTTCCAGCAACATTGCGTGCATGGCTTGGCGGCCAATCCGGAGCGCATCGATGCATTGCTGCAATCCTCACTGATGCTGGTGACCGCCTTGGTGCCACATATCGGCTATGACCGCGCGGCGGCTATTGCTAAGCGGGCCCATCAAACCGGCCTCAGCCTGCGCAGCGCCGCCTTGGAACTGGGCGAAGTCAGCGCCGCCGACTTTGATGCCTGGGTCGACCCGCAAGACATGTTGGGCCCGGCAGTCTAGGTGTGCTAACGCACAGACCGGTGTGATTGACAGCGACAGGATGACCGGCGAAGCAGTGCCATAAGTTGAGCCAATAGCCGCTCAGCTTTCTGCTTCATCCGTGCAAGTCCGAAAGCCTCACGCGACGACTCAGTTGGCGCGCGGCCCGCCTCCAAGCCACGCCGGTTCTCGGACCGGTCAAACAGGATCTCTCCTCATGCAAACCTATCCCAGCAAGCACCCTGTGCACTTCATCGCGGCCACTTGCGTGGCCTTGCTGGGGCCTATTCCGGCGGTGGCTTCGTCCCTGCTGGCGAGCGCACAAAGTTTTGCCGTGTTGGGGCATGAGACCGTGACCAACGCCCACAACGCGCCCAACCCCAGCACGCAGCTCTATGGCGACCTGGGTGTCACGCCGGGTAGCTCGGTGACGGGCTTCTATCCGGACGGCATGGTGTCCGGCGGCGCCATCCATATCAATGACGGCATTGCGCAACTGGCCCTGGCGGATACGCTGGCTGCCTACACAAGGCTGGCGAACCTGCCCTCGGTGGCGAACCTGAGCGGCCATGTGCTGGGATCCTTGGGCTATGAGAGCTTGGCGCCGGGCATCTATCACTTCGACAGTTCGGCGCAGCTGAGCGGCAACTTGGTGCTCGACTTCACCGGCAACCCGAATGGCACTTTTGTGTTCCAGATCGGCAGCAGCTTGACCACGGCCAGCGACTCCTCGCTGCAGGTCATCAATGGCAATTCGAACAGCGGCGTGTAATGGCAGGTCGGCAGCTCCGCCACGCTGGGCTTAGACAGCGAATTTGCCGGCAATATCTTGGCCCTCGCCAGCGTCAGCCTGGACCCACGCGCGCAGATTCTGTGCGGCCGCGCGTTCGCCATCAGCGGCGCTGTAACGCTGACCGACAACCTGATCTCCAGCAACTGCAGCGCCGAAGCCTTCGGCCATGAGCGCTTCGACTTTGGCAGCCAAGGCCATAGCGGCGATCTGGCCGCAGCGGTGCCGGAACCGAGCACGCTCTTGCTCTTGCCCTTGGGGCTAGCGGGGCTGGCAGCGCGCAGATTTGGCAAGACCGAGCGCTGAAGCCTTGGCAACACTGCGCTGCAAGGGGATGCCTTCAGCGCAGTGAGATTTGAGCTGTGATTGATGCAGGTAGCAAATCAAAACCGCTTACATATGGCCTTATTCGAACAGCCCATTTTGCGACTACTGGTAGCCTATACCCATCACATAGTTGCGCAGCAGCTCCTCTTCCTGATTGCCTGCCGATAGCAGCGCACGCAGGCCGTCGCGCACGTTGACGACCCCCAGCGGCCTGTTGTCGGCGTCGACCAGCAAGATATGAATCAAGCCCAGCTTGTGCATGATGGCCACCACATCGGACAGCAAATCCTGCAGTCCGCAGGACCTGATTTCCCGCGTCATCACTGCATCAGCCCGCGTGGTGAAGAAGTCGGCCTGGCCCAAACCAAGCTGCTTGACCAACATCGTTTCCGTGATGATGCCCAGCACAGCGCCGGCTTCGCTGCACACCACCACGACACTGATCTGCGCGCTGGACAAGAGTGCAGCCACATCCACCAGATGGGCGTCTGCGGGCACGGTCAGCAGGCGTGAACGGGCAATCGCCTGGATGGCGCTGACCAGAGGCGCCGGAACGCTGCGTGTTGCCTCTGCGTTGATATCGATGTCAGTCATGGCGAATCCTTTCAAAACGAAAGACTGTGTGAAGGATGAGGTTTGGGCGTTTCTCCATCTGCCTCATGTTCGCTCCCAAGAGCCCTGCTGTCTGTTGTTCAGCGCACAGACCCGCGTGGGTGGGGCCAGCAGACTGCGCTTCATTCAGCCACTTTCATGGAGACCCCTGATGGAAAAATACCTACACCGCGTCGTCGGCCTCTATCCCTCGCACGCTGCGGCCGATCAAGCGCGCCGACTTGTCATCGCGACCGGCATTGCGCCGACGAGAGTCCGACTGCTCTGGAATGCGCCAGCAGGCGCTGGTGAAGATGCAAGATCAGACAGCGACGATGTGCTGAAAGACCTGCTGCGTGATGGCGCCATTGGCACGGCCGTGGGCACGGCGGCCGCCGCGGGAGTGACGATTGCATTGGCCGCAGCCAACCTAACCCTCTTCATCGCCAGCCCGCTGATGGGCGCGCTTTATCTGCTCGGCTGGGGCGCCGGCCTGGGCGGTATGGTGGGCGCGGTGGTGGGTTCGGAGCGCAGCAAGGGCGATGTATCCAGCCTGATCAAAGATGCCTTGGCCAGCGGGCAGGTCGTGCTCGTCATCCATGCGCGCACCGAGACCGAAACGACTCTTGCGCAGGACATCATC
>CAUPEV010000073.1:0-20379 GCA_963510335.1 uncultured Roseateles sp.
AGCGTCGAGCGGGTTGAACAGGGCACGGCCCTGGTCGACAAGGCGGGTGTGACGATGACCGAGATCGTGACCTCGATCCGCCGCGTGGCCGATATCGTCGGCGAAATCAGCTCGGCCAGCTCTGAGCAAAGCTCAGGCATCGCGCAGGTCGGCGAAGCGATCACGCAGATGGACAAGGTCACCCAGCAAAATGCCGCCTTGGTGGAAGAGAGTGCGGCCGCCGCAGAGAGCTTGCGCCAGCAGGCCGATCAGTTGGTGCAGGTGGTGGCGGTGTTCAAGCTTCGTTGATACCTGGCTGTGCCCATTGCGGCGCGGCATCTTCGCTTCGAGGGTCGCCGCAAAGTGAATCGCGAAATACAAGTGCAGGCCAAGCTGCCGGCAAACGCAAGAAGCTAAGCAGCTCCGCCTTGCGCCGGCCCATCCGCATCGGCGCCCGCGCGCTGCAAGCTCTTGATCTCCCGCCCGCGCCCGGGAAGCGCCCTCAGATACTTGAAGGTGGCGGTCGCATGAGCGCAAAGCTTGCCGTCTTCGCCCAAGATGGACCCTTCGCAAAATGCCATCGTCGCCGTGCTGTGCAGCAGCTTGCCCAATGCGCGCAACTCGCCTTCACCAGGCCGCATGAAGGAGGTTTTCATCTCGATAGTGACAACGCCCGGCCCCATGCCTGCGGTCGTCATATGCACGCTGCGCGCGGCATGTGCCATCGCTACATCCAGCATGGTCATCAAGACACCACCGTGCGCGACCTCCCAAGAATTCAGGTGACCTTCTTTCAAGTCAACCCGCAGCTCCGCCTGGCCATGACCCATGCTGTGCAATTCAAGCCCTAACTGTTCAACAAAAGGGATGTGAACCGGAAATTTCAAGTGATTTGACGGGCGGGAGTTCGGCATTTTCAATCAAGCTTCAATAGGAGTTGGCCTAATCCTAGCCGTGGATCGCGCTGACGCCACCGTCCACTGCCAGAATCTGCCCGGTGATGTGCTTGCCAGCTCGCGAGGCAAACAGCAATGCGGCACCTTTCAAGTCCTCATCATCGCCTATCCGGCGCAGCGGGGCACTGGCGGCGATCGCCTCAACGCCTACTGCCGCCAACAAACCTTGCGTCATCTTGCTCGGGAAAAAGCCCGGCGCCAGCGCATTCACGGTGATGCCGTATTGGCCCCATTCACCGGCCAGCGCCCGGGTGAAATTGACCACCGCGCCCTTGCTGGTGTTGTAGGCGATCGTTTTCATCACGCTGGAGTTGCCCGCCAGGCCGGCGATCGAGGCGACATTGATGATACGGCCATAACGGCGCTCCAGCATAGACTGCTTGGCCACTGCTTGGGCGAACACAAAGAGGCTGCGGACATTCAGATTCATCACCTTGTCCCAGGCCTGCAGCGAGTGGTCCTCGGCCGGCGCGCCCCAGCTGGCCCCGGCGTTATTGACCAGGATATCGATCTGCCCGAGCCGCTCCATCGTCTGCGTCACCACGCCGACGGCCTGCAACTCGTCGGCCGCATCGGCGGCAATCCAGCGCGCATCAATGCCGCGGTCTTGCAAATGGGCCACGGCTTCTTCCAGATCGGCCGCCTTGCGTGCGGTCAGCATGATCTTGGCGCCGGCCTCGCCCAAGCTCTCGGCGATCTGCAGGCCCAGGCCGCGCGAGCCACCGGTGATCAAGGCCACTTGGCCACTCAGGTCGAACAGGTCTTGAACGCGTTGTGTCATCAACAGTCCTTTGTATTTGATTTATGTCTATTTCCAGCGCGAGCGCAGCCAAATCATCAGCACGCCGGCCAACACGGCCAAGGCGCCCTTGCCTAGCAGCAAGTAAGCCAGTACTTCAGCGTCAGTCATGCCGTCCCCTTTGCGCCCCGAGCTGTGAGGGCCGAACTGCCAAAGCGCTAATCCCAAGACGAACACCAAGAGCCCGCCGTAGATAAAAATCCAGACCAAGCGCTCTATCCAGAGCAGGGTCTTGGCACTGACCCGTCTGCCACCCGCTTCGTCACCCATCAGTGAGCCCCTTAGAACCAAGCATCCGGCATATCTTTGCACAAGGGCTCGCGGCGGCCGACCACGCCCAGCCAAGCATCGATCTTGGGCAATTCATAGGCAAAGAAATAGCGGCAGGCCGCCTGCTTGCCCTGGGCGAAATCGCTTCTTGTGCCCTGCCCTGCTTTCAAGGCCACGTCCAGCCACACCCAGGCCAGCACCAAATGGCCAAAGGCCTGCAGATAGGGCGTGGCGTTGGCCAGCGCTTCTTCCGGCTTGCCGCTGCTCCAGGCATTCTTGGTCGCACGGCCCACATTGGCCAAGGCCGCCGCCAAGGCATTGCCTAGCTCCGCCAACTCGGGCTGTTGAAGTGCGGAGGCAGCCGTGAAGTTGATGCGCGCAGCCAGCGCCAGCAAGGCTTCGCCGCCGTTCATCACGACCTTGCGGCCCAAGAGGTCAAGCCCATGGATGCCATGCGTGCCCTCGTGAATCATGTTCAGCCGGTTGTCGCGCCAATATTGCTCGACCGGGAAATCGCGCGTGTAACCGTAGCCGCCCAAGACCTGGATCGCCAGCGAGTTGGCCTCCAGACACCATTCGCTGGGCCAGCTTTTGACGATGGGGATCAAAACCTCCAGCACCAGTTTGGCCTCTTTGGCCGCCTCGGCCGCGCCGCTGTGCTGCTCGTCGACCAAGCGCGCGCAGAGCAGCGCCAGCGCCAGCCCACCCTCGACATAGCTCTTTTGCGCCAGCAGCATGCGCTTGACGTCGGCATGTTCGATGATGGGACGCTGCGGCTGGGTAGCATCCTTGCCAGCAGGGCCGATCGCCCTGCCCTGCGAGCGTTGACGCGCATAGGCCAAGCTGGCTTCATAGCCCGCGTAACCCAACATCGCAGCGCCCAGTCCGACGCCGATACGCGCTTCGTTCATCATGTGGAACATGCACTTGAGGCCCTCGCCGGGCTGGCCGACCAGATAGCCAACGGCGCCTGCCCCGCCCTCGCCAAAGTTCAGCAAGCAGTTGCTGGTGCCGCGAAAGCCGAGCTTGTGGTTCAGGCCAGCCAATCGCACATCATTGCGCTCGCCCGTCAGCTGGCCATCAGCGCCCACCATCTTCTTGGGCACGATGAACAAAGAAATTCCACGCGCGCCGGCGACGAGCTTACCGTCAGGGCCGGGAATCTTGGCCAGCACCAGGTGAATGATGTTCTCGCTCAGCTCATGCTCGCCAGCCGAGATCCACATCTTGTTGCCCCACAACCTAAAGCGCTGTCCCAGCGGATCATCGGCAAACTCCAGCTCGGCCCGAGTCGTGATGTCAGACAGGGACGAGCCGGCTTGCGGCTCACTCAAACACATGGTGCCGAACCAGCGCCCTTCGAACTCGGCCGCTGCAAACACCTCGCGCTGTTTGGCCGTGCCATGGGCCATCAAGAGATTGGCATTGCCGGCGGTCAGCATCGCGTAGGCGCCTATGGCCACATTGGCCTTGCTGAAAAAGGCATTCGCCGCCATCTCGATCACGCAGGGCAGCTGCATGCCGCCGATCGCATAGTCTTGCGCGGCAGCCAACATGCCCGAGGCCACATAGGCATCGGTCGCGGCTTTGGTGGCGGCTGGCAAGTGCACGCGCTCGCCATCGAAGCGCGGCTCTTCGGTATCGGTCAGCCGGGCAATCGGTGCGAACTTTTCGCGGGCGATTTTTTCGCAGGTGTCGAGCACCGCAGCAAAAGTCTCAGCGCTGTGCTCGGCAAAGCGCGCGCGCAGGGTCAGGTCTTGCACCCCCAGCCATTCGTTGAGCAGAAAGTCCAGGGTTTGTCGCATGCCTTGTCCCTCATCAAAGAAGACGTTCAGAGCACTTCAAAGATGCCGGCCGCACCCATGCCGCCACCGATACACATGGTCACGCAGACGCGCTTGGCGCCGCGCCTGCGACCTTCGATCAGTGCATGGCCGGTCAAGCGCTGGCCCGACACGCCATAAGGGTGGCCGACCGCGATCGCGCCGCCGTTGACATTGAGCCTGTCCATAGGAATACCGAGCGTATCGGCGCAATACAGCACCTGAACGGCAAAGGCTTCATTCAGTTCCCATAAATCAATGTCGGCGACCGTCAGCCCCAGGCGCTTCAGAACCTTGGGGATCGCGTAGACCGGGCCAATGCCCATCTCGTCCGGCTCGCAGCCCGCCACCGCGAAGCCCAGGAAGCGGCCCAAGGGCTTCAAGCCATGCGCCTCGGCATAGCGCTCGCTGGTCAGCACACAAGCACCGGCGCCGTCGGAAAACTGGCTGGCGTTGCCCGCAGTCACCAGTCCGCCGGGCACGGCTGAGCGAAGATCCTTGATGCCCTCGTAAGTGGTGCCCTCGCGCAGGCCTTCGTCGACGCTAACGGTAACTTCACGCATGCTCAGGCCTAACACCTTGTCAACCACGCCCATCGTCACGGTCATGGGGGCGATCTCCTGCGTAAAGAGGCCGGCGGCTTGCGCTGCGCAAGCGCGTTGCTGGCTCTGCGCGCCGTATTGGTCCATGCGCTCGCGGGCAATCTTGTAGCGGGTGGCCACGTTCTCGGCCGTTTGCAACATGCTCCAATAAATTTCAGGCTTGTTCTTGGCCAGCCAAGGGTCGCTGATCATGTGGCGATTGGCTTCGTTTTGCACGCAGGA
Source organism: uncultured Roseateles sp. (assembly GCA_963510335.1). Lineage (GTDB taxonomy): Bacteria > Pseudomonadota > Gammaproteobacteria > Burkholderiales > Burkholderiaceae_C > Paucibacter_A. The sequence goes on from CAUPEV010000073.1 coordinate 4,652, forward strand.
GATGCTCTCCACACCGCCGGCCACAAACACCTCGGCTTCGCCGGCGATGATGCGCTGCGCGGCAAGCGCAATCGACTGCAGGCCGCTGGAGCAAAAACGGTTGATGGTGAAGCCACCGACCGTGATGGGCAGACCGGCGCGCAGCGCGACTTGGCGGGCAATATTGTTGCCGGTCGCACCTTCAGGGAAGGCGCAGCCCATCACCACGTCTTCAATGTCTGCGGCGTCAATGCCGGCGCGCTCAACGGCAGCCTTGACCGCGTGGCCGCCTAAAGTGGCGCCATGACTCATATTGAAAGCGCCCTTCCAGCTCTTGGCCAAAGGGGTGCGGGCGGTGGAAACGATGACGGCTTTAGTCATGATGTGCTTTCACTCTCAATTAGGAAAAGGTCTTGCCTTCGGCGACCAAGCGAGCCAGTAGCGGCGCCGGCTGCCAGAACTCGGCGTCATCAAGCGGATTCTTGGCGAAGCGCTTCATCGCCTGCACCACGTTGAACAGCCCCACCTGGTCGGCATAGCACATAGGCCCGCCGCGCCAGAGCGGGAAGCCATAACCAGTCAGATAGACCATGTCCACATCCGAAGCGCGCTGGGCGATGCCTTCCTCCAGCAAATGGGCCGCCTCATTGACCAGCGAATAGACCAAGCGATGCACGATCTCGTCATCGCTGATTTGGCGCGGCGTGATGCTTAGTGCAGCGCGGTGCTTGTCCAGCATCTCGGCCACTACCGGCGAGGGGATAGCGTCGCGCTTGCCCGCTTGATAGTCATACCAGCCGGCCTGCGTCTTTTGACCAAATCGGCCCAGCTCACACAGCAGGTCAGCGGACTTGGAGTAACGCAGATTCGGCTTCTCCTGGTAGCGGCGCTTGCGGATCGCCCAGCCAATGTCGTTGCCGGCCAAGTCACCCATACGGAACGGCCCCATCGCGAAGCCGAACTTCTCGGCCGCGCGGTCAACCTGCGCCGGCGAGCAGCCCTCGTCGAGCAAGAAACCGGCCTGGCGGCTGTACTGCTCGATCATGCGGTTGCCGATGAAACCATCGCATACGCCAGAAACGACCGCCGTCTTGCGGATCTTCTTGGCCAGCGCCATCACAGTCGCCAACACATCCTTGGCCGTCGCCGCGCCGCGCACCACTTCCAGCAGCTTCATCACATTGGCCGGGCTGAAGAAATGCATGCCGACCACGTCTTGCGGACGCTTCGTGAAATTGGCAATCGCGTTCAGATCCAAGGTCGAGGTGTTGCTGGCCAAAATCGCGCCAGGCTTCATCACCTCATCGAGCTGTTTGAAGACCGCCTGCTTGACGCCAATCTCTTCGAACACCGCTTCGATCACCAAATCCGCGTCGCCGATGTCGGCATAGCTCAGCGTTGTGCTCAGCAGCGCCATGCGGGCGTCGAGCTTGTCTTGCTTGAGCTTGCCTTTTTTGAGTTGCGCCTCGTAGTTCTTGCGTATCGTTGCGACGCCGCGGTCCAGGGCTTCTTGCTTGGTCTCCAGCATGACGACAGGCAGACCGGCATTCAAAAAGTTCATGCTGATGCCACCGCCCATGGTGCCCGCGCCAATGACGGCAATCTTGGCGATCGTTCGGGTCGGCGTATCGCTGGGCACATCGGCAATCTTGGTGGTGGCGCGTTCGGCAAAGAAGGCATGGCGCAAGGCGCCCGATTCCGGCGTGACCATCAGCGCGGCAAAACCGGCCCGCTCGGCCTTGATACCATCGTCAAACTTCATCGTCACCGAAGCCGCAACAGCTTCCAGACAGCGCAGCGGCGCCGGGAAATTCTTACTCATGCCGCCGACCATATTGCGGGCGAACTGGAAGAAAGCATCCGGATCTGTGGCCTTGTCAATGAAGCGAGCCTTCAGATCACGCACGCGCGGCAAGGGGCGCACATCGGCCACTTCGGCGGCCAGCGCCAACGCTTCGTCCATCAGGTCGCCTTTGGCCATGCGATCGAACAACTTTTGCCCCGGCACCTGGGCGAGTAACTCGCTATTCACCGGCTCCCCGCTGACGATCATATTCAGCGCCGGCTCGACACCCAAAGCGCGCGGCAAACGCTGCGTGCCACCGGCGCCGGGCAAGAGCCCCAGCTTGACTTCGGGCAGCGCGACCTTGGTCCCGGCGGCTGCGATACGGTAATGGCAACCCAGCGACAGCTCCAAGCCGCCGCCCATGCAAACGCTGTGGATCGCGGCCACCACCGGCTTGGAGCAGGCCTCGACCAGGCTGATCAAGCTGAGCAAGTTTGGCTCGGCCAGCGCCTTGGGGCTGCCGAACTCCTTGATATCGGCACCGCCCGAAAAAGCCGCGCCGGCGCCGGTGATGACCACGGCCTTGATGGCCGCGTCATCCTCGGCCCGATTGATGCCGGCCGCCACCGCCTGGCGGGTCACAAGCCCCATGCCATTGACGGGCGGGTTGTTCAATGTGATCACGGCGACCTGGCCGCGGACTTCGTAAGTGGCTGTCATGCTGACCCCTTGTTGGAGAACCAAACGGGGCAGAGCCCGTGAAAAATCGGGCCCCGCCTAAAATAGAACGATCGTTCGATTCTAGGCAGCAAAGAGGCCGAAATGATGTCGCTGGCGTGACAAAAATGCCCAGGCTTGCTACGGGTTTACAAGGAGGCGGCAGCTTAAAAGCGTTAAGGCGCCGGGACAGTAACTCACCGCCTCGGCGGGCCCCGGCGTGCTGCAGATCAGCAATGCTGCAGCACCATATCCGCACTCTAAAGACCTTGCCCGCGACCGCCTGGCCTCGAGGGCTAAAGATCGCGGGGAATGACTAGCTCAGCCAGCTAATCTTGCCCGTACCTACATCGTGCATCGCGGCGACGATTTTCAACTGGCCTGCGCTGACCAGCTCTCTCAAGACCTGGCTGCGAGCGCTCAGCATGGCCGCCGCATCTCTGGCATTTTGATCTGCGACCGCTTGCACCAACTGCTTGTTCTTGGAGGTCTGCGGGCCATCGACTGGCTTGATCTTGATCACCGAAGGTCGGATATTGGCCAGCGTGGCTGTGAGGTTGCCCAGCTTGGCATCATCCACTGCACCTTTGATCGCGCCGCATTCTGTATGGCCAAGCACCACAATCAGCTTGGCGCCGGCCAGCTTGGTCGCAAACTCAAGGCTGCCAATGATGTCGGTGTTGACGAAGTTGCCGGCAATACGCGCGGCAAAAATGTCTCCGATCTGTTGATCAAACACCAGTTCCGGCGGCACCCGACTGTCGATGCAGCCCACCACCGCTGCAAATGGCGCTTGACCGCTGGCGGTGGCCCTGACTTGAGCGAGAAGATCGCAGTTGACGCTCTTGCCGCTGAGGAAGCGGGCGTTGCCGTCCTGCAGCATTTGAAGCGCCTGATCCGGCGAGGTGCCATCTTGACGAGATTTGTCAAAGGCTGAACACACGCCACCGGCGTTACCACTCTCGCTAGGGTGCCCACCCTGACCTGCGCAGGCAGCAAGGCTGGACGCGGCAATCGCTCCGGCAGCCGCCAAGAATCCACGACGTTCGTTCATGCCGTACTCACTTTCGATGATGACGAGGAGGACTTAGTCTAGCGGTCTCGGGCCAGCTCGGCACCCCTAGTTCGGCTCCAAAGGGCTGTCGCTGACCTCGCTTGGCTGTCGTCTAGTCCTGCACTTGAATCAAGCATCGGGTCTTTGCATGCGGCGAAAAATACTCTTCGCTTCGCATTCGTCAGGAACGAAAAAACTCAGACATCCAGCCCTAACTCCTGGATCTTGCGGGTGATGGTGTTGCGCCCTATGCCCAGCTTTTGCGCCGCCTCGATACGACGACCGCGCGTCAAATCAAGTGCCGCCAAGATCAAGCTGGCCTCGAAGCGACGCGTCAGGCTGTCCCACACATCGGTTTCGCCTGCCGCCAGCAAGCGACGCGCTTCGCGCGACACTTCGGCCACCCAGGCGTCGGGGCCGGCGCCAAAGCTGGGCATGGCCGGCGCAGCTGCGGGCAAGGCTTGGGCTGCCTTTGTCGGCAGTGGCGGGGGCGCGTTTTCAGCACTTGTCGCATCCAGCGGCTCGATGCTCAGACCCAAGCCCGGCTGCAGCAGCTCTTGCGGCAGGTCTTTGGGTTCCACCACCTGGCTGGGCGCCATCACGCTGAGCCAATGGCAGATGTTCTCCAGCTGCCGCACATTGCCGGGGAACTCGAAGTCCAGCAGCAGGGCCAGCGCCGCGTCGGTCAAACGTTTGGGCTCGACACCCAACTCGGCCGCACTGCGCTGCAGGAAAAATTTGGCCAGCACGGCGATGTCTTCGCGCCGCTCGCGCAGCGGCGGCAGGCGCAAGCGGATCACATTCAGGCGGTGAAACAAGTCCTCGCGGAACGCCCCTTGGCGCACCCTCGCCTCCAAGTTCTGGTGCGTGGCCGCAATCACCCGCACATTGCTGCGCAAGGGGCTGTGGCCGCCGACGCGGTAGAACTGCCCATCGGACAAGACCCGCAAGAGGCGCGTCTGCAACTCCAGCGGCATATCGCCGATTTCATCCAGAAACAGCGTGCCGCCGTCGGCCTGCTCAAAACGGCCGCGCCTTGTCGCCTGCGCGCCGGTAAAGGCACCACGCTCATGGCCGAACAGCTCGGACTCCAGCAAATCCTTGGGGATGGCCGCCGTGTTGATGGCCACAAACGGCCCTTCCGAGCGCGGGCTGTGCTTGTGCAGCGCACGCGCCACCAACTCCTTGCCCGAGCCGGACTCACCGGTGATCAAGACCGTCACATGGCTTTGGCTGAGCCGCCCGATCGCGCGGAACACATCCTGCATCGCCGGCGCTTGGCCGAGCATTTCGGGCACTTCGGCGGCAGCCGTTTCGCCTCCCGCCTCGCGCATGCTTTCGGTCTGCGCACGGCGGATCAACTCGACCGCAGCGGCCAGATCAAAAGGCTTGGGCAGGTATTCAAACGCGCCGCCTTGAAAGGCCGAGACGGCGCTGTCCAAGTCCGAATAGGCGGTCATGATGATGACGGGCAGATGCGGCAGGCGCGCCTTCACCTTGGCCAGCAAATCGAGACCAGAGCCGCCCGGCATGCGGATGTCGGACACCAGCACTTGCGGGCTGTCTTCATCCAAGGCCGCCAGCAAATCGCGCGCATTGCTGAAGCAGCGCACCGGCAAGCCCTCGCGCGTCAGCGCTTTTTCCAACACGAAACGAATGGAATGGTCGTCGTCAACAACCCAGATAGATTTCATGCAGAAGGTCCTGTAGCGAATCAGCGCCGTTCAAACCCCGCCCTTCAAGGAAGCGGCAGGGTCATACGAAAATCGGTCCGGCCCGGCTCGCTTTCACAGTCAAGCATGCCTTGATGCTGCTGAGCGATGGTTTGCGCCAGCGTCAGGCCAAGACCCGAACCGCCATCTCGCCCCGACACCAAGGGGTAAAAGATGCGGTCTCGAATTTCGGCCGGCACGCCGGGGCCGTTATCTTCCACATGCAATTCCAATGCCAGGCGCCAGCGCTGCTTGCCAATCGTGACCTGGCGCGCGACCCGCGTGCGCAAGGTGATGCAGGCGGGGTCTTGCGCATCGGCCTCCGCAATGCGTTGCTGCAGCGCTTGCGCGGCGTTTTGTACGATGTTCAACACCGCTTGAATCAGCTGTTCGCGGTCACCGCGAAAATCCGGCAGCGAGATGTCGTAATCGCGCTTGATCAAGAGCCCGCGCGGATACTCGACCAAGGTCAGCTGGCGCACTCGCTCGCAGATTTCATGGATATTCACATCACCCACCACCTGGGCATGGCGATGCGGGGCCAAGAGGCGGTCGACCAGCGATTGCAGGCGATCCACCTCGTGGATGATGACCTCGGTGTACTCGGCCAATTCAGCGGCCAACTCGGGGCCAACCGTATTGGGTTGCAACTCCAGCGCCAATAACTGCGCCGCACCACGGATGCCGCCGAGCGGATTCTTGATCTCATGCGCCAGATTGCGCGTCAGCTCTTTGGTCGCCTGCACCTGATCCAGCGTGCGCTCCTCGCGGTCCTGACGGGTCTGCTGGGCGTTCTCGATCAGCTCGATCAGCACCTGATCTTCGTTGCTGTTTTGGCCGCTATCCATCTGCGAGACGATCACATGCACCGGCAGCGGCAGCTCTTGCGGCAGGTTGCTGCGTCGCAGCAGCGCGTCAAAACGGCTGCTGGAGTAGGCATTGCGAGCCACACCGGTGACGGTATCGCTGAGCCGACCCGCGTCGACAAACCAATCGTACAAATTGCTGCGCTCAACGGCCCGGCGCGATAAGCGCATCACGTTCTCGAACGCGGCGTTGGCGAACAGACACTCACCGTCCGAGCGCACCACGGCCACCATGGTGGCCAACATATCGAAGGCCTCGAAGCCTGAAGGATCACGGCGCATTGGATTCATCGCCGAGGCTCCAACTCAAAATTTGTTCAGGGCAGCTTGCTGATCTCGCGCTTGAGCGCCTGCACATCGGACTCATGGCGGCCAATGCTGGCTTTAAGCTCAGCCATCCGTTCTTGGAATTTTTGATAATTTTTCTCATCACCTCGGCGCTCGGCATTGCCGCCGGCGTAGTCGCGCTGCAAAACCGCCAAGCGATCTTCCGCCTCGCGCAATTCAGCCTCCAGAACGCGCCGGCGCTCACCATCACGCGAACGCTGCTGATTGGGGTCGATGCGGCCATCATTGCTGCCTCTGGCCTCGCCGCCAGCGCTGGCCGGCGCCTGCGAAGCAGCATTGGGCCGCGGGCGCGTTGCCGGCAAGACCGTGATGGGCGTACCTTCGATCGAGCGACAGTCCTTGGCCTGCGCCTCCTTGGCCGTCAGCGCGTCGGTATACAGCACCGGCGGGCCGGGGCAGCGGTAGACCGTGGACTGGGCTTGCGCCGTGTTTGCAAGCAAGAACAGGCACAGCACGCGAGTCAGCTTGAATGAGGTACGAATCAGCATAGCGAGATTGTGGCTCAAGCGGGCGCGCCCAATACGCAAAGAAAAGGGACGGTAATGACCGTCCCTTTCGCATTGCGCAGGCAACAAGCGACGTCACGTGGAATTCACGCACGTCGCTCACAAGCCTTAGAGCGTGTAATACATATCGAACTCGACCGGATGTGTGGTCATGCGCATGCGCTGCACTTCCTGCATCTTCAGCTCGATGTACGCATCGATATAGGAGTCGGTGAACACGCCGCCCTTGGTCAGGAAGGCTCGGTCCTTGTCCAGGCACTCGAGCGCTTGGTCCAGGCTGTGGCAAACGGTTGGCACCAATGCGTCTTCTTCTGGCGGCAAGTGGTACAGATCCTTGGTGGCGGCTTCGCCCGGATGGATCTTGTTCTCGACACCGTCCAGACCGGCCATCATCAAGGCGGCGAAGCACAGGTATGGGTTGGCCAATGGATCGGGGAAACGTGCCTCGATGCGGCGCCCCTTGGGGTTAGCCACATAAGGAATACGGATCGACGCCGAGCGGTTGCGCGCGCTGTAAGCCAGCTTGACGGGAGCCTCATAGCCGGGCACCAAGCGCTTGTAGCTGTTGGTGCCAGGGTTGGTGATCGCGTTCAGGGCACGGGCGTGCTTGATGATGCCGCCGATGTAGTAGAGCGCGAAGTCGCTCAGGCCGCCGTAGCCGTCGCCTGCGAACAGGTTCTTGCCGTCTTTCCAGATCGACTGGTGCACATGCATGCCGGAACCGTTGTCGCCAACGATAGGCTTTGGCATGAAAGTCGCGGTCTTGCCGTAGGCATGGGCCACATTGGCGATCACGTACTTTTGCAACTGCAACCAGTCAGCGCGCTCGACCAGGGTCGAGAAACGCGTGCCGATTTCCATCTGGCCGGCGTTGGCCACTTCGTGGTGATGCACTTCAACCGGGATGCCCAGTTGCTCAAGAATCAAGCACATTTCCGAGCGCATATCCTGGCCCGAATCAACCGGCGGCACGGGGAAGTAACCACCCTTGACGGCCGGGCGATAGCCCTTGTTGCCGTGCTCGTAGTCCTTGCCGGTGTTCCACGACGCTTCTTCAGAGTCGATCTTGACGAAGCAGCCGGACATGTCGATGTTCCAACGGATGCTGTCGAAGATGAAGAACTCTGGCTCGGGGCCGAAGTAGGCGGCGTCGCCCAGGCCGGAAGACTTCAAGTAGGCTTCGGCGCGCTTGGCCAAGGACCGTGGGTCACGCTCGTAAGCCTTGCCATCACCCGGCTCGACCACGTCGCAGCTCAGGATCAGCGTTGGCTCTTCAAAGAAAGGGTCGATATTGGCGGTATTCGGATCGGGCATCAAGAGCATGTCCGAAGCTTCAATGCCCTTCCAGCCACCGATCGACGAGCCGTCAAACGCGTGGCCGGAGATGAACTTGTCTTCATCAAAATGGGACACCGGCACGGACACATGGTGCTCCTTGCCACGGGTATCGGTGAAACGGAAGTCAACGAACTTGACCTCGTTTTCTTTCACCATGTTCATCACGTCGGCAACGGTCTTGGCCATCAAAAAACTCCTAGCTAGCGGGGAAAAAATTGTTTGGGTGACTCAAAAAACATCGGCTCGCGCCTGAGCTTCAAGCGCCGCTTCATGTACTTAGCACAATATGTGCCAAGTAGGGGCAAAGCCCGGTCCTTGCAGTTGGCCTGGGCACCAACACCGAACAATGCCGTGGCGCAGCGGGATTATGGCGTGAGCCAGGCTTCACACAAGGGCTTGCCGCACCAAAGAGCAGCCTTTTAACTCACCAAGCTGGTGCAATCTCGTTTATCCTACCGCACCAACTCGGTGCCAATCGTTGCACCAGACTGAAGCACGCCTTGCTTGAGCGCGGCATAGGCGGCGTCCAGCTGTGCCGCGTCGCCCTTGACGCCCAGCTCGATGTGGCGACCCCATTGCGGATGATCCACACTGGGCAAGCTGAACACCTTGATGCCGGCAAACTCGGCTTCCACCGCCACCATCAGAGGCGTCAGCATCGACTCCATCGTGCTTTGCACAATCATCGACAACTCCAGCCGCCCCACAGACCGGTGCAGGTCGGCGTGGCGCTGGTCGAGCACCCATTCCATCATCGGGTGGGCCATCACCGGAAAACCGGGCGCGAAGTAGACCGTGCCGACCGAGAAGCCGGGGATCTTGTTGAAGGGGTTGGGGATGATCTCGGCCCCGGCGGGGAACATGCCCATCTCCAGGCGCCGCAAGGTGTCAGGGTGCTCGGGGTCCGCTGTCACGCCTTGCTCCGCCGCCATCTCGCTGATGCGCTGCCAGATCAGCTCGCGTGCTTGCGGGTGCAGCGTGAGCTCGCGCCCGAGTGCGGCCGCGGCGGCTTGGCGGGTGTGGTCATCCGGGGTGGCGCCGATGCCGCCACAGCTGAAGACCAAATCGCCGCTGGAAAAGGCGATCTTCAGCTGCGCGATCAAATGCTCGCGGTCATCACCCAGGTACTGCGCCCAATCCAGGCTCATGCCGCGCGCGGCCAGCAGCTCGATGAACTTGGACAAATGCTTGTCTTGGCGTTTGCCGGAGAGGATTTCGTCGCCAATGATGATCAGGCCAATTTTCATGTTTTCTTGCTCACAGCGGAGGAATCAGTGGCGGCGGGCTGGGCTGTAAAAGCTCGTCCGCGCGGGGGAGTTCGGGCTTGGCGCTGGCCGTTCGCTGGGTCGCCCGCAGCTCGCGCATCTCTTGCAAAGCGGCCAGCGAGTAATGCGTAAACCACAGGGTAGAAAACGCGAACACCAAGGTGTAGAGCCAGATCGAGGCAATGATCAAAAATGGCGCCAAGGCCAGCGCCATCACGCCAAAGGCCCAGATCGCAGCCGGCGCAGCGCCCAGATAGCCGGTCACCAGACCCAGCATCATCAAAGGCAGGCGGTGCTGACGCATCAATTGGCGGCGCTCGGCCACCGAGGCATGTTCGGCCAGTGCATCAAAGCTAAAAACCTTGTATCCCAACCAGCCCCAGATCAAGGGCGGCACGATCAGCACCAAGGGCGGGATCAACCAGAAAGGCATGCTGATCAAAAGTGCCAGCAGCGCCAAAGCCACATGCCAAAGCGACCAGCCCAAGGACCGCCACCAAGACCCGCCCTGCTTGCGTTCCAAGGCTGCAAAGCGACGATTCGCGACCAGCTTGACCAGACTCGGCGTCATCAACAGCGCCACCAAGAGCAGACTCAAGACGACGATCACCGGCAAGGCCAGCACCAGCACCAAGAGCGGCGCCAGCACCGAGCGCAAACCGCCGAAGCCGAAGTGATCCAGCCAGCCCAGCAGCGACTCAACCAGACGCCAACTGCTCAAGCTCGCCCGCACACCGTCAACGGCCGCTTCCCAGAAGTAGTAGCCCAGGCCAAAGGCCAAACCGGCCATCAAGACCAAGGGCAAAAGCGACAAGAAAATGACCCGCGGATGCAGACAGTAGGCCACGGCGCGCCAAAACGCGTCGCCCACCCGGCTCATGCTATCGACCATAGCTCTCCGACCTCACATGCTTCACAGCCTGCGATCTTAGCGAGCCTGCGTGTCAAGGCAGCGGGCGCAGAGCCAATGCCGCTTTTTGCGCCGCCAAGGTCTGGCCCAGCAGTGCCGTCACCGCATAGATCGCGGCGATATGCGGCGTAGGCGTCTCGGTGATCTGGCCTAACTCCAGGACCGCACCGACCAGCGCCTCCAGCTCCAGCGCGCGGCCGCGCTCAATGTCTTGCAACATCGAGGTCTTGTGCGCGCCGACCGCCTCGGCGCCGGCAATGCGTTGCTCAATGGTGACCTTGAAGCTAACGCCCAACTTCTCGGCCAACGCTTGCGCCTCGGCCATCATCGAAGCGGCCAACTCACGTGTTGGCGCGAAACGGCATATATCTGCAAGAGTCGCCTGCGTCAGCGCCGAAATCGGATTGAAGCAGAGATTGCCCCAGAGCTTGACCCAAAGCTCGCTGCGTATGTCTTTGGAGATCGGCGCTTTGAAGCCGGCCCGCATCATTGCTTGGGCCAGCGCCTCTATCCGTGGGCTCCTGCTCCCATCCAACTCGCCGAGCGAGAAGCGATTGCCTTCGATCAGGCGCACCACGCCGGGTTCGACCAACTCGGCCGCTGGGTAGACCACGCTGCCAATGATGCGCTCGGGCTCGATCTGACGCGCAATCAAGCCGCCCGGGTCGACACTGTTAAGGCTGCGGCCCTCAAAAGCGCCACCCGACTTTTGAAAATACCACCAGGGCAGGCCATTGATCATGCTCACCAGCAAGGTCTGTGGGCCGAACAAGGCGCGCAACTCAGGCAGCAAAGCCACGACTTGATGGGCTTTGACGGTCAAGAGCACGACGTCTTGAGGCCCTGCCTCGGCCATGCTCTGCACCGCACGAACATCGCGCGCATGAAGCTCGCTGCCGTCCTCCAGAACCAAGCGAAAGCCGTGCTGCTGTATCGCCGCCAGGTTCTGATTGCGGGCAATAAAGACCACATCCTCGCCGGCCAGTGAGAGCCGGGTGCCGAGCAAGCCGCCGATCGCGCCGGCGCCGACGATGGCGAACTTCATGAACCCAAGCCGAGTTTTTCGGCCAAACCTATGCGCTGCAATTTGCCGGTAGCCCCCTTGGGAATTTCGTTCAGGAAAAGAATTCGGCGCGGCACCTTGAAGTCGGCCAGCCGGGTGGCAACAAAGGCGCGCAAACCGGCCTCGTCCAGGCTTGCGCCCTCACGCAAGACCACCGCCGCGGCGACCTCCTCGCCCAGCTTGGCATGCGGCATGCCGAAGCAGACCACCTGCTGCACGGCCGGATGGTCCATGATGACCTCATCGACCTCGCGCGGGCTGATCTTCTCGCCGCCCCGGTTGATGATTTCCTTCAGCCGCCCGGTGATGCTCAAGTAACCATCCAGGTCCAGCTGACCCTGGTCGCCGGTGCGAAACCAGCCCTTGCAAAAGCCTTCCGCATTGGCGGCCGGGTTGTTCTCATAACCCTCAGTCACATTGGGGCCGCGGATGACGATCTCACCGATTTCACCGGCCGCAAGCAGTTGGCCTTCCGCGCCCATGATGGCGATCTCGGGGCCGGCCGCCAGCCCCACCGTGCCGGGCTTGCGCTGCCTTGGCGGCAAGGGGTTGGACGCCATCTGGTGCGCCGCCTCGGTCATGCCGTAGGCTTCGATCAAGGGGGCCCCGAACGCCGCCTCCAATTCGGTGATCACCTGCGGAGGCATAGAAGAAGACGATGAGCGCATGAATCGCAAGGGCTGACGCGCGATCAAGTCGGCATGTGCACGCGCCCGCGCGACGATGGCCTGATGCATGGTCGGCACGGCGGTGTACCAAGTCGGCTTGGCTTCCTCCATCCAGGCAAAAAACTTCAAGGCATTAAAACCCGGCGTGCAAAACACCTGCGAGCCGGCCGCCAGCGGCGCCAGCACACCGGCGATCAGGCCGTGGATATGGAACAGCGGCATCACATTGAGCCCGCAGTCATCCGCTTGAAACTGCAAGCTCTGCCCGATATGGCGAGCCGAGGCGAGCAGATTGCTTTGCGACAAGGGCACGATCTTGGGCCGCGAGGTGGTGCCGGACGTGTGCAAGACCATGGCGATATCGGCGGGCGCTGACCAGATCGGCGCGGCCAGCGGCTTGGCAAGGGCGTCGCCATGCAGGCTGAAAGCGCCGGCCGCTGCCCCCGACTCGACCACCAAGCGCAAAATCGGCACGCCGAGCTTTTCGGCCACGGCGATGGCCGGCGAGTTGCTGCCGGCTTCGACGATCAAGGCGCGCGCCTGCAGATCGTTCAGATAAAACTCGAACTCATCGCTGCGATAGCCGGGATTGAGCGGCGCGCTGGCCACACCACAGGCGCAGGCCACAAAACAGGCGGCCATTTCGGGGCCGTTGTTCAAGACGATGGCGACGCGGTCATTCGGGCCGAGTCCCAGCGCATTCAGTTGGCTGACCCTGCTTGAGACCAAGTCCCGCAAGGCCGCAAAGCTCAAAGGCGGGCGGCCCGGCGCCGACAAGGCGGGGGCATCGGCTTGGCCCTTGGACAGCAAGTCGAAAAGACATTCTGGTTTCATCTAGGACTCATTGAATTGCGGATTCGAGAGGCGCGAAGCCATGGCTGGCGACCATATTAGCGGCTGATTCCGCAAATTCGCAGGCCTATGGCTTTCTCTCTTTTTTGCCCCGCAGCAATCCTTGCTGCCAAGCAGGAAACTTCGCCGACACTGCAGGGCCGACGTTGGCGCAGCAGCGAGGAGTTTATTCATGGGGCAGCTCATTCAATCACCCAAACTCGGCAGATGATGCCGCAGAGTGCCCCGACCCAAGGGCTGGCTACTGCGGAAGTTTCGTGGCCAGCGGCGAGCTATTTCGACGCTGCGACGTCCGTCGCGCAGGCGCGCCTGAGCCAGTTGGAATTGATTGACCGCGCCAACTGGTGCGAGCTTTACCGCCACAAGCTAGACGGCAGCTTCTGGCGATTGGACGCGGCGGACAAGTACCAGCAGCGCTTTTTGGTTCGCATCGCCGACGAAACCAATTGGGCAAACTTTGACGCGTCAGCCCTGGAGAAGGCGCTGCTCTTGGCTGAGCGCGGCGGCTTCGGCACTTCGACCTGCATTCGGCAGGGCTGCAGCGCCCCCACCTTGCAGCGTTCAGCGTTTTGCCTCGAGCACAGTTACGAACAAGGGCTTCGCAGGTAGCGCGCTCTGTGCGCTGCTCTATGCGTTCTAGTTGCTCTAGATGGTCTGCGCGCTCACCGAGCCACCAGCAACGCTCCACTTCCGCACCAGGCACCACAGCAGATAGGCCCCCAAGACACTGCCAACAGGGAAGACAAATAGCAGCATCACGCCAAATACGATGCCCACATGACGCCCCCACGCCAAGCCATGGCGCACCGCCGAACTGGCTCTGTAAACGACAAACGCCACAAGCGCAGCTAAGGCCAAAATGACGCGCAAGGCGTTGGGGGATTGCTTGACTTCCCCGGGCAGCAGCGTCATCAAGGCCAGCCCCAGGACGGCCACCGAGGTGAGGATAGAAAGCCAACGCATCAGCTTGCCGGCACGGATACGGCCATTGGCCTCGTCGCCGACCATCACGGGGGCCTGCCCGCGTGCATCGCTATAGGCCATGGCAGCGGCTTTGAAGGCGGGGCGTTTGATCTCCGCCACCAGATCGGCCAGCTTGATCTTGGCGCCGATCGGCTCCTTCATCTGAATCAGGCGCGCCAGCGCTGCATTGAGCTCGGCGTCTGAGGGGCGCAAGCGCCGCAAAGCCAGCGCCAGGACAGGCAGCACTTCGCGCTTCAAAAAAGCCTTGTTGCCACTGAAAGGGGTGTTTTCAAAGCGCTCGGACACCTTGACCGACAGCAGCATGAAAGGCTCCATCAGCAGACTTTGTCTGTCCGCAGCGTCCAGCATGGTGGGATCGAGCTTGATGGCCTGCTCTTGCATCAAACGCCCCCGATAGGCCTGCGCCAGATTCGGGAAAGTTTGCTTGATCAAGTCCCGAATCTCGGTCGGGCGGGTGGCCACCTCCGCGTATTGCGTGGGTTCAGCCTTGAGCGCCACGGTGCAGACCATGCAAGCCCGCTCATAGCCCGCCAAATCACCCTCGCCGACGGCGATGTAATACAAATGCCCGGCCACACCGAGGCGACTGAGCGCAAATGGCCTGGCACAGGCGCAAACAGGACAGAAGTCGGCCGCGTAGCCCAAGTGATTCCTGACGATCTTTTTCCCCCAAATAATCATGGCTGCTTGTCGGTAGTGGGTAGTTGTGGGCTGCAAATGCTGCGCAGCGGGTTGAGGCGGGCGATGAATCTAGGTCGCCGAACAGCTCATCCGGGCGAAGAGTTGAGCGGGCTTTAGCTCAAGGGATTGCGAGCGTTTGACTTGCGCCCAAAGCGATGCACCCAATGCTGTCGCTGGTGCGCAAGGCGCAAGAAGTAGGCGCTCAAGGCGAGCAGCCACAGCAAGGTCAGGACCGAGGCTTCGCTGCCAAATGGGCCGCCCGTGGCCCAGTCCGGCCCCTCAAGCGAAACAGCCAAGGCGCCCGGCCAAACCGTGGCGCCCGACACGGGCATGGAGAACACACCGCCTTGCACAAAGTTCCATGCCCAGTGCATGCCTATGCACATCCATAAACGCCGCGTCACCAGATACGCCAAGGTCAAGCAGATCGACAAGACACCTAAGCAGCTCAGCGTCACCCAGCTCGCACCCGGGTTGGCCAGGTGGGCCATCCCGAACAAGAACGTGGACAGCGCCAGGGAAACCCAGCTGCCCACGATGTTCTCCAACAAGCGAAACAGCATCCCACGAAACAGAACTTCCTCCAGCACGGCCACAAACAAGTGCAGCTGCAGCATCTGCAACATGCCGTGGCCACTGGACCAGCCGGTGACGCGGTAGTAGCCCAAGGCGGCTAATATGGCCACCACCAGCGCCACGAGCCCCGCGCTCCAAGCAAAGCCAGCGGCCAGTTCTTTGGCACTGCCGCCCAGCGAGAACTCGAACACCGAGCGGCGTTCCACCCACAAAACACCAAGGCAATAGGCCGCAAGCCGCACCAGCGTCTTAAGCGGGTTGCGAAAGTCCTTCAGTTGGGGTGCGGTCATGAACAGTTTGGTCACCGCGTTGGCCCGTACACAATGTATCCCAATCAGCAAGAAGCCAACCAACAGCCCAGCGACCGGCGAGGCGCTGACGAGGCTCCCACGCGTTGTGGAAGTAGCCGGAGATGACTGCGGC
>CAUPEV010000074.1:0-19769 GCA_963510335.1 uncultured Roseateles sp.
AGCTCGGTTTTCACACACCAATGGGGTTTTATTTTTCGTTTTCTTTATATATACACCCCCCCCCCATTTGCCGCCCCAACGCGCGCCCGACGGTGGACTTGCCACCGCCGGGCATGCCGACGAGAGAGATTACTTGCGCCAACTGCACTAAACCCGCATTACAAGGGACTGGCGCAGTTGAGCACCCTGCCATAGGGGCTGTAGATGAAAGCCGGAGCGCCTTCATTCTTGATGGCATCGATTGGGGGACTGACCCAGCGCGGGTCATACTTGCCGTACCAAGCAGGCGGACTCAAAACTCCCGGCGCACTGACTCGCAGCACATACCGAACCCAGGAGGCTTTGTCCTTTGGAAACTCTATTCTCAGAGTAGCCAAACCATTCTTGTCTGTCTTGGTACTACCCACCAACGCAATCGACGCATCAGACTGGCGGGGATCCAACTGCCCATTGCCATTCACATCCTCATTGGCTTCAATGGTTCCAGTTCGAATACCATCTGGATTCAACTGATCTTCAGCCGGGCACTCCAAGAATCTTTCTATGTACCATTTTTTCGCAATCGGATCCCAATTATAGTTTCCTTTCCCGTAGGCCAATAAATCAATAACCGGAGTAATTTGCACATCTGCCTTCGGGTTGCCGGCAGAATCGACCACCAATACAGTGAATTTCTCGATATATGTTAGTGCTGTATCACCAACCGTAACCTTATCGTCATTGCCAATCGAAATTGAGACCGGCGATTCAACAACAGTAACTTGTGCTGGAGCTATTGCAAATCCATTCGCGCAGGCTTCCGTTGTCTTTCCAAGATCGTCTTTTCGACCATAGCAGCCATAAATCTTGACTTGTTCATTGGGGCTAAATCTAGTTCCAGGGATTAAGCTAAGGGTAGCAATACCATTTTTATCCGAATATATGATGGGCTCGCCAGCACCCACACTGAACACTCCGTCCGTTGAACTCGAATTTGATCCCAAACCGACTCGAGCACGCACGTTCTCTATAGGTGCATTCTTTTCGCCACGGAAAAGCAGGCGTATTTCAGCCGGGTTGCCGTTGACCAACACCACAATCGGGTCAACAGTCATTGTCGCGGACAGGAATTTGACCTCGGGCGGCACATCCGCAACTTTGGCGTTGACTTGAACTGCTAACTCGAGAGATGCGCCGCCCGCCGTCGCCACTATCGGCATACGTCCTGAGCCTTGAGAAGTATAGGAATAAGTCCACTTGCCTTGGGCATTGGTCACCCCTGAACCAACGGCAGTTCCTGGGCCCGTCACCGATATAGGTACGTCGGCCATTGCGCTCGAATTGACATCAAGCAGCGTATAAATTACTTGCCCGGGCACACCTGCATTCAGCGTTGCGGGTTGAGCGGCCCCTTGCAATTTCGTTCCTGTAATTTCAAAAGTCTTGACTCGTACCAAAGTATTACTTCGCACCGTCACCATCACTTGCCGCGTCGAGCGATCCGCACCAATTTCAACTCTTGCCTTGGCTTGGCCGGACGCATCCGTCGTGGCATTGCCAACAATCAAAAGCGCATTGTTGTTGACTTCAAAGGTGACGCCGATATCTTTGATGACATTTCTATTCACATCCAAGGATGTGACGGTCACATCAACGGAATCACTTCCGCTATTGGTAATGCTTGGTTTACTCAACGTCAGTATCAAGTCGCTGGCTGCCAAAATCGTACCGGCGGGAGGGTCGACAACATCAACCAACACAGTGCGCGATACTGTTCCACTGATAGCCTTGATCGCTATAGTTCGCTTGGTCTTGATGTTTTGCAACTTGAGTCGCCGGGTTAATTGACCCGTTGAGGCGGCAGTCGTGGTCTTATCTGGATCCAGCATCACGGCATCGCCCACATCGACGATCTGCATGGCCACTGCAACACCGCCAATCGCCGACCGAGAAGCATCCAGCGTGGTCACGGTGATACTGGCCTCCTCGGCGCCAGTATTCGGTATGGTGACCTTGTCAACTACCACCGACAGATCAGCGACCGAACTGCCGGTGATGCTATCCACCACATTGAAGCTGAGTTTCTTGCTGATACTGCCGCTCTTGGCAGTCAAAGTCACTGTCCGACTGGTCTTGTCAATCAAGCTGACCACAGCAGTCAATTTGGCTGCCGCTTTGTCGGTAACCAGAGCGGAAGGCGTCACCACAGCACCGGCATCAACCTCGACCGTAACGGGAACTTCGACGCCAATCAATGCCGCATTGCCTGCGCCCAAAGCCGTGACCGTGTAAGTCACATTCTCCGTGCCGGTGTTGGAAACGGTTGCCTTATCAACAACCAGGGCCAAATCGGTCAAGGTCGTGGTCGCCGGAGGCGTCACCGGCGTGTTTGGATCCTGGAAAATCGGCGTGCCTGCATCGCCCCCGCCGCCGCCACAAGCTGCCAGCAAACCCACCAAGGCCAAGCTCATACAAGCCCGCGAGCAGTGCTGGCTGATGTTTTTAACTCTATCTTTGAACTTCATTTCAGCATACTCCCGACATGCCGCATCAAATCAATGCGGCATACCTCAATCTATTTAATGATACTTACCGCACGGTCGCTCTGTCGCTGACCACCTTAGGCGTCAGGAAAATCAGCAACTCGGTCTTTATCGACGAACGCGACTTGGTCTTGAACAGGTTACCCAAATAAGGCACATCGCCCAGATATGGCACCTTGGAAATATCATCGCGCTCATCCTGCGTGAAGATGCCGCCAATCACCACCGTGCCGCCGTTTTCAACCAGCACCGTGGTTTGCACATGCTTGGTATTGATGGCAAAGCCCTGCGGCGTCAAGGTGCCGCGACTGTCTTTGTTGATGTCCACATTCAGAATCACATTGCCCTCGGGCGTGATTTGCGGGGTCACTTCCAGCTTCAAATTGGCCTTGCGGAACTGAATCGAAGTGGCGCCACTTGATGTGGCCACTTGATAAGGCAGTTCTTCACCCTGTTCGATCAAGGCCTTGACCTGGTCGGCGGTAATCACGCGCGGGCTGGAAATAATTTTGCCTTTGCCGTCAGACTCCAGCGCCGACAACTCGAGATTCAAAAACCGGTTCGCGGTGGAACTGAACAAAGAAAGCGCGAAATTCGCGGCGGTCGCGCCGCCAAAAGCATCTGAGGAAACATTCGCCGGCAAATTGACCCACTGCGTATTGGCGAAGTTGTATTCGCTGGTCTGCTTGGTGCTGAATCCAACGCCGTTGTAGTTGCCGCCCGCCACCGCATATTGATTGCCGCCAATATTGCGACCTGGTATGCCGCCTTGCTGGCCGCGCAAATCATTGAAGCCGAGCTTGACACCCAAGGAGCGGCCGAATTTATCGTCTGCCTCGACAATGCGCGCCTCAATCAAAACTTGACGTACAGGCACGTCGATCTTGGCAATCAGGGCCAATACTTCTTCCAGCTTGGACGGAATATCGGTCACAAACAATTGATTGGTGCGCGACTCAAACATCACGCTGCCGCGCGGTGACAGGATACGCGCCGGGTTTTGCCCGCCCGAGCCGCCGCCACTGCTGCCACTGCCACCCACGTTCTGACCATTCAAACCCTTGGCCACTTCTTCGGCCTTGGTGTAGTTGAGCTGAATAGCTTGCGTACGCACAGGCTCGAGCAGGGAGATTTGCGCCCTGGACTCCAGGTCGAGCTTTTCCTTGGCGGCCAACTCGTCTTTTGGCGCGATCCACAAGACATTGCCGGACTTGCGCAGCCCCAAACCCTTGGCCTGCATGATGATATCCAGCGCTTGATCCCAGGGCACATCCTTCAGGCGCAAGGTCACATTGCCCGTCACCGAGTCACTAGTAACCACGTTGAAATTGGTGAAGTCGGCGATCACCTGCAGCAGCGCCCGCACTTCGATATTCTGGAAGTTCAAAGACAGCTTATCGCCGGCAAAGCCAGGCCCTGTCGTCAGCTTGTTCGGGTCCAGCTTTTGAGGCCTGACCTCCAGCACAAATTGGTTGTCGCTTTGATAGGCGCTGTGCTCCCACGCACCCTTGGGCTCCACAACCATGCGCACACGGTCGCCCACTTGCGAGGTGGAAATCGTCTGCACCGGGCTGCCAAAGTCCGCCACATCGAGTTTGCGGCGCAAAGCCGGGGAGATGCTGGACCGCAGGAACTCAACCACCAGGCTTTGGCCTTGCTGCTGAATATCGACGCCGACCTGATTGCTGGGCAGATTGACGACGATTCGGCCGGCATTGTCTTGTCCGCGCCGGAAATCGATATCACGGAGCAACTGGGTCTGCGCATTCAAACTCGCCGCAAAATGGACCGGCTCACCCGGGCTTTTTTCAACCCCGGGGGCGGTCTCCAAGACCAGCAGCAGGGCATTGTCTTGCAACTCGGCGCGATAGCCCGAGGGCTGGCGCAAGTTCAGCACCACACGCGTGCGGTCGCCGGCTTGAGCCACATTGGCAGACCGCAGATTGCCTTGATTGACCTCGACCACAGGTCGCCCAATGCCGTTCACCACACCGGGCAAATCGATCGCAATGCGCGGCGGCGTTTGCACCGTAAAGCCCTTGGGCACTTCGGTCAACGGCTCCGACATCTCGATACGCACCACCTCCACGCCAGCCTGCTGAACGCTGTTTATCGACCGGATACTGATTTGAGCCTGCACCTGCGTCGCCAACAAAGCGCCAAGCAATGCCGCCACACTTATTCCCAACGCGCGCCAATGGCCCATGCCGAATGTCTCCTGCTGCAATTTTTTCATCGTCCCTGCTCCTGAAGCTGGAGAGTACTTGTGCGTTCAACCCATTCACCGGCGGCATCTTGTACAACTTCCCGCAGTGTGATGTCGGTTTCTGAAATCTTCATCACCCGGCCAAAATTAAGGCCCAGATGTTCCCCACCCTTGATCCGATAGAGCAAGTTGTCCGCCCGCAGCAAGGCATAGCGCTGGCCTTGGCGCATCATGCTGCCGACCATGGTCATGCTGTCCAGCGGATAAGACTCAAGCGGCTCACGCCGCCGGTTCATCTCCGCACTGAGCAAGGAGTTCGGCTGAGCCGCTTCTTGTTTGATCGCGACACTGAGTTTTTGTGTGCTGTAGGGATCAACACCGGACGAAGCCTCATAAGGCTGGGGCAAGAACTTCTTCGGCGGCACCAATGGCTTGATGGTGGGCTTGGCGGCGCGTTTTTGCTGCTCCATCCACTGATTCAATTCATCCATATCGGCCGAGCAAGCCACCAGCAAGCTGCCGAGCAACAAAGCAAGTATCAAGCGAAGCTTCACTTTTTGACTCCTGCCGCGGCCTTGGCTGCCGCCTTCTTCTGATCAGCGACTTCCATCGCATCAAGATAACGGTAGGTGCGGGCGGTTGCTTCCATGCTCAAATTGCCGCTGGCGGCGTCTTTGCCCGTAGGAGCCAGCACATTCAAATTGTGCAAGGTCACGATGCGCGACAAATTGGAAACATCGGCCGCAAAAGCGCCGATATCGTGATATCGCCCGGACACCCGCAAGGCTATTGGCAATTCGGCGTAATAGTCTTTGACCACCACTTGGCCCGGCCGAAACAGCTCAAACTGTAAGCCTCGGCCGATGCCGGCTTGGTTGATATCGGACAGCAAGGCATCCATTTCGGCCTTGCCCGGCAACTGCTTTTCCAGCTGGGTCACATATTCCTCAACCTGACTCTTTTGCTTGCGCAATTCCGGCAAATTGACGGCTTGAGCCAGCTTGCCTTGATAGTCAGTCTTCAGGGCAGGTTCGCGCTCGCGTTCGGCTTCCAGCGCCGACTGCACGTCCGCCAGCATGAACACCCAGCCCAAGGCCATGACAAGCACCGCCACCAGCGAAAACGCAGCCAATTTCGGAGCCCATGGCCATTGGCCTGGCTCATTGGTGTTGAGGCCGCGGAACTGGTCGGCCAGACCTTCGAACCAGACCGCAGGTTCGAAATTGATTGAAAATGACTTGGTCGCCATGCTTGCCTTCAGGTCTGGTTTGCCGCACGGGGTCGCGCCGAGCCCGCCGCAGCGGCAGAAGCGGCCGAACTCGGCGCACCCGGCTTGCCCGCTGCTTCGCGGTTCGGCTCCTTGATCGAAACCCGCATCGAAAAGTCATACAAGCGTTTCTGATCACGGCTATTGGTGCTCAGATTGGCCACCTTGATTTCGACCAATTCAGGCTTATCCAGCCATTCCGAGTTGCGCGAGGTATTGCGCAAGAACTCCGAGACCCGCTCATTGGTTTGCGCAATACCGCTGATGGTGACGACCTTGTCAGCCTGCCGAATCGCGGTCAGATAGACCCCTTCAGGCGTATGCCGGGCCAACTCATTGAGCAATTGCACGGGCGTATTGCGGTCGGTTTGCAAATCCTCCACCGCGCGTTGGCGTGATTTCAGCGACTCGATTTCGGCGCGCAAATTGACAATATCCTTGATTTGATCGTCAAGTCGGCCGATTTC
Organism: uncultured Roseateles sp.; assembly: GCA_963510335.1. GTDB lineage: Bacteria > Pseudomonadota > Gammaproteobacteria > Burkholderiales > Burkholderiaceae_C > Paucibacter_A. Next base: position 6,463 of record CAUPEV010000074.1, read on the forward strand.
AGCGCTCAAATATTGATTGCGCCGCTGCTGCTCTGAAGTCAGGTGCTGCATCAACATAAAAGCCGCCGCTACCAGGGCCGCTCCAACCGCCGCCGCAACACCAAGCCCGACAAAGAAAGCGGTCTTGCGACGCTTGCGTTTTTCTTCCCGGTACGGAAGCAAGTTGATCAAGATCACTGGAAGAACCTCCGCATTGCCAGGCCGCATGCCGTCAAATAGGCCGGCGCCTCACGTCGCAATTTGGGCTCACGAATCAAGGCCCCCAGCGCCATATTTTCAAACGGGTTCACGACCATGCATGCAAAACCCGTCAGCTCGGTCACGCGCTCCTTCAAGCCCGACAAAGTTGCGGTACCCCCAGCCAGCATCACGTAATGCACCTTGTGATGGGGTGTGCTGGTAAAGAAATACTGCAAGGCCCGACCAATCTCTTGAGACAAACTATCCACAAAGGGATTCAATACCACTGCTGCAAAATCTTCGGGCAAATCGTTGTTAAGTTTCTTTTGCTCTGCTTCCTCAAAGGAAAAACCATATTGACGCGAAATCAGCTGCGTCAGCTGTGATCCACCAAAGGCTTGATCACGGTCGTAGAGCATTTCGTCGTCACGCAAGACCTTGAGGCTGGTGGTGTCGGCGCCGATCTCAAACAAGGCGACCAATGCATCTTTGCCCTCATTGGGCAAATTGGCGATCAAGCGCCCCATCGCCATGCGCGACGCATGCGACTCGATGTCCAAGATCACCGGCCGCAAGCCTGCAGCCTCTGCCAAACCTTGACGGTCTTGCACCCTGTCCTTGCGCGAGGCTGCGATCAAAACCTCGACATCACCCACCGAGGTCGGGCTTGGCCCAATCACGCAGAAATCCAAGCTCACTTCATCGAGCGAGAACGGGATGTATTGATTCGCCTCGGCTTCGACCTGGATTTCCAATTCCTCGTCGCGCAAGCCGGCCGGCAACATGATTTTCTTGGTGATGACTGCAGACTGAGGCATGGCCAAGACCGCATCGCGCGTCTTGCTGCCGCTGCGTGCTACCACCCGCCGCACCGCATCGGCCACTTCATCGAATTTCTCGATTTGCCCGTCGGTGATCCAACCTTTTTCGAATGGTTCTGTCGCAAACCGCTCCAGCACCATTTCGCCGCTGGCGTTCTGCCCCAATTCGACCAATTTGACACTGGACGAGCTGATATCCAAACCAATCATGGGCGCGTGCTTACGGCCCATCAATACGTCAAGTATTCCCACGACGTGAATCCCCCAACGTTTATCGCCGGACTATTAGTAAGTTATTTGAATGCTAGCAGCAAAGACCTTGAGCCCCTACGGAAACAAGGTCACAGCAAGTAACGCCACGTTGCGAAACATACACGGCTGGCGCCCCTGCCTAAGCCCCGAAAAAGCGGGGAAAACGAGCTGACATGCAAAACAACAGCAAATTCGCCATTTCACGTTGTTGGGCCGAAACAGCCGAGCGAGCTTTCTATAATCCGCCCACCCCGCCCGGAGGCCCATGAGCGATAAAAAACCTGCACCTCGAACCCCCAAGTCCGAGACCCCGTCCCAACACCACCACACCGCCTTGTCCGTACTCGGGCGCACCGTCTCCTGGCTGATTGGCCTGACGCTCGCAGGCGCCATTTCGGTGCTGCTGCTGATTGCTCTGGCGCTGGCCATGGCCTACCCGAACTTGCCCGACATCAGCGGGCTGACCGATTACCGGCCCAAGTTGCCGATGCGAGTGCTGTCCAGCGATGGGGTCTTGCTGGGCGAATTCGGTGAAGAGCGGCGGAACTTTCTATCCATCAAGGAGATTCCCAAGCGCATGCAGGATGCGGTCTTGGCGATCGAAGATGCGCGCTTCTATCAGCATGGTGGCGTTGACTACCTGGGCATCATCCGCGCCGGCTTGGCCAACTTCGGCGAGTCGCGCAGCCAAGGCGCATCGACCATCACGATGCAGGTTGCGCGCAACTTCTATTTGTCGACGGAAAAGACCTTGACCCGCAAGATTTACGAGATCTTGCTGTCGCTGAAGATCGAGAACGCGCTGACCAAGGATGAGATTCTCGAAATTTATATGAACCAGATTTTTCTGGGTCACCGCGCCTATGGCTTTGCGGCCGCCAGCGAAGTCTATTTCGGCAAGCCCCTGCGCGACATTTCGATCGCGGAAGCCGCCATGTTGGCCGGCCTGCCCAAAGCGCCTTCGGCTTACAACCCGATCAGCAACCTGAAGCGCGCCACCATCCGCCAGCAATACATCATTGAGCGGATGCTCGAGAACGGCTTTATCACCGAAGAGCAGCGCGACGCCGCCAAGGCCGAGAAACTGGTATTCCGCCCTGCCGTCGACTCGCCGCAGCATGCAGAATTTGTGGCCGAAGCGGCGCGCATGTTGATGTTCAGCCAATACGGCGACGAGGCCTATACGCGGGGATTGAATGTCTATCTGACAGTGCGTTCCGACGAACAAACCGTTGCATACCGTGCCTTGCGGCGCGGCATCATGGACTATGAGCGGCGCCAGATCTACCGCGGCCCGGAAGCCTATGTCGACCTGCCTAATGACCCAAAGGCTTTGGACGTGCGCATCGCCGAGGCGCTCGCCGATCATCCCGCCAATGATGAGTTGTTGGCCGCCGTCGTTCTTGAAGCGGATCCTCGCAAGGTAGTTGCGGCCCTGCAAAGCGGAGAGACCGTGACGCTGGGTGGAGAGGGTCTGAAGCCAGCCACGTCGGGGCTGAGCGACAAAGGCAACCCCAAGACCCGCATCCGGCGCGGCGCCGTCATTCGGGTGATCAAGTCCAGCAAGGCCGGCAAGGACGAATGGACGATCACGCAACTGCCCGAAGTTGAAGGCGCCTTCATCTCGATGGACCCGCGCGATGGGCGCATTCGCGCCATGGTCGGCGGCTTCGACTACGCCAAGAACAAGTTCAACCATGTCACGCAAGCTTGGCGGCAGCCGGGTTCGAGCTTCAAGCCCTTTATCTATTCGGCCGCGCTGGAAAAAGGTTTCACACCCAGCACCATCGTCAATGATGCGCCGCTGTTCTTCAGTGCCTCGACAACCGGCAGCCAGCCCTGGGAGCCGAAGAACTATGACGGCACATTTGAAGGCCCGATGCCGCTGCGCCGCGCCTTGGCCAAGTCGAAGAATATGGTGTCGATCCGCATTCTCAATTCGGTCGGCGTCGGTTTCGCCCAGCAATGGTTGACGCGCTTTGGTTTTGAGGCCGAAAAGCACCCGGCTTATTTGACGATGGCGCTGGGCGCCGGCTCGGTCACACCGATGCAGATGGCGCAAGGCTATGCGGTGTTTGCCAACGGTGGTCACAGAGTTGCGCCGCAGTTGATTGCCAAGCTGACCGACAACAAGGGTCGCCTGCTGTACGAGGCGCCGCTGAGCCAGCTTGGCGAAGAGTCTCGCACCATCGAGGCCAGAAACGCCTTCTTGATGAGCAGCCTGTTGCAAGAAGTGACCCGCAGTGGCACGGCGGCCAAGGCCCAGGCCCAGCTGAAACGCCCCGATATTTACGGCAAGACCGGCACCACCAATGACTCGATGGACGCTTGGTTTGCCGGCTACCAAAAAGAGGTGGTGGCGGTGGTCTGGATCGGCTACGACCAGCCACGCAAATTAGGTGACCGGGAAACGGGTGGTGGCCTGGCCCTGCCGATCTGGATCGAGTACATGAGCTCCGCCTTGCGCGGCGTGGCCGTGTCTGAACCCTCGGCTCCCGAGGGCGTGTTGAATGTGAACGGCGAGTGGTACTTTGATGAGTTCAGCGGCAAGGCCGGCGTGCCCTCACTGAGCGACGATGAAGCTCATCTGCCAAAGGCCGCCGGCGAGGATGAAAAGAAGAGCATCCTCGATATGTTCAAACGCTGAAGTTCAGCGGCTTGCCCCCCTGAGCGCTGGCTTGGGTGGCAAGCACGCTCAGAAACTCGGCGCCGCTCTTGGTGTCCAACCAAAGTCCGTCCACATAGCGAAAGTGAAAACCACCAGCCTTGGCGGCCATCCACAGCTCTTGCAAGGGCGCTTGGGTGTTGAGGATGATCTTGCTGCCGCCAGGCAGACTCAGCTCCAGCAAGCCGCCGCTGCGGTGGCTGTCGATATCAATGAGGTCTGCATCCAACCAAGCGTCGACCTTGGCCTCGATATGGTCCAGCATGGCGCGTGTCTTGGCCAGATAGTCGGCCTCGCTGAGTGGCGTGGCAGCAGGTGTTGAAGTCGGGGCAGCAGACATGGGCGATAAACTTCCGCAATGATGAAAACGTACAAGATGCCGGTCAGTGTATTCCCGTCAAACTTAGTCGCTGCGCGGACAGGGTCATCCCGCCTCAAGCTGGGCCCACGGCTGCTGGGCTTGCTATGCCTCGCGGCAGCCCTGCAGGGCTGCGGACAGAAAGGGCCGCTGCGCTTGCCCGAACCGGTAAAGCCATCGGCGCCCTCGGCGCCATTGTCAACTTCAGTACCCGCAGCCGCCTCTGCACCGTCAACGCTCTCAGCACCAGCAGCGGCAGCCTCCAGCCCCTCCTCCTCCCAGCGCTGAAGAGACGCTGACTAGGCGCTGGCCTCGTGGCAGGCCACCGCCACGCCCTTGAATTGCCGCATCAGCGGGCGCTCGACCTTGCAGCGCTCGGTTGCCAGCGGACAGCGCGGATGGAAGCTGCAGCCGCTGGGCGGATTGAGCGGGTTCGGCACCTCGCCCTGCACCGGCGTGCGGGCGCGACCGGTCATATGGATGTCGGGAATTGCATCCAACAACATGCGCGTGTAGGGGTGGCGGGGGCGCGCAAATAGCTCGGCCTTGTCGGCCAACTCGACCAAACGTCCCAGATACATCACGCCGACCTGATCGGCCACATGGCGCACCACCGCCAGGTTGTGCGAGATGAAGAGATAAGTCAGCCCATTGCTGCGCTGCAAATCCTTCATGATGTTGAGCACTTGCGCTTGCACAGACACGTCGAGCGCCGACGTCGGCTCGTCGCAGACCAGGAATTCGGGTTGCGTTGCCAAGGCGCGCGCGATCGAGATGCGCTGGCGTTGCCCGCCCGAGAATTGGTGCGGGAACTTTTCGCGGTCCAGCGGCGACAAACCGACCGATGTCAGCAACTCGCCGACACGCGCTTTTTGCGCCTCCAAGCCCGCGACCAAACCATGCTCACGCAAGGGTTCCGCGACGATGTCCAGCACCTTCCAGCGCGGATTCAAAGATGCATAGGGGTCCTGGAAGATCATCTGCATGCGCCGGCGCAAGGCCAAGGCAGCGCTGGATGCCAAGGTCTTGGCGGTGTCAGCGCCGTCAAACATCACATTGCCTCGGGTCGGCTCATACAGGCCCACCAGCAGCCGTGCCACGGTGCTCTTGCCGCAGCCCGATTCGCCCACCAAGGCCAGCGTTTTACCGCGCTCAATGCTGAAGCTGACGCCGTCCACCGCATGCACAAACTGCCGACTCTTGCGCTCAATGACCCGATTCAACCAGGGTGGTGACACATCGAAGATTTTTGTCAGGTCTTTGACCTCAACAAGTGGGCTGCTCATACCGAGACCTCCTGTTGTTCTGCGTGCAACCAGCAGGCGGCTCGGGTCGCCCCGACTCCAATCAGTTCGGGTCGTTGGGTCCGGCATCGATCAAACACTTGTGGGCAGCGCGGGTTGTAGGCGCAACCCGCCGGGATCGCGTTCAAACGCGGCATTGCGCCATCAATCTGCAACAGCCGCTCGCGGTCCTCGTCCATCGCCGGTATCGCCCCCATCAAACCGGCTGTGTACGGGTGCGCCGGCTTGTGAATAACGCTGTGCACCGAGCCGATTTCGGCCACGCGGCCGGCATAGAGCACGGCCACGCGGTCGCAGGTTTCGGCAATCACGCCCATATCGTGCGTGACCAGCATCACCGCTGCGCCCTGCTCTTTGCAGATGCGCTTGAGCAGCGCAATGATCTGGGCCTGGATGGACACATCCAGCGCCGTGGTCGGCTCGTCCGCCACGATCAGCTTTGGGCTACCAGCCAATGCCAGCGCAATCACCACGCGCTGACGCATGCCACCGGAGAACTGATGCGGATATTGATCAATGCGCGCCTCGGCGGCCGGGATGCCGGTCTGCTCCAGCAACTCAATGGCACGTTTGCGCGCCTGTGCTTCGCTCAGATTCAAGTGGGTTGTGATGGTCTCGATCAGCTGCCGCCCTATCGTGTAGAGCGGATTCAGCGAGGTCAACGGATCCTGAAAAATAGCCCCGATCTGGCGGCCGCGGATCTTGCGCATCTCGTCATAAGGCAAATTGTCGATGCGCCGCCCTTCCAGCAATATCTCCCCCGAGGCGATGCGCCCCGGCGGATCCAGCAGGCCAATGATGGCAGCACCCGTCAGCGATTTGCCCGCCCCGGACTCGCCCACAACGCCGAGGATTTCACCCGGTGCGATATCGAAATTGATGTCGTCCAGGGCCAGCAGCGTGCCGTGGCGGGTAGGAAACTCAACCCGCAGATGGCGGACTTCTAAAAGTGCTTGGGTCATGGGGGAAAGAGTTATCAATCAACGCAGGCGAGGGTTGAGCGCGTCGCGCAGCCAGTCACCCAGCAAATTCACGCTCAGAGCGATCAGCACCAGCATGACGCCGGGCCAGATCGTGATCCACCACTCACCGGAGAACAAAAAGTCGTTGCCAACGCGGATCAAAGTCCCCAAGGACGGGCTGGTCGGTGGCACACCCACACCCAGGAAGGACAACGTCGCCTCGGTGATGATGGCGGCAGCCACCTGAATGGTCGCCAGCACCAGCACCGGCCCCAGGACATTGGGCAGCACATGGCGGCGCATGATGCGCCCAGGCGCCACGCCAATCACCCGAGCCGCCTGTACATACTCTTTGTTGCGCTCCACCATGGTCGTGCCGCGCACCGTACGTGCGTACTGCACCCAGCCGGTCAAGGAGATTGCCAAGATCAAGACCAAAAAAGCCAGGCTGTCATGCGCGTTAGGGAACATCGCGCGGCCAACGCCATCGATCAGCAAGGCGATCAAAATCGATGGGAATGAGAGCATCACATCGCAGATGCGCATGATGAAGGCATCGATCTTGCCGCCTACAAAACCGGACAGCAGGCCCAGGCCGACACCTATCGTCATCGACAGCAACACCGAGGCAAAACCGACGAAGAGCGAAATGCGCGCGCCGTACATCAAGGCCGACAGCAAGTCGCGCCCTTGGTCATCAGTGCCGAGCAGGTATTTGCTGCTGCCGCCTTCCATCCAGGCGGGCGGCAGGCGTGCGTCCATCAACTCCAGCGAGGCCAGATCAAAGGGGTTGTGCGGCGCAATGACTTCGGCAAACAATGCGCAAAAGATACAGATGAAGGCGATCACCGCGGCCATCATCGCGACCGGGGACGAGCGGAAGGAATGCCAGACATCGCCGGCAAAAAAGCGGCTCAGAGCACCAGGCGCAGCGGGTGAAGAAAGAGAATTCATGCAGGGAGGAACTCGGCAGGCGAACAGGTTTCGGGGAGAGACATCATCAATGCGCCTTGCCTTCGACACGCAAGCGCGGGTCCACCGCGAAATAAAGCAGATCAACCAGCAGGTTGATGGTCACGAAGATGAAGGAGATCAGGCAAAGGTATGCCGCCATCACCGGAATGTCAGCGAACTGCACCGCCTGAATGAACAAGAGGCCCATGCCCGGCCACTGGAACACCGTCTCGGTGATGATGGCGAAGGCGATCAAGGAGCCGAGTTGCAGGCCGGTGATGGTGATCACTGGTACCAGCGTATTCTTCAAAGCATGGCCGAAGTAGACAGCCCGATTGCTCAAGCCCCGTGCGCGGGCGAACTTGATGTAGTCTGTGCGCAGCACTTCGAGCATTTCGGCACGCACCAAACGCATGATCAGGGTCAGCTGAAACACCGATAACGTGATTGCCGGCAACAAGACGTGGCGCAGACCATCGGCGGTCAAGAGGCCGGTGGTCCAACTGCCAAAGGCGGTCACATCGCCACGTCCAAAACTGGGCAACCATTTCAGCCACACAGCAAACACCAGGATCAGCAAGATGCCAATCAAGAAGGTCGGCAGCGAGACGCCCAAGAGTGAAAACATCATCAGCAATTGCGAGCTTGCCCGCCCGCGCCGCAAAGCCGCATAAACGCCCAGCGGAATGCCCACGCCCAGCGCGATCAAGCCAGCCACCATCGATAGCTCCAAAGTTGCAGGAAAACGCTCAACGATGAGACTGGAGACTTTGCGCCCCTGGCGCAGACTGAGGCCAAACTCACCCTGCAGCGCATTGCCGATGAAGCGGGCGAACTGCACGGGGAAGGGGGCGTCCAAGCCGAGGTCATGTCGCAGGGCGACGCGCTGCTCTTCGGTCGCATCTTGACCCAGCAAATTGGTCACGGGGTCACCCACGAACTGGAACAGCATGAAGGCGATGAAGGCCACCGTCAGCATCACAATGATGGCTTGGGCCAGGCGTCTGAGAATGAAAACAAGCATGTGTGCGTAAACAAGTAGCAGCCAAACGAGCGACGCGAGCGCCGACTGCCAGCAAAGGGTGAATGGAGATCCGTTGGGCGCCAAGCTCGAAATCGACTCAGCGCCGAAGCTGCGCCATGATGGCGAAGAGCGTGCATCGCCACAAACGGGAAAGCCCTAGGTGCGAGTATTACTGCCAGTCTAAGTGCTTATGCCTGGTATCAGAATTGCAAGCTGCCCTTGAGCGCTTGCTGGCCAGCATCCAGCAACAAGATATTGCCATAACAGGCTTCAGCACGGCTACGGGTGTTGTCCCCGTCCGTCATCATGGCCATGGAAGTCAGCACACCCGGTGCTTCGCCAAAAGCCTTGACATAGTCGGCCCTGACATCGCGCCGCAAACGCTGCCAACTCCCCCGACCGCCCTCGCCCGAGCCAACCACAATTTTACGGATGCGGTCGCTGCGCGTGCTGATCAAAACTGTTTCGGGTGCGGCATTGGCATCCCACACATACATCAGTGTCGCAAACGGCGGGGCTTCACCGGTCAATGTCTCGACCATCTCAAACTGCATTCGATTGCGCAAGGACAGCTTGCTTTCGTCACCATCAAAGCCCAAAAGCAAACGAGCCGGGGCATCGTCCGTGTCTGCATCCAGCACCGTGGCACGCAAGTCAAGCGCTTGAATCCACCAATCGAACTGCACGGTCGCGAGCTGCTCTGGCTCGATCTTCAAAGGGCGGCGCCAAAGGCTGACAGACTGAGACGCCTGCGCAAACACACAAGCCTGCCCACCTCGGCGCGCCATCGAGTACTGCGTAACGCGTTTGCCAGGCAACTCGCGAGCCGACCACTCTGCCAGCGCAGGCGACTTTGGGTATGCCCCTTGAGTGCTCGGCGGCACAGGTGAAGCGCATCCCAGCAAAAATATGACGAGGCCAAGTGAGAGGCTAAAAAACTGCAGGGAGCGGAACGGCATCTGGCTTCTGATGGACATCAGCCCAGTATACGAAGATCGAGATCGCGAAGAACCCAGTACAAAAGAAAACGGGCCGCATCGCGGCCCGTCATTTACTCGAAGTGGCTCAACTTGAGCGCCCTTCAGGCAATTCCATCAGAAGCGGTGACGAAGGCCCACAGCAAAGCTGTTGGAGTCGGTGCCAGCGCTGGTCGTCACGCCACCCAAGAAACCCGCACCGCCAGGAGCCATCTGGCCCAGGCCGGTGTTGTCGAAATGCGTCAGCACCACGTTCAAGTCGGTACGCTTGGAGAAAGCATAGGTGTAAGCGGCACCATAAGACTGGGTGTCGGCGTTGAACTTGGTTTTGTCATCAAGCTTCGAATAGGCCGTATAAAAGGTGTTGGTGCCCATCGTGAACTTGTAGCCGATATGCATCAGCACCGAGTCTTGCCTGAAGGCGTTGATAAAGGCGTTTGACACCAGACCGGCAAAAGGAGCCGTTTGCGGACTGGCCAACAACGAAGTGCGAATACCGCCCAAGCCGGATGGATTGTCATCCTTGGCCGTGACATACATGGCACTCAACTTACCCGGGCCAAGCGCTGCAGAAGCACCGACCACCAAATTCTTCAGCGACTTTTGGCCAATCTCGTTTTCACGCTCTTGATAGCCGAAGCCGACCGTGAAAGCGTCCGAGCGGTAATAGCTCATCAGGCCCATGAAATGACCCTGCGCGCTTGAACCTTCACCAGCCGCCACCATCGCAGCTGCGGTGAAGCCGCCCTTTTGAATACCGTACTGAACCGAATTGCTCTGGCGAATGTCGATGGCGGATGGGAAGCTCGCGACTTGGCCCGCAGCCAGACTCGACTGGGTCTGCATGATGTCGAACTCGGCCTGCATCAGATACGCCGGGGTGTACTGGCGTCCGGCGGACACCGCGCCGACCGGCGTCACCAGACGCACATAGGCTTGGCGATCCCAGAAGTTATTGGCCACGTTGACACCGAATCCGGCGCCAACTTGCGCCGCAACGCCAGTCACGATCGGCTGAAGCTGCGCAGGCAAGCCCAGCAATTTAGCCTGATTCATGCGATCGGGCACTTGCGCGCCCGACACTGGGCGATTGCTGGTTGCGCCGGAGTCGGCTTCCAAACGGTTTTCAAGCGTAAAGCCAGCGACGAAACCGCCGCCCAAATCTTCCGTGCCACGCACGCCCAAACGGGAGCCATCCATGATGCCGCTGACGACTTGCGTCACATTGCCGCCGCGCACGCCCGAGGTGTAAGTTACACCGGCGTCGACGATGCCGTACAAGGTCACGCTGCTGGTCTGCGCCCAGGCTGCGGTGGTGCTGGCAGCCAGCAAGCTCAAGGCCAGATAGGACTTCTTCATGTGTGTCTCCTGTTATCAGATTCGAATGAATTGATTTTGAAGTATTCGGCTCGCTCATAGGGGCCAATGTTGTTGACTTCCCACAGGCGCTAACCCTGTCACCCAGGCGACCTTCCGCGAGCTTTATTTCGAAAGCCCATGAAAAAAGCCGCCCAAGGGCGGCTTTTACTCACTGATGGACCCGAAGGCCGATCAAACGCAATGCTTAGAAGCTGTGACGCACACCGACGTCAACACCGCCGGAACGGCCGTCCTTAACAACTGCTGGGTTAGCGCTGGCGCCAGCACCGTTGACGCCGAAGTTAGCGCCAGCCTTGTTGTCAATGTAGGACACAGTCGTGTACAGCGCAGTGCGCTTGGACAGGTTGTGGATGTAGCCTGCTGCGATTTGCGAGCTATCGCCGCTGATGCTGCCAACCTTCGGGCCGCTGTAGTCAGCTGCAGTGTAGCCAGCCCAGACCAAGCCAGCACCCAGAGGAGCCGTCACCGACAGGTTATAGATGTCCTGGCTGTGGGCACCGAACTCGGTGGTCGAGTAAGTGGCGAAGGCCTTCAGGAAACCGAAGTCATACGAACCACCCAAGCTCATCAGCTTGAACTTGGTGTTCACGCCGGACTCGGAATAAGCCGCACCGACGTTGAACGCGCCAGCCTTGTAGCCAACCCGGCCGCCGACGTCTTTGTTGATGTCGCTGCTGCCTTCGCCGGCAGCGACGTCCACGGAACCGTAGAAACCACCCAGATTACCAGGCAAGATGTACGTGGCTTGATTGTCGCGGCGGCTCATGTCAGCACCACTACCCAAGTTGCTGTACAAATTAGTCGTTTGACCCAGACCGGTCGTGGCGGTTGGATCGAAGTCTTCGATCTGCAGGCGCACGGACGTCTTGAAACGACCCAGGCGAACTTCACCCATGCTGTCGGAGATCAAACTTACGGTGGCGCGGCGGCTCCAGAAACGTGTCGAATCTGTACTGCCAGCATCCACATTGACTTGGCTTTCCAGCCAGAAACCGGCCTTCAAGCCGCCGCCGAGGTCTTCAACGCCACGCACGCCGAAACGGCTGGTGCTGCTACCGCCGGAAGCCAAGCTGTAAACGCTCTTACCGTTGGCATCGGTGTAACGCATTGCAGCGTCGATCACGCCGAACAGGGTCACCGATGATTGAGCAGCGGCGACGCCAGCGAACGAGCCGAGTACGGCCAAAGCAACAATAGATTTCTTCATTCGATACTCCTAAGTGTTCAAAAAGGGCCGATCTGCAAACACCGCTTAGCGCTCGCCGGACCCACTCCCTTCATCGGAAGTTGCCGTATTGCACCAGATGAATGGCGCTTTTCAACGACAGCGATGAGAAAACTAGGGTTTGCGTTGTTGACGGACAACAAAAAACGAGCATCACGAGTTCGTCATATTCAAGCAAGCCGGCCAGCGAGCTTCTAAACTGCTCAGATTTGCAGGTCCAAACACCGCCAATGATGAGCTCTCGCCCACCACTTTCAAAACGGGATGCCTTGCTCGCCAACGCCGATCATGCATTGCGGACTATTTTTGGCAATCCCAAAGCCGCTCGCCCGTCGCCGAGTCAGGCCGTGAACCCATCCAGCAATTTAAGCCAGGCGGAGACTCAGCTCGCTGGTGCCTTGATGCGAGTCAATCATGTGGGCGAGATCTGCGCCCAAGCCTTGTATCAGTCTCAAGCCTTGTTGACCCGCGACCCAGAACTGCGCAGGCACTTCGGCCAGGCCGCCAAAGAGGAATTGGATCATCTGGCATGGACACAGCAACGCATCACAGAGCTGGGCGGCCACACCAGCTACCTGAGTCCACTGTGGTACGGCGGCGCTTTTGCCATCGGCAGCCTGGCCGGTTTGGCAGGTGACCGAGTCAGCTTGGGTTTTGTGGTTGAAACCGAACGCCAAGTGGAGCAGCACTTGGCTTCACACCTCGATCGCCTGCCGCTGAGCGACCTTGCTTCCCGCGCCATCGTGGCCCAAATGAAAGAAGAGGAAGCTCGTCACGCAGACGAAGCGACCGCAGCAGGCGCTCGGCTCCTGCCTGCGCCCGTCAAAGCCCTGATGCGCATGGCGGCTGGCGTGATGACGCGCACCGCCCATTTCCTCTGATCAGCTCCCCCTTTGCTTTGCTCAAGCCTCAATGAGCTCTACCGAGGTCGTCATCGCTGCGGTCTTGCCCAGCATGATGCTGGCTGAGCAATATTTCTCATGCGACAGTGCTACCGCACGCTCAACGATCTCTTGCTTCAGACCTCGCCCCGTCACGACAAAGTGCATATGAATGGCAGTAAAGACCTTGGGCTCGGTCGGCGCACGCTCGGCACTCAACTTCACCTGGCATCCGATAACGTCGTGGCGCCCACGCTTGAGGATCAAGACCACGTCATAGGCCGTACAGCCACCGGTGCCGGCCAGCACCGTTTCCATCGGCCG
>CAUPEV010000075.1:0-19286 GCA_963510335.1 uncultured Roseateles sp.
ATATTGCCGACCTGTTCGGTCGTCAGTCCCAGGCCACCCTTGTCTCGTGCCTCAATCAGGAACAAGGGCCCAATCGTCTGAACCTGCCCCTCGGCGAAACGGAACAAGACAATGAACAGGATTGCCATCCAGATGCCTGGCTTTTGCAGGAAGTCGCCGATGACCTCCTTCAAGGTGCGCAGAATGCCGGCTGCCGTCAAGTCACTGGTCTCGGTATTCAGCGTGCCTGGCAAGGCCCAGGCGTTGTAAGACGCCAGCAGCGCCAGCAGCACGGCCAACAAAACAAAGATGCTTGACCAGGCGTTGAATACGCCGATGGTTTTCTCCAAATGGCCGGCAAGTACTAGCAGCCCACCCAGGGTCAGGAATTTAGAAGCATTGAAAAACGCCCCTTGCCAACCGGCGTAAGCCGCTTGTTGCTTGGAGTCCAGCGCAGCCATATAGAGGCCGTCGCAGGCGATGTCATGCGTGGCCGCGGCATAGGCAATCAAAAACAGCACCGCAATACTGGCGGCGAAGTACATCGGCATCTGCACTGCCAAGGCCATCAACCCCAGCCCCACTGCACCAGTGAATTGCATCGCCACGACGATCAACTTCTTGCTGCGCGCCAACTCCAGGAAGGGGCTCCAGAGCGGCTTGATCGCCCAGGCCAGTCCCAGCAAGCCGGTCCAGCGGGCGATTTGGTCATTCGGCACGCCCATATTTTTGAACATCAGGCCGGCGATCAGCATCACCACAAAAAACTGCATGCCCTGCACAAAGTACAGGCTGGGCACCCAGCTGATGGGGGATCGAATTTGGGGGGTTGGGGCGCTCATAGGGGTATGGATCAGTCCAAGTTCACAGGCGATGTTGCGGTGGCGATCGCACGCCCCTCCAGCCAAGCCTTCAAGCCCGCCAAGGCGCCATCGGCATAACCCCAGGTCACAACGGTTGGCGAGGGCACATCATGGGCCTGGAAGGGGTTCCACAAGACCAGGTGCAGATCGGGCTGCCAAGCCTGGGCATTCGAGCCATAACGCATGCGATGCGTGGAGGCGACGATATTGAGCCGGCCGTCTTGGGGCACCTCGGCCCAATCCAGATTCAGGATGTCAGCCACATACTGAATCTGCGCATTCGGGAAAGCCGCAAACAGCTCGACGATTTGCGCGCCCAGCGGGCCGGCTTCTGAGACACCGTCCGTCGGCACCTCGGGCTGCACGAACACGCGCAAAGCTGCATCCAATGCCGGTGGCGTGGCGCCGCGCAAGGCGGTCAATCCGGCCGCCCAGGCCTTCCTCATCAATAAGTCGTCGGCTTGGCGCGGCGCGCCTTGGTAGTCGTCATGGCGCACCGGGTAGGCCAGCGCCAGTTTGTCCAGGCGCGCACAAGCGATGCGGCCTTGTTCGGCCGTCAGCTCACCGCTGGCGAAAGCGTCGTTCAAGGCCTGGATCGACTTGCCCTGCTCTTCCAGATCGCCCTGCGCCAAGATCATGTCCGCGCCCGCCTGTATCGCCATCACCGCCGCACGGGCATAGCCATAGCGCTCGAAGATGGCCTTCATCATCAAGGCATCGGTGATCACGACGCCGTCATAGCCCCATTCATTACGCAGGATGTCGCGCAGGATCTTGGTCGACAGCGTTGCCGGATGCTCAGGGTCGATCTGCGGATAAACGATGTGGGCCGTCATCACCGCCGGTGCCGCGTCTCGCAAGGCCTTGAAGGGGCGCAGCTCCAGCGCATCCAGCTCGGCGCGGCTCTTGTCCACCGTCGGCAGCGCCAGGTGCGAGTCGACATGCGTGTCGCCATGACCAGGGAAATGCTTGACGCAGCAAGCTACGCCTTCCTTGAGCGAGCCACGCATCCAGGCGCCGGCCAGGCGGGTGACGTCGTCGGCATCTTCGGAGAAGCTGCGCTCGGCGATGACCGGGTTGGCCGGGTTGTTATTGATATCCAAGACCGGCGCGAAATTCCAGTTCACCCCGATGCTGGCCAAGCCGCGCGCGACGCCTGCGCCGACCTGCTCGGCCAAGGCTTCGTCATCGGCCGCGCCCAAGGCCATCGCCGAAGGCGCTTGCGGCAGGAAGGTCGCGCGCACGACCGAGCCCCCCTCTTGGTCAAGGCCAATCAAGGCTGTCGGGCCCATGACTTCGCGCAAATCGCGCGTCAGCTGACGCACTTCCGCCTCGGTACCCAGGTTCTTGCGGAACAGGCAAACGGCCCGCACTTGGTTGTCGCGCAGGAAGGCGGCGGTGGCGGCGTCCAGGGTCTTACCCTGGATGTCGACCATCACGAGTTGGCCGGGGTGAAAAGCTGTCATAACAGGGGCAATCAATCAGTTGGTCTTGGTGACTTTGGCCAGGTGCGGCGGCGAATCGGGGTTGCGGCCGCGCGCACGGGCCAGCGCTTCCACCATCGGGTAAAAACTCTGCGCCACGGCGATGGGGTCCAGATCTTCATTGCCGGTGCAGCTCAAAGTGAGCTCGGCGCCGGGCGTCCCCTGTGGCGCAGCCAGCAAGACGCGGGCACCGCGGCCACGCATCTCTTCGGCCAGCGCCAGCAAACCAGCTTGTGCCGGGCCGCGCGGCGCGAACACCAGCATGGGGTAGCCCTCTTCAACCAGCGCCATCGGGCCATGCTTGACCTCGGCGCCCGAGAAGGCCTCGGCCTGAATGCCGCAGGTTTCCTTGAACTTCAGCGCCGCTTCCATCGCCACGGCGTAACCTGTACCGCGCCCGATGACGAAGAGCTTGTCGGCATCCTTCAAGACCTCGACGGCCACGTCCCAGCGCTGCTGCGCGGCTTGCTCCAAGGCGGTCGGCAACTGCTCCAGCGCGGCTTGCAAGTCGTCATCTCCGGTCCAAGCGGCAACGACACGGGCGCCGGCCACCAGTTGGCAGAGATAGCTTTTGGTTGCGGCCACACTCAGCTCAGGGCCGCTGCGCAGCGGCAAGACGAATTGCGCGGCATCGGCCAAAGGCGAGGCGTCGGCATTCACAAAAGCCACGGTGCGGGCGCCGCCTGCGCGGAAAAACTGGGTCGGCGCGACCAGATCCGGGCTCTGGCCCGACTGTGAGAACGCAAATGAAACCAGGCCTGCGCAGTCAATCTTGCTTTGATACAGCGTCACCAAAGACATAGGCAGCGAGGTCACCAGCCGACCCAGGCGCGCCATCATCAGATAGGCCATGTAATGCGCTGCATGATCGGAGCTGCCACGCGCCACGGTCAGCAATGAAGTGGGCGGATGCTCGCGCAGCACTTGGCCGAGTTCGGCATAGGCATTGCGGTCATGCGCCAGTTGGCGTGCCACGGCCGCGGGGGCGCTGAACGCCTCCTCCTGCATGCGCGAGGCAAATCTGCGCACGCTCGGATCGTCAAGCAAGGTCAATTTCTTCACCCTCAACCAGCACGCGCTGCAACTGCAGCTGCCGGTCCATCACGACCAGGTCCGCCCAGGCGCCAACACTCAGCTGCCCTCGATCGCTCAGGCCCAGGTATTCCGCCGCATAGGTCGAGACGCGCTTGGATGCGTCTTCGATCTCCAGGCCCAACCAGATCAGGTTGCGCAAGGCTTGGTCCATCGTCAGCGTGCTACCCGCCAGCGTGCCATCGGGCAGGCGCACGCCGCCCATGCACTTGGTGACGGTGTGGCTACCGAGTTTGTAGTCGCCATCGGGCATGCCGGCCGCGGCGGTCGAATCGGTCACGCAAAAGGTGCAAGGAATCGAGCGCATTGCGACCCGGATCGCACCCGGATGCACATGCAAGAGGTCCGGGATGATTTCGGCGTAGCGGGCATGGGCCAGCGCGGCGCCGACCATGCCGGGCTCGCGGTGATGCAGGCCCGTCATGGCATTGAACAAATGGGTGAAGCCACCGGCGCCTTTGTTGATGGCGGCGACGCCATCTTCATAAGTGCCGGCCGTATGGCCAATCTGCACCTGAAAGCCGGCCGAGCGCAGCTCGCCGATCAAGTCCAGCGTGCCGGCCATCTCGGGCGCCAGGGTGATCAGCTTGATCGGCGCCAGCGCATTCAGCGCCTGAATTTCCGCCATGCTGGCCGGTTTGGCAAAGTCGGGCTGCGCGCCCAGCTTGCCCGGGTTGATATAAGGGCCTTCGAGGTGCACACCCAAGATACGGGCGGCGTTCGGCGCGCGCTGGCGGCACACCGGGCCGAGTGCGGCCAGGGCCATTTCGATATCGGCCAAGGGTGCCGTCATGGTGGTGGCCAGCATCGCCGTCGTGCCATGCTTGACATGCAGGCGCGACATCTGCAGCGCGGCGTCGCCGCCCTCCATCGTGTCGTGGCCGCCGCCGCCGTGCACATGCACGTCGATAAAGCCCGGCAGCAAGATGGGCAGATCCAGCTTATCGTGGCGAACTTGGCTTTCGGTGACAGTGTCGCCCTCGATGCGGCTGATGCGGCCATCGTTGATCTCGACAAAACCGCGTAAGAAACCCTGCGGCGTCAGCACGTAGCCGTCAATAAGCTGAACCAAAATTACCCCTCGCGTCGCATCTCGGCGACAAAATCGTAATAGTCGCTGCGGCAGTAGGAATGGGTCAGCTCGACAGCCAGACCGGAGTCCAAATAGCCCACGCGCGTGATGAACAAGACCGCTTGCCCGACCGGCACTTCCAGCAGCCCAGCCAATTTGCTGTCCGCATTGATGGCGCGAATATGCTGCAGCGCGCGCACAGGTGCGACGCCCAGGGTGGCCAAGTGCTCATAGAGCGAGGCCTGCACCGCCATCGGGTCGGGCAGCACCGCTTCCGGCATCACCGTCACTTCGTAATTCATCACCACCGCGTCGGCCAAGCGCAAACGCTCCAAGCGCGCCACGCGTTCGCCGGTACCCAGACCCAGGCTGAGTTGCTCATCCGGCGCGGCCGGCGTAAAGCTGCGCGCCAACCAGCGCGAACTTGGCTTGAAGCCGCGCTGGTGCAGCTCTTCAGAGAAGCTGGTCAGGCGCGACAGCGGCTGCTCCAGCTTGGGCGCGATGTAGTTGCCCGAACCGCGCTTGCGAATGATCAGGCCTTGCTCCACCAAGCGGTCAATCGCTTTGCGCGCCGTCACGCGCGACAACTCAAGCGACTCCGACAGCACCCGCTCGGAGGGCAGCGCCTCTTCGGCGTGGTACTCACCCTGGCGAATCGCCTGCGCCAGCTTGTGCGCCAATTGCATATACAGCGGCGAGGCCGCATCGGGGTCGGCTTTGAATTGGAAGGCCATATCGTTCTGAGCTCTCGCTCAGCTCACAGTGCGTTGAAGTGCGGCGCGCACCAAGTGCAAGCCACCGTCGGCCGAGTCACCCTGGGGTGGTACGCAACGGGCGCGCAAGATTGCTGAAAATTCTGGTGCCAAGCGCAGCGCAACACTGCCGCACAAGGCCAAAGGCAAAACGCCTTCGGGATCCAAGGCGTGCGCAAGTTTTTCCAACTCAAACACCGCCTCGGCGATAAAACCCGCTGCGATGGCATCACTGCCTGCGCAGTCAAAAACCAAGGGCGCCAAGCTGGCATAGGCATGCTGACCGGCCAGCGCACCCCAGGCCAACATCGCCTCGGTGTGCGCACCCGTCACGCCCCAAATCGCTTGCGCCAGGGCGCCAGCAGGAACACGGCCGTCCATCGCCTGACAGGCATGGCGCACGGCCTTCAAGCCCAGCCAGGCGCCGCTGCCTTCGTCGCCGGCAATCCAGCCCCAGCCGCTCGCCACGCCGCGCGAGCCGTCGCGACGCAAGACTTCACCGACCGAGCCGGTCCCCGCAGCGACCACCGCACCGGGCTGGCCAGCATGTGCGCCCAAGACGGTGGTGAAGCCATCGTTATCCAGCGCCAGCAAGGCATAGCCGGGTTGGCGCGCCACAAACTCGGCCGCCTGCGTTGGCACGCCTGCACCAGACAGACCGAGGCCGATGGCGCAGTCGCGCGGCGCCAAATCGCTCAAGCCGGCCTGCGCTGCGGCCGCTTGTACAGCTTGTTGAATATGGCGCCATGCCTGCTCGGCGCCCTGCCCCAAAGCAGACGGGCCAGCATCACCCTGACCCAACACATTGCCCTGCAAATCGGCCAACTTCACCCGGGTCCCGGTGCCGCCTCCATCCACGCCGATCAGGAATCGCGCAGCGCCATCCGCGTGGACGACAAGATGTGTTTGAGGAGAGTCGGTCGTAGATGTCATAGCGATACCAGTCTAATACCAAAAATAATGCCAGTCAATCAAACTGGCATTGGTGTTTACCTCAGGGTAGGCGTTTGCCAGTGCGTACCGACAAGAGCGCTTGCAGCTCAACAAAAGTCGTCATTCGCGCCTCGACCAAGGCCGCAATGGACGGCTACTTTTCCGGCCTTCCAAGCGCAGCGGCTATCCTTGCGCATTTCGGGTCCTTCTGCGCCGGCAGTCGGGCCCGCGCCATGAGCCCATACTTTTGAACCCGCCCGCCGTGACCGAAGCCGATGCCCTTGCCCCCGACGTTCTCAAACGCCTCTCCAAGGTAGCCCAACGTCACCCCAATAGCGCGCTGCTGCGCTTGAGCGCCCTGGAGCAATCGGCCAAGGCCGCGGGCCAGCATGCGGCGGCCAGCGATGCGCTGTATGCGCAGTTCTATCTGCTGGAACATCGCGGCCGCGCGCTCGAACTGCAAGCCGCCTTGGCCCAAGCTCAGAACGAACTGGACGCCGACGCCCACCCCTTGCAAGCGGCCCGCCTGTTCGAAGCGATGGGGCGCATTGCCTATCAGCAAGGCGAGTATTTCGAAGCCACCGAGCACTGGAATCAATCCGCCGAATTGGCCGCGCGAGCCGGCGACGCGCGCGCCGGGGCAGCCGCGCGCATCGGCCTGGGGCAGATTCACTACGCCTTCGGCGCTTGGGCGCGTGGGCGCGAGGTGCACAGCGAGGCGGCACAGCTCTTGGGCGCCGCTGACGACAGCTACTTGGCCGCCAAACTGGCCTTGAATATCGGCGTCGGTCACTTCGAAACCGAGCAGCTCGACGACGCCGAACGCCACTTCAGCCACGGGCTGGCGGCTTCGCGGCGCGGCCAGCACCGCGAGTACGAGGCAGAGGCCCATTGGCAACTGGCCCGCGCAGCCCTGGCGCGTGGCCGGCTCGATTGGGCCACGGTGGACTGCCGACTGGCCCTGAGCATTGCCGCCAAGCTTGGCCACAGCTGGCTGGAAGCCGCCGCCAGCCGCACTTGGACCGATATTGCGCTGGCGCGCGGCAACCGTGCCGGCGCCATCCGCAGCACCGAGCATGGCCTGCTGCTGGCCCAGCGAATTCACTCGCGCCCGCAGCAAAGCCAGGCGCATTTGCTACTGGCCAAACTGCTGGACCAGCAAGGAGACAAGGTCGCCGCCATCCCCCATCTCTGGCAGCATTTGAATTTGCAGGCCGAGATCGAACGCCTGAGCAGCCCGGTACGGCCGGGGCTTGCGAGCTTTTTCGACCCGGCCAGGCAAGCCGCCGAGGCCCAGTTGCTGAGCTTGTCGAACCGCCGCTGGAAGATCCAGAACACGAGCGACCGCCTGAGCGCGCTGACACAGCTGTGCGAGGAAGCAAAAAGCATCTTGCGCCTCGATCGGGTGCAGTTTTGGTGGATCTCAGGCCAGGCGCAGTCACAGTCACAGACCCAAGCGCAAACTCAAGGACAAAAGGGCGAATTCCCAAGCCTGAGCCCGGTCGAGCAAAAGCAGTACCTGGATTGGCTCAGCGCGGCAGCCAAACCGCAAGCGCTGGGCACCGTGAGCAACCACCCTTGCAAGGACGAACTCAGCGCCCTGCCCCAAGCCGCGGGAACGCTTTCGCGCATTGAACTTCCGCTTTACGCCAAGGGTGAGATGGTGGCCGTCCTATGGTTGTCGCATTGCCAGCAAAAGCATTTGTGGAGCCGGCAGGAGCAACTCCATGCCAGCCATCTGGCCCGGCTGTTTGAACTGGTATTGACCTGAATCAGAGGTCCCAGGCTATTCCCCGCTCTTGCTGCCCCAGCCAAGCCTGAGCCTGCGAGAAATGCCCGCAGCCAATAAAAGGCATAGGCGGGCGCAAGGCCGACAAGGGCGACGGGTGGTTCGCCCGCAAGATCAGATGACGCTGATGCAGGCCGGCGGCCGTGATCAAGCCGGCCTTGGCCTGCGCGTACGCACCCCAGAGCATAAAAACCTTGGGCGCGGCATCGCTGGCGGCGGCCTGGATCAAGGCATCGGTCAGCGCTTCCCAGCCCTTTTTTGCATGACTGGCCGGCGCGCCATCTTCCACCGTCAAAACGCTGTTCAGCAATAGAACGCCGCGCTTCGCCCAAGGCAAGAGGCTGGCCGACATCGGCGGCTGCTGGCCCAGATCGCGCTGCAGTTCCTTGAAAATATTGATGAGACTCGGAGGCGCTTTGACCCCTTCTGGCACCGAAAACGCCAGCCCTTCGGCTTGGCCCGCACCGTGATAAGGGTCCTGCCCAAGAATCACGACGCGGGTCTGCGAGAGCGGCGTGAGCCGTAAGGCGCGCAGAGGATCGGGCGGATAGATGACGGCGCCAGCCGCCCTGCGCTGGGCCAAAAACGCTTGCAGACTTTGGCCGGCCGGGCTTGCGCGCCAAGCGTCGACCACGGGCTGCCAGCCGGGATCAAACTCAGCCAGCTCGATCATCTCAGGCGAACACCGCCGCCAGCGCCGCACCTGGGTCTGGCGCACGCATAAAGGCCTCGCCAACCAAAAAGGCATTGACGTTTGCGGCGCGCATCTTCTGCACATCAGCCGCCCCAAGGATGCCCGACTCGGTCACCAGCAGGCGATCTGGCGGCACCCGGTCCAGCAAGCCCAGCGTCGTGTCCAGCGTTACGTCGAAGGTACGCAGATTACGGTTATTGATGCCGACCAGCGGCGTGCGCAGACGCAGCGCACGGTCCAGCTCCGCGCCATCATGCACCTCCACCAGGACGTCCAGCTTGAGACTCAGCGCCACCGCTTCGAGGTCGGCCATCTGCGCGTCATCCAGGCAGGCAGCGATCAGCAAGATGCAGTCTGCACCCATCGCCCGCGCTTCGAAGATCTGATACTCGTCGACCATGAAGTCCTTGCGCAAGACCGGCAGCTCGCAAGCTGCCCGCGCTTGCCGCAAATAAGCCTCAGAGCCTTGGAAGAACTGCTCGTCGGTCAAAACACTCAGGCAAGCCGCACCATGCCTGGCATAACTCTCAGCGATAGCTGCAGGCTGAAAGTCGGCGCGCAGCACACCCTTGCTGGGCGATGCTTTCTTGATCTCGGCGATCACCGCGCTCTGACCGGCAGCGATCTTGGCGCGCAGCGCGGCCTCGAAACCGCGCTGGTCATGCCTCGCTTCGGCTTCCTCGCGCAGGCTGGCCAAGGAGCGCTGCTTGCGGGCTGCGGCCAGCTCTTCATGTTTGACCGCAACGATGCGGCGCAGGATGTCAGTCATGGCTTTGTCGCCCGTTCGAATTCAAAAGATTCACAAGCCAGGGCCCTCGCACTTGACCTGCAAGCGCCGCAGCAGCGTCGCACTGGAGATCATGCAGAAGCCCGGCCCAATGCCTGCGTGCTCGCAACAAACTGGTCCAGCTTGGCTCTGGCCGCCCCGCTGGCGATTGCCGCGCGAGCCATGGCAATGCCGCTGGCGATCGAATCGGCCACATTGGCGGCATACAGCGTCGCACCAGCGTTCAGGATCACGATATCGCGCGCCGCACCTTCTTCATTGTTCAGCGCGCCGAGCAACATCAACCTTGACTCTTCCGGCCCGGCCACCTTGAGCGTGCGGTTCGAGGCCATGGCCATGCCGAAGTCCTCGGGATGAATCTCGTACTCGCGCACCTCGCCGTTTTTCAACTCGCCGACCAGCGTCGCCGCGCCGAGCGAGATTTCGTCCATGCCGTCTTTGCCGTAGACGACGAGTGCGTGTTCGGCACCGAGGCGCTGCATCACACGCACCTGAATGCCGACCAGATCGGGATGAAATACCCCCATCAAGATATTCGGCGCGCCTGCAGGATTGGTCAATGGACCCAGGATGTTGAAGATAGTACGCACGCCCAGCTCACGCCGCACAGGCGCGATATTCTTCATCGCCGGGTGATGGTTGGGTGCGAACATGAAACCGATGCCGGTCTGCGCCACCGAGGCCGCCACCTGAGCCGGCGTCAGCATGATATTGGCGCCCAAGGCCTCCAGCACATCGGCGCTGCCGGTCTTGCTGGAGACGCTGCGGTTGCCATGCTTGGCGACTTGCGCGCCGGCCGCTGCGGCCACAAACATCGAGCAGGTCGAGATATTGAAAGTGTGGGCGCCGTCGCCACCGGTGCCCACCACATCAACCAGATGCTTGCTGGCGGGGCTGGGCAAAGGCACCTTGGTCGACAACTCCCGCATCACCTGCGCGGCGGCAGTGATCTCGCCGATGGTTTCCTTCTTGACGCGCAGGCCGGTCAGCAAGGCCGCGGCCATCACCGGCGACATCTCACCGGCCATGATGCGACGCATCAGGGTCAGCATTTCATCGTGGAAGATTTCGCGGTGTTCGATGACCCGGGTCAGCGCTTCTTGGTCGGTAAATGGCATCTTGAATCCTGTCCTATTTATCCTGAGAAATACTCGCGCATCGCGGCTATAGCCTGATCCACGGCGGCTTCGTCCACATCCAGGTGCGTGACGAAGCGCAGCTTGTACAGGCCGGTGGCCAAGACGCCGCGCGCCTTCAAGTGCTCGATGACGCCGGCGGCCTTGCTTGCGGGCACCCCAGCCACATCGACAAACACGATATTGGTTTGCGGCGCCTCCACCGTCACGCCGGCCAGGCCTTGCAGCCCGGCGGCCAGACGCTTCGCAAGCGCATGGTCATCGGCCAAACGCACCACCTGGTGGGCTAGCGCGTAATGCGCCGCCGCCGCCAACACGCCGGCTTGGCGCATGCCGCCACCCAACATCTTGCGCCAGCGCCTGGCCTGTTGGATAAAGCTGGCCGAGCCGCACAAGACCGAGCCGACAGGGGCGCCCAGGCCCTTGGAGAAGCAGACCGATACGCTGTCGAAATACTGCGTTATGTAGCGGGCAGCGGCGTAAGGGTCGCCGCCCGCGGCCACTGCCGCGTTGAACAGGCGCGCGCCGTCCAGATGGCGGGCCAGGCCATGCTTTTGCGCCAAGGCCGAGGCATCGGCCAAATACGAGAGCGGCAGCACCTTGCCGCCTATGGTGTTCTCCAGCGTCAGCAGCTTGGTACGGGCGAAATGCACATCGTCGGGCTTGATGCTCGCTTCAACCTCGGAGAGCAAGAGCGAACCGTCCGGTTGGTGATTCAGCGGCTGCGGCTGTATGGAGCCCAAGACCGCCGCACCGCCACCCTCCCAGCGGTAGGTATGGGCAAACTGGCCGACGATGTATTCGTCGCCGCGCTGGCAATGCGTCATCAAGGCACAGAGATTGCTCTGCGTGCCGGTCGGCATGAACAGCGCCGCCTCGAAGCCGAGTCGCTCGGCGACTGCGTCCTGCAAGGCATTGACGCTGGGGTCATCACCAAAGACATCATCACCAAGCTGCGCTGCGGCCATCGCTTCGCGCATGCCGGCCGTCGGCTGGGTCACCGTATCACTACGGAAATCAACGGTTTTCATGGCCTACAGCGCCAGCGTCAGAAAGTTCTTCAGCATCGCGTGACCATGCTCGCTGAGGATGGACTCGGGGTGGAACTGCACGCCTTCCAGCGGTGTCGGCGTGCCGGCCAAGTCGCGGTGGCGAACGCCCATGATTTCGCCGTCTTCGCTGCGCGCTGTGATCTCCAGCACCTCGGGCATTGAGGCCTCCTCGATCACCAGCGAGTGATAGCGGATGACGCTGAAATCCTTGGGCAGGCCCTTGAAAACGCCTTTTTGATCGGTCGTGATCGTGCTGGCCTTGCCGTGCATCTGGCGCTGCGCGCGGATGATCTTGCCGCCCAGCGCTGCGCCCATGCTCTGGTGCCCGAGGCAGACGCCCAGAATCGGCAGCTTGCCCATGAAGTGCTGGATCGCCGCCACGCAGATGCCGGCCTCAGCCGGCGAGCAAGGGCCGGGTGACAGCACCAGGTGATCGGGCTTCATCGCCTCGATCTCGGCCAGCGTGATCTCGTCGTTACGGGCGACGCGCACCTCGGCGCCGAGTTCCCCAAAATACTGCACCAGGTTGAAGGTGAAGCTGTCGTAGTTATCAATCATTAACAACATGATCAGAACCCCTCTTCCACAAGTTCGGCTGCTCGAATCAAGGCCCTCGCCTTGGCCTCCGTTTCGGCCCATTCAAGCTCGGGCACCGAGTCCGCCACCACGCCGGCCGCCGCCTGCACATAGAGCGTTTCGTCCTTGATGATGCCGGTGCGGATGGCAATCGCCAGGTCCATATCACCGGCAAAGCTCAGGCAACCGACCGCGCCGCCATAAATGCCGCGTTTGACCGGTTCCAGCTCGTCGATGATCTGCATCGCGCGGATCTTGGGCGCGCCGCTGAGCGTGCCGGCGGGGAAGCTGGCGCGGAACACGTCCAGATTGCTCATGCCGTCCTTCAGCAAGCCCTCGACATTGCTGACCAGATGCATCACATGCGAGTAGCGCTCGACGACAAAAGCATCGGTAACTTTGACGCTGCCGGTCTTAACGATGCGGCCAATGTCATTGCGGGCCAGGTCGATCAGCATCAGATGCTCGGCCAGCTCCTTGGGGTCGGCCTTCAGCTCGCGCTCCAGGGCCAGGTCTTGCTCGGTGGTGCCGCCGCGCGGGCGAGTGCCGGCCAGCGGGCGGATGGTGACCTTGTCGCCCTCGGGCGAATGCTCTTGCCTGACCAGGATCTCCGGCGAGGCGCCGACGATCTGGAAGTCGCCCATATCGTAGAAATACATATAGGGGCTGGGGTTCAAGGAGCGCAGCGCCCGGTACAGGCTCAAAGGCGATTCGGTGTAACGCTTGCGCAGGCGCTGACCAATCTGCACCTGCATCATGTCACCGGCCGCAATGTATTCCTTGGCCCGCAAGACAGCCTTCAAATAGTCGGCCTTGGCAAATTCGCGCTCGACCGGATGGGCCTGGCCGCGTTTGACCAGTGGCGCCGAGACGCTGTAGGCGAGCTTGTCCCGCAGCTCGGTCAGACGCTTTTGCGCCTTGAAGAAGGCCTCTGGCTGACTCGGGTCGGCATAGACAATCAGATAGAGCTTGCCGCTGAGGTTGTCGATGACCGCCAGCTCTTCGCATTGCAGGAGCATCACGTCGGGCGTGTCGACGCCGCCGGGCATTTCTGTCTTGGCGAGCTTGGGCTCGATATAGCGCACCGCGTCATAGCCAAAATAGCCGGCCAGGCCACCGCAAAAGCGCGGCATGCCGGGGCGCAGCGCGACCTTGAAGCGCTGCTGATAGGCGGCGATGAAGTCGAGCGGGTTGCCGGTGTGGCTCTCGACGACCTGACCGTCACAGATGACTTCGGTCAGCAGGCCGCGGCTCTTCAGCACGGTGCGGGCCGGCAGGCCGATATAGGAGTAACGCCCAAAGCGCTCGCCACCCACCACCGACTCCAGTAAAAAGCTATTGCTGCCGCCCTTGCCGCCGTAGGCACCTGAGCCAGAGCAGAGCTTGAGGTAGAGCGAGAGCGGGGTTTCCAGATCGGCGAAGGCCTCGCTGATCAAGGGGATGCGGTTAAAGCCCAGCGCGGCCAGGCTCTTGAATTCAAGTTCGGTAATCATCAAGTCAAACCCTTGCAAAAGCGCGCCGTCTATATGGGGCGCGCCGCAGAAACAGGGCGCTTGGGCTGACCGGGCTCGATCTAACTATCTATTTATCGAGCGATCAAAGGCACAGCAACAAGCGTCATCAGACGAACACGGGCCGGCGACGCCAGGGCCAAGCTCCCCGGTCGTGAGACCCCTTGATGAAGTTGCGTGTGATGAACATGATGATTTCAGTGTATCAGCCTCATGTGACGTCTTGCGCAGACAGGCCGACGGCTTAGCGGCATACTCCCCGGGCCTGTGCCTTGATGCAATGGCGCGGTGGAAATCAACAAAAACGGAGCGTTCAATGCGTGAACTCATTTTTGCAGCACTGCTGACGCTGTGCCTGCAGCCGGCCGCGCTTGCGCAGGCGCAGGCGCAAGTTCTGGCCCCAACCGTCGAGGTATCCGGCGTCAAGTACGAGCAGGCCATCAAGCTTGGCGACCAAACCCTGCAACTGAACGGCGCCGGCACTCGCTACAAAGCCGTTTTCCAGGTCTACACGGCCGGGCTCTATCTGAGCGCCAAGGCCAACACGGCCGAGGCCGTGCTGGGCGCCCCCGGGCCAAAGCGTCTGCACATCGTGATGCTGAGGGAAGTTGACGGCAACGAACTCGGTCGCCTGTTCACCAAGGGCATCGAACAGAACGCTTCGCGCGACGAGTTTGCCAAGGCCATCAACGGCGTGCTGCGCGTGGCCGAAATCTTCTCCAGCCGCAAAAGCCTGACGGCCGGCGAACATTTCACGATCGATTTCATCCCCGGCACCGGCTCGGTCGTGTTGCTGAACGGCAAGCCACAAGGCGCGCCCATCAAGGAGCCCGAGTTTTACTCGGCACTGCTGCGTATCTGGCTGGGCAAGTCACCGGCCGACGAACAGCTCAAAGACGCGCTGCTGGGCATCGTCAAAGAGCGCCGGGGCCGGACTTAAGGACCCTCACCGCTGTTCAGACTGATCTGATCCAGCCTATCCACATATTGCTGCGCCGGCACATTGTGGATAGCCTCACCGTGGTTATAGCCATAGCTGACCAGCACGACGGGGCAGCCGGCCGCATGCGCCGCCTGCGCGTCATTGCTCGAGTCGCCAATCATCCAAGTCCGTGCGGCTTGTGAGCCCAGCGCCTCGCAGGTCTTCAACAGCGGCAAAGGATCGGGCTTCTTGCGCTCGAAATCATCGCCGCCGAAGACCTTGTCGAAATAGCCATCCAGCCCTTTGAGCGCCAGCAACTCGCGTGCAAATGCAGCCGGTTTATTGGTCAGGCAGGCCATGGGCAAGCCCAAGGCTCGCAGCCGTGCCAAGCCCTCACGCACGCCGGGATAGACCTCTGAGCATTGGCCGTTGAGGGCTCGGTAATGCTGCTGGTATTGCAACCAGGCTTGCTCGTACAAAGCCGGGTCGCCGCCCACCTGCGCCAGGCAAGTACGGATCAAGTGCTCGCTGCCCCGCCCCACTGTTTTTTCAACAAAAGCACGGTCCACACTGGCCAGGCCCAGCTCACCGAGCACCCGCTCCAACACCGCGACGAAGTCACCCAGCGTGTCGACCATGGTGCCGTCAAGATCGACGATGAAGGCCTGCGGCGGGGCGTGGTGTGACGGAATAGAGTTCGGAAACATGGAATAGAGTTCGGAAAAATTGAGCCAATTCTGACCGACCGAAAGGAATAGAGTTGGAAAAAGTTAATAGCCTCAAGCTAGAGCCGGGGCTGCGGTCTATTGCGCCGCCCACCGACTTGCTACAACTGGTGACTTCGAGTGCTGGCGAAAACAGTTCAAGAAACAGATTCACATTGACCGCATTGGTTTTACGCTCGTGGCGAATCTCGTCATCATCGGACTGCAGGGTTTCGATCGGAGACACCGCACCCAGTTCGGCGAACTCCGAAGGCGTGGCGAGCGTGAGGCCGAAACCTCGCCAGTACGCCGAGATTGACCAAAACGGTCGGCACATCAACCGTGTCTACAGCAAGCTCAGTATTGGCTCGCGTGAAGAGGCGATGCTG
Source organism: uncultured Roseateles sp. (assembly GCA_963510335.1). Taxonomy (GTDB): domain Bacteria; phylum Pseudomonadota; class Gammaproteobacteria; order Burkholderiales; family Burkholderiaceae_C; genus Paucibacter_A. Next base: position 15,736 of record CAUPEV010000075.1, read on the forward strand.
CGAAGTGGGTCAGTGGATTGATGAGGTTTGTGGATGGGGCAGATTGACCTGGGCTTGATGGCGTCATTGACGGGTGGCCAGGCAGGGACATTGCAGACGCCAGATACTCAACACATGCGACGACTCTTTGTATTGCTTTTGCTCGGCTTGCCCGGACTTGCGAGCGCGTCAGACTGGCCCGACCTGCCGCCAGCTTCGGTCGTGCTGATGCGCCATGCGCTCGCGCCGGGCGGCGGCGATCCCACTGAGTTCAAGCTCGACGACTGCAACACCCAGCGCAATCTGAGCCAGGCAGGCCGCGAGCAAGCGCAGCGCATCGGGCGGGCGTTCGCTGAACGCGGCGTCAAGGTCGCTGCGGTGTGGTCCTCGCAGTGGTGTCGCACGCGCGAGACCGCCGATCTGGCCTTCCCCGGTCAGCGGCAAGACCGCCCGGCCTTCAACTCATTTTTTGGCCGTCCCGAGTCGCAAGCGGAACAGACACGCGCGGCGCTGGCGCAGCTTCAGAGTTGGCGCGGCCCCGGGGTGTTGGTGGTCATCACGCACCAAGTCAACATCACCGCGCTGACCGGCGTGGTGCCGGAGTCGGGTTCGGGCGTGGCGGTGCAGCCGCATGCGGCTGGTTTGATGCTGATCGGGAGCCTGCCCTGACAGCGGCCCAACGCTCTTCGCGCGCCGCTTTGGTGTCGCTGGCGATGTAATTGACGGCCAAGCCGCGCGCCCGTCCAGTCGCGTTCAATACTTTCCAGCTCGTCAGTCGGTTTCGATGTCTGGGCAAAATGAGATGCGTATTCCGAACCAAGAAGGCCGCCTATTTTGTTTCAATTGAGCCGCCCACTTTGCGCACTCGAATGACGGAAACTGGCCGGGAGCTTGTGGCCACATCATCGCCGGCAACTCGCTGGTTCGCGCTTGTACGACAAAGGCTGCCATACACGCCGCCGCTGACTTCGTACGATTGGCGAATGCTGGTCAGCAACACTTCATCGGCGCGGGCTCGCTCCAACAGAGGTTGGGCCTGCCATGCGTAGTAGCCGCTGCGATTGAACTTGAGCACGCTGCTCAGGCGCAACTCATGGACATGCTGCTGCATGAATGCGTACTTCAACCGCACTCCCTGGCAAAGTAGGCGGCGGCCTTTTTTAAGATGTCGCGCTCCTCGGTCGTGCGCTTGAGCTCTGCCTTGAGCTTGGCCATTTCACTGCGCAGGGATGCCTCGGTCGGGCAATGCCGAGGTCCTTCTCTAAAATCCCCCCTTTTCCGCAACAAAAGCACAGGCGTCGGCTTCACCGAATGCAAGCTATTTCCAAGCCAGTCCCACCATTTCCGCCTGAGTCGCTGTCTAGCTTGCTGCGCCAATGGTGCACCGCGCCTGGCTCCCCGCCACCGGCAACTGCACGGCTGGGGGCCTGGTTCGGCTGGGCGGATGCCATCGAGGTCTCCCAGGTGTTGACCACGCCGCCTGGTAGCGCTGAATCTGAGGCCGCACGAATCAAGGCCATGCATTGGGCGAGTACTGAGCTGGAGCGGCTCCAGGCCGAATTGGCGTCAAGCTTCCATCACACCGAGCTGGCTGGCGAGTCCGATTCGATCTCCGAGGGCGCAACGCTCACGGAGCTGCTTGCCCCCTATTTGCAGCATTTCGGGCAGCAGCAGCGCGTGATCGAGAGTCGCACCTCCACGTTTCGAGCGCTTCTGCGAGCCCGCCTCACGCGCGCCTCCGACGAACTCGCAAGGCTGGCCCAGTTGGACGAATACATCGAGCGAGCGATGGCCCCGCCCCAATTGCGCGCCATGGCTGGGCTTTCCGCCCTGCTGGAAACCCGAGCTCAGAAACACTACGCCGCCGATCCGCTTCGCTGGCGCGCCCGCCTCTGGTCAGACCTGCAGCGATTGCTGCGGGCCGAACTGGACCACAAACTTCAAGCTGTGCTGGGCCTCATTGAGGCCTTGAGCAGCAACAATCCCCCATGAACCGATCTCTCAACGCTCTCTACCCCATCGCCATGGCGGCCGGTCTGGCTGGCATCGCCGGCGCCGGCATGGCCGCCTCAAGGAATCACCCCGTCGCTCTGGCCATGGCGGGGCTGATTGCTGTTTTTTATGCCATCGGCGCGCGGGAGTTATCAACTTTTCGCCGGGACAGCCGTGCTTTGGCCGCGGCCACAACGCGCGAACTGCCCGACCTGCCGGAACTACCCGACGACTGGATTGCCTCGGTGCCCCTCGCTTTGCGCGGCGCTGTGCAGATGCGTCTGGATGGCCAGCGCGTCGGCCTCCCCGGTTTGGCATTGGCGCCAGCGCTGGCAGGTTTGCTGGTGCTGCTGGGCATGCTCGGCACCTTCATTGGCTTGGTCATCACCTTGAGCAGTACGGCCAGCGCTCTTGGCGCATCCGCTGACCTGGCCGCTTTGCGCAATGCGCTGGGGGCCCCGATCCAAGGCCTTGGCCTGGCCTTCAGTGCCAGCGTGGCAGGGGTCGCCGGCTCAGCCATGTTGGGTCTGATGGTGGCCCTCGCCCGCAGGGAACGTTCGGCCGCCGGCGCTCTGCTGGATGCCGCAATTTTGGGGCGGCTGCGCCATCTGACGGCTGCCCATCGGCGGGAGATCGAGCAGCAGGCTATTGCTTCGGCTGCGATCGAGCGCGACAAGGCAAAGCAGCTGGAGATGGTTGCCCAGCTCCAGCAACTCACCGAGCGCATTGCAGAACAGCTGTCCGCGCAAAACAGCCAATTCCACGGCGAAACCAGCAAAGCCTATGCCGCCTTGGCCAGCAGCGTCGACGCCACCCTGCGCAACAGCCTTGCAGACGCTGCACGGGAGGCAGGTGCCGCCATTCAACCCGCCGCAACGGCGGCGATGGGGGCAATAGCCCGCGAGGCCGCATCCCTGCATGAGCGCGTCGGAAACACGGTAACGGATCAACTGAGCGCGCTCAGCAGCCGCTTCGAGGCGGGCGCCGAGCGCATTGCACATCAGCATGTCGAAGCTGCCCAGGCGCAATCCGCAGCGCTGCACCAGCAGCGAGAGCTCGCGCTGCAGCTGCTGGAAGATGCCGGCGCGGCCTCGCAGCGCGCCGTGGAACTCCAGGGGCAGCGCTGGGCCTCGGACTCGCAAGCGATGCTCACGGCGCTGGACACGATGGCCACCCGCCACCAGGCTGCGCAGGCTGATGCAGATCAAGCACGCTGGGCCTCGCTGCAAGATCACCTAGGCGCGCTCGCAGAGCAACAAGCTTCAGCACGAGAGCTTGTTGCGCAAGCCGCCCAGCAGTTCGCGACGCAGACGCAGGCCCTGCTGGAAGGTGTCTCGGATGGCCAGACCCGTCATCTCAGCTTGCTGGCCGAGCGCGATGCGCAGCGCCGCGCCGAGGCCTTGGCCGATGCGAATGCCATCAGCCAACAGCGCGAAGGCGTCGAGCGGCTGCTGGCCCTGCAGCGCGAGGAAGCTCTGCAGCTGCAGCGCGACAGCGTAAGCCGCGCGCAGCTGGCCTTGACCGAGATCACCGGCCTCTGTGCCGAGCAGACGCAGGCCGGCGTTAGCGGTCTGGCCGAT